>CAISFO010000079.1 GCA_903884655.1 uncultured Holophagaceae bacterium | reverse complement strand
TTCCACATCTGCGCCATGGTCGTCCCGTACAGGCTGACCTCCTGGCCCCAGGCGCTGGCTGTCATCAGGGTGGCTAGCAGGGCCACAGCGTTTTGTCGTTTCATGTTTCGCCTCATCTCGCCATTCAGTGGTGTTTCGGCCGCTAGGACAGCTCTGCTTCGACTTTGCTGGTTCTCACTCGGTGGTCGGACTGCTCCTTGCTCATCTGGAACCTCCTGGGCATCGCTGCTGACCGGATGCAAGGGGAGGCAAAAACGATGGAAGGATCTGCTGCGAGACTAATCCCCGTTTCAATCGACCTCAAGAGCGAGAATGCTGTTTGGTATATCCCTGAATAGTTAAAAAGATCCAACTCGTTACCAATTCATGACAATCGCATAACAAATGTAACTAGCAATAAATACAGCTAAAAAATACATAACAAGGCCGGAAAAAACGCCAAAATAGGATTCTTTTCGAGACACCTAGTGGTTCAATAATGACAATCTTGTGATTTGTGACACAGGAGTAACCTGACCCATCCGGTCCGCTGGTCAGACCGATTCCGGCCTCGCCTGACCTGGTCCTCCCGGCCCTCGTTCAGAGGCCGCCCTGTGACCCTGGGCACGCGCCCCGCCCAACATACTTCCGGCGTGCTGAGGACCGAGGTGGACATGACTCCAGGCAGCCACGGGCTGGGCTTGGGTGCGGTGGGATCGACCCCGGTTCCTTTACCAGGCGCTCCGGCCAGGAAAGCAGAGGACGTGTGATGCAGCGAGCCAAGGGCTTTCTTGATGAGGGGCGGGCCTACGGCCTGCTCGCCACGGCGGGCCTGCGGGTGCCCCGCCACGGCTTCCTGGAATCCGGTGCCCTGCCCTTCACGCCCGGTGAGCCCATCGTGCTCAAGGGCATCGCGGAGCAGCTCTGGCACAAGTCGGACAAGGGCGCGGTGCACTTCGGAACCTTCGATCGCGCTGGTCTGGAAGCCGCCTCACAGGAGATGCGTCGGCGCGTCCCGGAGCACCCCTGGATTGGCGGCCTGGTCTGCGAGCGGGTGGCCTTCAAGCGGCTGACCGGGCTGCCCACGGAAGCCCTTGTCTCCCTGAAGCGGGACCCGGAAGCGGGCTGGCTGGTGGTGTTCGGCATCGGCGGCCTCCAGGCCGATGCCTGGGCCGCCCTGGCGCCCCCGCTGCTCTGGCCCACCGCCCAGGTCACCCCTGGCCAGGCCTTCGCGGAACTGTGCGACCACTGGCTGGGCCGCACCTGGCTCGGCCGGCAGCGCGGCACCGAAGCCCTCACGGATGAGCCCAGGTTGCTGGCCTTTCTTGAGGGCCTCTGGCGCGCCGTGGAGGGTCTGGAACGGGAGGGCGTCACCCTGCTCGAGCTCAACCCGGTGGTACTGGATCCAGAGGGCCTTCCCACGGCCCTGGACGGCGTCGGAACCATCGAGGCGACAACTACTCAGGTCAGGTCCACCCCGGATCCGTCCTGGTACCAGGCCCTGCTCAACCCCAGGAGCCTGGTGCTCGCCGGCGTCTCCAGCCGGGAAGGCACCGTGGGGCGCATCATCCTGGAGAACGTGCAGGGCTCCAGCCTGCCGCCGGGCGCCCTGCGGCTCATCAAGCCGGGGCTGCAGGCCTTCCTGGGCCTGCCCTGCCTGGAGTCCGTGGCCGAGCTCGCCGGGGCTCCCGCCGATCAGCTCATCCTCTCCCTGCCCGCCGCGCAGACCGTGGAGGCTGTGGAGCAGCTCTGCCGTCAAGGCGGCGGGGCCTCGGTGGTGTACCTCGTGGCCGGGGGACTGGGGGACGGGGCGGACACGGGGGGTCTCGGCCGGCGGCTGATGGCCTGTCTGGATGAGCACCGCCACGCCGGGAAATGGACACCAGCCGTGGTGGGCCCCAACGGCCTGGGCCTCTTCAGCCCCGACCAGGCGCTCAATACCTTCTTCATCCCCGGCGTGAAGCTGCCCCTGCAGGCCCGGCCTGGTCACGTGGCCCTGGTGAGCCAGAGCGGCGCCTTCCTCATCACCCGCCTCAGCCGGAGGGCCGAGCTGGGCCTGCGCGCGGCGGTGGCCATCGGCAACCAGCTGGACGTGCGCTGCTCGGACTTCCTCCAGGGTTTTGCCTCGGATCCGGCGGTGAAGGTCGTGGGCCTCTACCTGGAAGGCTTCGCTCCCGGCGACCTGCAGGCGACGGCGGAGGCTGCCCGCCACTTGCGCGCGTCGGGTCGCCGGGTCCTCCTGTACAAGGGCGGTCGCAGCCAGGAGGGCATGGCCGCCGCCAGCAGCCACACCGGCGCCCTGGCAGGCGATCACGCGCTGCAGGCCAGCCTGCTGCGCCGGGCGGGTGTGCTGCTCGCCGAGCGCATGGAGGCCTTCGATGCGGCCCTCACCTGGCTCGGCACCTACCCCGAGGGCCGGCCCCACTCGGTGGCGGTCATGACCAACGCAGGCTTCGAATCGGTGGCCTCGGCCGATCTGCTTCACGGTCCCTTCCGCGGCGCCCGCCTGACCGAACAGGAGACTTCCGTCCTCGCCGCCATCATCGAGACTCAGGGTCTCGACGGCCTGGTGAGTGCCCGCCTGCCCCTGGACCTCACCCCCATGGCCAACGAAGCGGCCTACCTCGCCATGGCCCGGCTGCTCCTGGCTTCCGAGGCGGACGTGGTGGTCATGGGCCTGGTGCCCCTCACCATCCGACTGGATACCTCAGGGGTCGAAGCCATCCAGGCCTTCGCTTCCGAGTTGACCACCCTGGCCCGGGCCTCGGGCAAGTGGCTGGGTCTTGCTGTGGAGGGGGGCTCCCTCTTTGACCTCTACCGACAGGAACTCCGGGCCGCCGGACTGCCGGTCTTCCTCGGCATGGAGGAGGCCCTGGAAGGGCTGCGGCTCATCGCCTCCGAGATGTGACCGGACGCATGGTCCAGCCAGACAACTGGGGTCAGACTATATTTCGGACTTAGGAAACCGAAATGACCCGCTTCCTCCCGCCCCTGCGCACCCTCCTCCCGGCCGAACACGGCAGCTGGTTCATGCTGGGCTTCCCCATGGTGCTGGGCCTGCTGCTCCGGCCCAGCCGCGCCGGGCTGTGCCTGGCGCTGGCCGCGCTGGCCTGCTTCCTCTGCCGGCCGCCCCTCCGCCGGGTGCTGAACGGCCAGCGGGACCCGGTCCAGCTCCGGGCGCTGGTCCTGCTTGGCGCCAGCGCCGGCGGCTTCGGCTTGGCCGCCCTGCTCCTTTCAGATCACCGGTTCCTGATCCCCTTGGCGCTGGTGTCCCCGCTGGTGGTCTTCGCCCTGCGAGCGGATCTGGGCCGGGCCGTGCGGTCCCTGCCGGTGGAGATGGCCGCCCAGGGCGCGTTCGCGGGCCTCGCGGCGGGACTCGTGCTGGCGGGTGGTGGAGGTTCCGCCGAAGCGGGTCGGGCCTGGCTGTTCGTCACCCTGGTCGGGGCCGCCAACCTGGCCCATGTGCGCCGGATCCTGGGACAGGCCCACCAGGTCGAGGCCACGGAGCTGCGGCGGCGGCGGATCCCGGTCCATGTCCTCCACCTGCTGCTGCTGGGGTGCTCCGCGCTGCTGCTGGCCCCGCGAGGGCTCGCGGGGATCCTGTGGACCAGCTGGGTCCTGCTGCTGTACGGCCGCGCCCTGGTCCCCTACCGGCCCATCCCGGCCCGGGTGCTGGGCTGGCGGGAGGGGGGCCTGAGCGTGGCCGGGGTGCTCCTGCTGTGGTGGGCGCTGCGCGGATGAAGGTCACAATGGGGCTGGACTCCGGAATCCCCAAGGCTGATGCTCAAATCAGAAAAAGGATTCCGGAATGCTCTTTTCCACTGCCACTGGTTACGCACTGAGGGCCCTGGCGGCTCTCCCTGAAGATGGCACCTACAGTCTGGCGAAGGATCTCTCGTCGAAGCTGGGGCTCCCGGGCCCCTACCTCGCCAAGATCCTCCAGGGCCTGGTGCAGGCGGACATCCTGGAATCCGTGCGCGGCCCCAAGGGCGGCTTCCGTCTGACCCGCCCCTCCCATCGCATCACCGTCGGGGAGGTGGTGACCGCCCTGGAAGGCGCCGACGCCATGGAGGGCTGCGTCATGGGCTTTCCCAACTGTGGCGGGGACCATCCCTGCCCGCTGCACGACGCCTGGGGCGCCGTGAAGACCCAGGTGACCACCTCCATGACGGAAGCCACCATCCGGGACCTCCAGCTCATGGACATCCGGCACCTGAAGGAAGCGGAGCTGCGCGGCGCCAAATGAGCATGAGCTGCGATCAACCGGACTTGCTGCCCCTGGATGAGGCCCTGACGCGACTATGGGAGGCGCTGCCCGCACCCTCGCTGCCCTCCGTGCGCGCCGGGCGGGATGATCCCGCCATGGCTCTCGCGACCATGGATGGCGTGGCCCTCCGGGCTTCGGAAGGCCGGTCGCCACGCCGGAACCTCGGCACCCTCTTCGCGGGCGATGATCCCTCGCTCTTCGAGGTGGTCCCTGGCACCGCGGTCCGGATCATGACCGGCGCGGCGCTGCCCGCCGGCGCCGATGCCATCGTGCCCGTGGAAGCGATCGAGGCGCTGGGGGATCATGTCCGCCCCCGGATCGATCCCTCGCCCGGCGACCATGTGCGGCCCAGGGGTGAGCATGCGAAGGCCGGTGACCTGCTGCTGGCCGCCGGAGCCCCCCTCAACGCTGCCCGGGTGGCCCTTCTGGCCATGGAGGGCCTATTCCAGCCCGCAGCCAGGCGCATCCGGGTGGCCGTGGCGTCCACAGGCAACGAGCTCGTCGCGGTGCCCGCACCTCACCAGATCCGTGATTCCAACGGCCCCATGCTGTCGGCCCTGGCGCACACCCTGGGGGCCGAAGTGGAGCTCCGCCCCGCGCTGCCGGACGATCCTGCCACCTTGGCTGCGGCCCTGGTCCATGCCGGGGACATCCGCATCCTGATCACCTCAGGTGGGGTCAGCATGGGCGAGCACGATCACCTGCCCTCGGTGTTGAAGGAGCTCGGCGCCACCATCCTCTTCCACAAGATCCGGCTCAAGCCCGGCAAGCCCATGCTGGCGGCCCTGCTGGGCGATCTGCTGGTTCTGGGACTGCCGGGAAATCCGGTCTCTGCCTACCTGAACGCCCTGCTCTTCCTGCCGCTGGCGTTGGCCAGGCTCGAAGGCCGCACTCGGCCCGATCCCTGGCGCCACGCCCCGCTGAGGGTCGCCGTGAAGCACAAGGGTGACCGCCCCCTGATGCATCCCTGCCGACTGGTGGAGGGCGTTCTCGAACCACTGCCCGGTGGGGGTCCGGCCGACCTCGTCACCTTGGCCAAAGCCGATGTCTTCGCCTGGGTCGAACCCGGCGGCACGGCGGCCGGGGCCCAGGTCCGGTACCTGTCAGTCCTGTAGCCACAGCTCCGAAATCGCCATTCGATGCGGGTGCCAACCAGGCTCAGCCCTTGGCGTACCGCTGCAACTTCCCCAGGTCCAGGATGCGCACCACAGGGAAGGTGCTCTGGATGAGGCCAAGATCGGTCAGCAGGCGCAGGGCTCGGCTGAAGGCCTCGCGGCTGGCGCCGATGCACTGGGCCAGGTCCTCCTGGGTCTCCTGGAATTCCACCAGGGACCGCACCGGATTGGAATCGTGGGCCTCGAGCAGCAACTGGGCGACGCGCTCGGGGACACTGTGGAGGCTGAGGGTTTCCACCAGGGTCACCAGATGGCGCACCTTGGCGGTGAAGTGGTGGATGATCATCTCGGCCACTTCCGGATGGCGGTGCACGATCTGGCGGAGAGGGGCAGGAGGAATGAGCCAGCATTCGGTCTCACCGTGTGCCTCGGCACTTGAGGGGGTGGGTGCGCCATCAAAGACCGGCACTTCCCCCACGCAGTCCCCCACCTTCAGGAACTGAAGCACCTGGACCCGTCCCCGACCATCCGTGCGGAAGACCTTCAGCCCGCCCTTCACCACCACGTACACGCCCGGGATCTGGTCCCCCTGGGTGTAGACGCGGGCGCCATCCACGTACCGGCGCATTTCCGCGATGCTGGCCATCTCTTCGGCCGCGTTCATCGGCAGGCCCGCCAGAAACTCGATCCGTCTGAGATTGACGACTGCTTGAGGCATGGGACTCCACCGGATCAACCAGACAGTTATCGCACATTCCCCATCGATTGTGACCAAGGTCACGCTCCCGGGGACCGGGCGACCAGTACTTTACCGCGAGGTGGGAATTTAGTCCTGGAAAATTCATCCGGGACAAAGCCCAGGCCGCTTCTGCCTAGCTACGTGAATTCAAAAGAATCAAACCACCACAATTATGATCTGACTCAACACCCAACGAGGTGATCTATCCCTTGTCTACTCGGAACCACGGGACCATTCCATTAGCAGTGGTCCAGAATTTATTGAGGACGTGCGGTAGCTACTTCACCCGTTCCATGAACGTCCGGTCCACCGTGTTCACGCGAATCCTTTTGGTATGGCCTCCGGCGATACGCAAGACCTCTCTGCCGATGGTGCTGGTGGCTACTTCACCCGTTCCATGAACGTCCGGTCCACCGTGTTCACGCGAATCCTCTTGGTATCGCCTCCGGCGATACGCAAGACCTCTCTGCCGATGGTGCTGGTGGCTACTTCACTCGCTCCATGAACGTCCGGTCCACCGTGTTCACGCGAATCTTCTGCCCCGCTTCCATGTAGGGCGGCACGCCCACGGTGATGCCGTTGTCTAGCTTGGCGGGCTTGTAGGAGCCAGTGGCGTTGGCGTTCTTCATGACGGGATCCGTCTCCAGGATCTCCAGCACCACACTGGGAGGCAGGGTGGCGCCCATGGGCTGGCCCTCGTAGAACTCGATCTCCACCTGCATGTTGGGCTCGAGGAAGACCATGTCGTCGCCGAGGATTTCCTTGCTGACTTCGATCTGCTCGTAGGTCTCGTTGTTCATGAAGACCAGGCTGTTGCCGTCCTCGTAGAGGAATTCCAGCACGTGCTGCTCGAGGCTGGCCTTGTCCACTTTGTCGGAGCTGCCGAAGCGGTTCTCCCGGTTGATGCCATCCTTGAGGCGCTTCATCTTCACCTGGACCCGGGCGGGCAGGTTGCCGGGGGTCTGGTGCTCGGTGCTGATGACGCGGCAGAGCTCGTTCTCGAAATTCACGATCATTCCGGCGCGAACCTGGGTGGCGAGGATCAGTGGCATGGGAAGCTCCCGAAGGCATTGAGGACAGACACTGCTGAGCAGAAAAGGCCCCGATCACGATCAGGGCCTTTGTTTCGAGTGGTGGGCGTACCAGGATTCGAACCTGGGACTTCTACCGTGTGAAGGTAGCACTCTACCGCTGAGTTATACGCCCACGGCCGATCAGAATACCCCAGGATTGAGGCCAATCCAAGCCTGAATCAGCGGTGATCCAGAACTTGGCGCAGCGTCTGGGCGAGCCGGGGGGCCTCGGCGGCCCGCATCCCGCAGAGCCCCACCCGCAGGCCAGCCGGCAGAGGCACGGTGAAGACGCCTTCGGCCCGCATCCAGGCGCACACCGCATCGGGGTCGGGCACCGGCACGCACACGAAGAACCCGCCCATCCAGTGGAGGGCCCCCAGGCCAACCCCGACCAGGCCCTCGTCGAGCGAGGCGGCCCGGGCCGCCAGCACCCCGGACCAGTGGCGATGTTCAGCGGCCAGGCGCTCCTGGGCCTGGCCATCCCTGGTCAGCCTCAGCAGCAGGGCCTGCGGTGCCTTGGCGCAATTGGACCAGGTGCCCCGGCAGGATTGGGTCAGCGCCGCCTGGAGGGCCGGATCGGCACACCAGGGGAAGGCCAGGGCTCCGCAGCGGCCTCCATACAGGGTCAGGGATTTCGAGACCGAGAGGGAGGCGCCCACCAGCACCCGGCCTTCGGCCCCCAGGGCGGCGTAGTCGGTCAAAGCCGCGGTCACGCTCTCGGGCTCCCGCGTGTAGTCCAGGTAGGCGAAGTCCAGAAGGAGGGTGACCGGCCCCAGGTGGGACACGGCCCGGAGGAGCTCCGCCAGCGCGGCACGATCGGCCTCGGAGAGGCTCCGCCCCGTGGGGTTGTGGCAGGGGTCGTTCAACCAGAGCAGCACCCGGCCCTGGGTCTTCATCAGGGCGCGCAGTGCGTCCTCCCAGGCCTCAACATCCAGCGCCGAGCCCTGGTCGGGCCAGGGCGCGGTCACCAGCGCCATGCCGCTCTCAGCCGCCAGGGTGGCATAGGGCCCCCAATAAGGTGCGGTGGTGAGTACGGCCTGTCCTGGTTCCAGGAAGTTCCGGAGCGAGATCGCCAGGGCCCCGCTGCCCCCGGGTGTGGCACAGGCGGCGCCAGCCGAATCAAGCAGGGGCCAGTGTCGCCGGACCAGGGCCAGGAGGAAGGCGGGATCTCCGGCGATGGGCGCGTAGGGTGCCACCTCCAGGGCCGTCAGGTCGCGCCAGAGGTCCATGACGGGATCCAGCACCACCAGCTGTCCGGCCTCATCCAGCAGGGCGCCCACGGTGGCGTTGAGGATGGACTCCCCCGCCGCTTTCCGGGCCTGGGCTTCGGAATTGAGGGCGAAGATCGGATCGTCGGCCGGAAAGGACCGACGGGTGGGGATGAGCTCATCAGACATAGCCATCCAGAGTACCGAACTGAAGCGGGCTCCAGAGCCTTCCCGTGAATGCCTTTCATCACATCCATCGCCCGGGGAGGTTCAGGGGGGCGAAAGGAGGCTCGGATAGACTTCCACTTTGGAGAACGCCCATGATCCGCCCCTTCCAAGGCATGGTCCCCCGCATCGGCTCGCGCGTGTTCCTGCCGGACAGCGCCCTGGTGCTGGGCGACGTCACCGTCGGCGATGACGCCAGCATCTGGTTCAACTGTGCCATCCGCGGCGACGTGAACTGGATTCGCATCGGGGCGCGCACCAACATCCAGGACGCCTGCTGCCTGCATGTGACCAACCAGAAGTGGCCGCTGCTCATCGAGGACGAAGTGAGCATCGCCCACAATGTGATGCTGCATGGCTGCATCATCCGCAGAGGCGCCCTCATCGGCATGAGCACCACCATCATGGATGGCGCCGAGATCGGCGAGGGCTGCCTGGTGGCCGCGGGCAGCCTGGTGCGGGAAGGGTTCCAGGCGCCGCCCCACAGCCTGGTCGCGGGCTGGCCCGCGACGGTGAAGGGTCCCCTCAGCGAAGCTCAGCGCCAGCTGGTGGGCAGCGTCTGGACCCGGTACGTGCGCTACAAGGAGGCCTACTTCGCCGATGGCTGGCCCCTGGCCGAAGCGCCCGTGATCGCGGATCCACAACCTGGGTTCGCCGAGGGGCACCCGTTCCCGTAGGGGCTTCCCTTGGTGTCAGGGGACCAGGGAAGGGGCTTCAATGCCTCAATTCTTTGCGGCCGGCGGGGGCTCGACCGGTGGCTGGACCTCCACCGTCGGCTGCACTACCTGCCAGCCATCCTCCGTATGTCTCTGGACATGCTCCTGGGTGCGGGTGATCACTTCGCCCCGCAGGGTCTCTTCCATCCCGAGCCGCCGCACTTGGGCGCGGAACTGGACCGACCAGGTGGTGACGCCACCCGCCTCCTCCTGGTCGGCATAGACCATGACCGTGCCCAGGGGGCCGGACCGGCCGAGCTGGAAGGCCGGAGCCGAACCAGAGAAGGGATTGTGGAGGGACAGGATCGTGGGATCGGCGGAAAGGGCGCGGATGACCGATTCCTGGGAGGGCACCTGGCCCGGAGCCTTGGCTTGCATCTCGAAGACGGTCTGTTCGGCCTGCGCCACCGCCGTTTTCAGGTTCGCCTGCACCGCCGCGGACCTGGCCCGATCGCGCTGGGTGATGAAGGCGGGAATGGCGATGGCCCCGACGACACCGACCATTGGAATCAGCAGGACCGACAGCACGAGGCCGATGATGCCCGTCACCAGCCCGGTGGCCGGGACCGGCGCGAACGCCTCTGGCTGGGCCTTGGCGAGACGCTTGGCCTTGCCGTGCTGCACGATGGCCACGATCCCCAGCACCAGGGCCACGGGGAACCCGACGCAGGTCGCCGCGAAGACAATGGCCAGGATGCCGCAGACCTTGGCAGCCTTGGCGCCGGGGGCGGGCGTCAGGAAGACATCAGACATGGGGTTCTCCCGGGGACCGCATCAGCATTTCATGAAGAGAAGGGGCGAGCCAGATCACTCTTCCCCTTCCGTTGTCAGGACGGGTAGACTCACCGGATCATGTCCCCCCTGCTGATCCTCCGCGTCCACGCTGATCTGCGCCTTGGGCTGGGCCATGTGGCCCGGGCCCTCGCCCTCCAGGAAGCCTGGCGCGCCCTCGGTGGCCAGGCCTGCCTGGCCGTGACCGGCGATGCCCGGGCCCGGCGCGTGGGTGGCGGCACCCATCCCTTTCTGGATCAGGCCCTGCCCTGTGAGGCGCACGACCTCGGGGAGGATCTCCACCAGGCGCTGCCGGAAGCCCTGAAATCCCGTGCTTCGGTCGTGCTGGTGGACCAGTGGGACACCACGGCGGGCTTCCTCCAGTCCATGCGTCCGCTGAAAGTCGCCGTGCTGGAGGACGACACGGACGCGCATGAAACCGCCGACCTGCTCTTCCAGCCCTTCCTGGAAGGCATCCGGTGGCCGGATCATCCCGTGAAGGTCGTGAATGGACGCAAGGTCCGCCCCTTCGAAACGACCTCCGGCGCCTGCCGTGTGCTGCGTGGCTCCAGCTTCATCGTGGTGGACAGGACGGCCCTGGAGCTGCGCCCCAAGCGCATGCCGCTGCAGCCCCTGGCGGTCCACAAGCTGCTGATCACTTTCGGCGGCAGCGACGGTCCCAACCTGGCGCAGAAAGCCTTCGACACCCTGGCCCACCTCGCCGCGGAGGACCGCTGGCGCGGCGCCTGCACCCTGCTCGCCCCCAACGGCATCGAGGGGGATCCTTTCCCCGGCTGCACGGTGGTCCGCGGCCTTCCAGAGCTCACCCGCCGCATTCCGGCCTTCGACGCCATCTGGTGCTCGGCCGGGGTCACCCTCGCCGAATCCCTGTGCATGGGCATTCCGGCCGCCGTATGGGGCCAGAACGAGCGCCAGCATGGCATTCTGTCGGATCTGGCCATCGCCAACGGCTGTTTCGACCTGGGTGTGGGACCCGAGGCCGACCTTGGAATCGTGCGGGAGGCCCTGACCCAATGGCTGGGGCCCGAAGGCCAGGACAACCGACAAGAGCAGGTGCGCGACGGCATGGCGCTGGTGGACGGCATGGCCGCCTCGCGAATCGCCCAGGAGCTGTGGCGGCTGTCAGGGGCCACCGCCTAGAAATCCCGGCTTGACCCTCCAGCCAGTCAACGATAAGCTTTCCCTTCTGTGGATTCGCCACCCCTGGGGTGGTGTCTGCGCAGCGCAAGCGTGATTTCGGAGCAGGCCATGAGCACGTACTTCCCCAAAGCCAATGAACTCAAGCGCCAGTGGTTCCTGGTGGATGCCGCCGGCATTCCCGTGGGCCGCCTGAGCACCGCCGTGGCGGATGTCCTGTCGGGCAAGAACAAGCCCACCTGGACACCCTTCCTCGACACCGGCGACCACGTCATCGTCATCAATGCCGAGAAGGCGGTCCTGACGGGCAAGAAGGGCGTGCAGAAGATGTACCGCCGGACCACGACCCAGCCCGGCTCCATGAAGGAAGTTCGCGCCGAGGTCCTGGCGACCACCTTCCCCGAACGCATCATCGAAAGCGCCGTCAAGGGCATGCTGCCCAAGGGCCCCCTGGGCCGGGCGATGTATCGCAAGCTCAAGGTCTATGCTGGCCCCGAGCACGATCAGTCCGCCCAGCAGCCCCAGATCATGACCATCCAGAAGTAGAGGCGAGGACTCCATGGCCATTTCCCACAACTACGGTACCGGTCGTCGCAAGAGCGCTGCCGCCCGCGCCTTCCTCCGCCCCGGCACCGGCAAGATCACCGTCAACGGCCGCAGCCTCGAGAACTACTTCCCGAACGCCGTGCTTCGCATGATGGTCCACCAGCCCCTGGTGCTGGCCGACCTCGACGGCAAGTTCGACATGATCATCAGCGTCACCGGCGGTGGCCCCGCTGGCCAGGCCTCGGCCATCCGCATGGGCATCTCCCGCGCCCTGCTGAGCTACAACGACCAGCTCAAGTCCATGCTGCGCGGCGCCGGTCTCCTGACCCGCGATCCCCGCATGAAGGAGCGCAAGAAGCCCGGTCGCCGGGCAGCCCGTCGCCGCTTCCAGTTCAGCAAGCGCTAGTCTGTCTCTGGAAGGGGGATCCTCGGGTCCCCCTTCTGCTTTTCCGGTCCGCACCCAATGCCCTCTATTGGGCGGACGAATCGGGCGAAGGGATTCAACCCAACGCCTTTCATCCCACCCGCGGCGCCCCTTCACCCGTATGCGCCGCTTGACCAGGGAGGCCAGCATGGCTGCCATCCAGATGAAGGAACTCCTCGAGGCCGGTGCCCATTTCGGCCACCAGACCAAGCGCTGGAACCCCAAGATGAAGAAGTACATCTTCGGGGCGCGCAACAGCATCTACATCATCGACCTCCAGAAGACCCTGCGTCTCTGGAACACCGCCGCCAACTTCCTCACCAAGTCCGCCAGCGAAGGGAAGAACTTCCTCTTCGTGGCCACCAAGCCCCAGGCCCAGGAGCTCATCGCCGAGCAGGCCGCCCGCTGTGGCGCCTTCTACGTGAACAATCGCTGGCTGGGCGGCATGCTCACCAACTTCACCACCATCAAGAAGAGCCTGGAGAAGTTCCGCGAGATCGAGGCCACCCTGGCTGATCCGGCCCGCACGGCCCTGCTCTCCAAGAAGGAGCTGCTCACCCTGAACCGCACCCGTCTGAAGCTGGAGGCCTCCTTCCACGGCATCCGCGACATGCGCTCGCTGCCTGACATCATCTTCGTCATCGATCCGCACCGCGAGGACATCGCGGTCACCGAGGCCAAGAAGATCGGCATCAAGGTCGTGGGCATCGTGGACACCAACTGCGATCCCGACATGGTGGACTACGTGATCCCCGCCAATGACGACGCCATCCGCTCCATCCTGCTCTTCTCCGAGCGCGTCGCCGACTCAATTCTCGAAGGTCGCCACTCCTTCAAGGACAAGAACGACAGTGACGAGATGAAGAAAATGATGGCCGAAAAAATGGAAGTCGAGGGCTAGACCCTTACCCAACCATTCGTCAGCCATCGGTGGTGCTCCCGCTGATGGCTGATGGTTTGAATCCCCAACGATCAGGAGACGACCCATGGCATTCACCGCCCTAGACGTGAAGGCACTGCGCGAGAAGACCGGCCTCGGCATGATGGACTGCAAGAAGGCCCTGGAAGAGAGCAATGGCGACATGGAGCAGGCCAACGAATGGCTCCGCAAGAAGGGCCTGGCCGCCTCCGCCAAGAAGGCCGACCGCATCGCCGCCGAAGGCATTGTGGAGGCCTACATCCACCCCGGCGGCCGCGTGGGCGTGCTGGTGGAAGTGAACTCCGAGACCGACTTCGTGGCCCGCACCGAGGCCTTCCAGCGCCTGGTGAAGGAGATCGCGATGCACATTGCCGCCGCCGATCCTGCGCCCCGATTCGTCACCAAGGAAGAGGTCACCCCGGAGTTCCTGGAGACCGAGAAGCGCATCGCCACCGAGCAGGCCCTGGCCACCGGCAAGCCCGCCAACATCATCGAACGGATCGTCGAAGGCAAGATGAACAGCATCTTCAAGGAGGTCTGCCTCCTCGAGCAGCCCTTCATCATGAATCCCGACCTCACCATCCAGCAGTACCTCTCCCAGAGGACTGCGGAGATCGGCGAGAAGCTCAGCATCCGCCGCTTCACCAAGTACATCATGGGCGAGGGCCTCGAGAAGCGCAGCGAGAACTTCGCTGCTGAAGTGGCCGCCGCCAAGTAGGATTCCGTTCAACCGAACGAGGGCGGCATCCGTGCCGCCCTTTTTTTGGGCTAGGCTCTACCTTAGGTCCTGGAGTTCCCGATGAAATACAAGCGCATCCTCCTCAAGCTGTCCGGCGAAGCCCTCATGGGTGAGCAGAAGGGCGGGATCGATCCGGCCGTGGTGTCCATGATCGCCGACCAGGTGAAGATCATCCGGGAGATGGGCGTGGAAGTGGGTCTCGTCATCGGCGGTGGCAACATCTTCCGGGGCGTGGCGGGCGCCACCAAGGGCATGGACCGGACCACGGCTGACCACATGGGCATGCTGGCCACCATGATCAACGCCCTGGCCCTCCAGGACGCCCTGGAGCACAAGGGCGTGCACACCCGCACCCTGTCGGGGCTGGAGATGCCCAAGGTGACCGAGACCTACATCCGCCGCCGGGCGACCCGCCACCTGGAGAAGGGCCGCGTGGTCATCTTCGGCGCAGGCACCGGCAATCCCTACTTCAGCACGGATACCGCGGCTGCCCTGCGGGCCAATGAAGTGAACGCCGAAGTGGTGATGAAGGCGACCAATGTGGATGGCATCTACTCGGCCGATCCGAAGAAGGACCCCACCGCGACCCGCTTCGACCACATCAGCTTCCAGGATGTGCTCGAGAAGGGGCTGAAGGTCATGGATGCGCCGGCCATCGCCCTCTGCATGGACAACAAGCTGCCCATCCTCGTATTCGATATGAACAAGCCCGGCAACCTCGTGGCTGCAGTCAACGGCGAGCCCGTGGGGACGCTGGTCAACTGAAGACCGACGGCTCCGGCTCAGGTGAGCGTGCTTCGCTCCTCATCGGGTCCTGAAGTCAACGGACTCCGGCCAGGGTTTTCTGCACGGCCGCCAGCAGGTCATCCGCACTGAAAGGCTTGCGCAGGAAGGCCGTGGGGGATTCCTGGGGGTTTTCCTGGTACGTGTAGCCGCTCCAGCGGATCACCGGAGCGAGGAAGCCCATGGCCCGCATGTCTGCCAGCGCCTCTTCCCCGCCCTTCCTCGGCATGGTCAGGTCCAGCAGGACCAGCCGCAGGTCGCTTGAGTGGGCACGAACCTGCTCGACGGCCGCCACGCCATCCTCCGCCGTGATCACGGAATATCCTGATCGTTCCAGGACATGCCGGGCGAACTCCCGGATCCCCGGTTCGTCGTCCACCACCAGGACCAGGCCTTCTCCCTGTTCGTGCATGGAGGCATGCGGCGGGATTGCCACGGACTCCGGTTGAAGAGCCCCCCCATGCGCGGGCAGGTAGACCCTGAACAGGGTGCCAGCCCCCGGCCTGCTCTGGATCTCCACGCCCCCGCCATGCCCGCGGACAATGCCCTGCATGGCGGCAAGGCCCAGTCCTCGCCCCGTGAATTTCGTCGTGAAGAAGGGATCGAAGATGCGGGCCTGGGTCTCCGGGTCCATGCCCGAGCCCGTGTCTGCCACTTCCAGGAACACGAAGGAACCGGGGCTCAAGGCCTCTGCCACCCGGAGGCCCGTGACATCGGTCTCCCCCAGTTCGCGGGTCCCCGTGCGCAGCGTCACGCAACCTTCCCCGACGCCGATGGCCTCTGCGGCATTGGTGACCAGGTTCATCACCACCTGCTGCAGCTGGGACGCGTCGGCGGACACCAGGGGCAGCTCCTTCGCCAGTTCGAAGCAGAGTGTCACCGTCTTCGGAATGGAGACGCTGAGCAGCTGGGCAATCTCCATGACCAGGCGGTTCAGGTCCATCACCTGCACCTGGACTCGGCCCCGGCCTGAGTAGGCGAGCATCTGCCGCACCAGGTCGGAGGCGCGGCGGCATGTGTCCTCGATGTTGCGGAGGCAGCCCTGGGCCACTTCCGGGTCATCCATGGCCTCCCAGACCATGCCCGCGTTGCCCTGGATGACCGTCAGCAGGTTGTTGAAATCGTGGGCCACGCCGCCAGCCAGCAGGCCCAGGCTTTCGAGTTTCTGTGCCTCCAGCAGCTTGCGCTCGACCTTCAGCCGGGCTTCATTGGCCTTCACCCGCTCGGTGACATCGAAGGCGGTGCCCAGGCCGAGCGCCCGGCCCCCCAGGGTCACCACCCCCGCGGCGAAATCGATCCAGCGGGTCTCCCCCTGCTTCGTCTGCAGCCGAAACTCGTACCGCGTCGGCACGGTGTCCCCCCGCAGCCGCTCCTGGGCCCGGGTTCGCACCAGTTCCTGGTCGAAGGGATGCACCAGCTTCAGCAGTGGCTCGCCAATGATTTCCGCCTGGGCATAGCCGGTGATCCTGGAGCCCGCCTCGTTCATGTACTCGATGCGGTCGGAATAGATGAAGATGGCGCAGGACGCCGTTTCCGCCACGGAGCGGAACCGGGCTTCGCTTTCCCGCAGCTTGTAGGCCAGGGCCTCCAGCCTGGAGCGGCTGTAGGCCACGAGCAGGGTCAGGCTGAAGGCCAGGAGGCTCAGGACCACGCCGCCGATGGCCACGATGCGCGGCCGTCCTTCCAGCGCAACGGCTTCCAGAGGCATGAATCCCACCACGAGCATCCAGGGATTCCCGCAGACCATGAAGGGGATCTTCTTGGCACCCGGGCGCAGGGCCATGGCCAGGCCATTCCCCGTCTGGCAGAGGTCCCGGTCGTAGATCAGCCCCTCTTCGCGGCAGGAGGGGTCGTCGTAGATCTCCACATCCAGGTCGGCGATGGGGCTGGCCCCGAACATGGGCCGGAACATGTCGTCGCTGTCGGCGACGCAGACCACCAGTCCCTGGAAACTCATCCGGCGCCCCGGGCCGTCACCCGGGACGGAGAAGTCCCGGAATACCGGGAGGACGAAGGCGAGGGAGGCTCCCTGATCCCCCGGCAGCTTCAGGCGCCCGGTCACCGAAAGTTCGCCGGATTCCACGGCCCGGTCGGCCGTTTGCCGGAAGGCGGTGAGGCTCAGCAACCGGATCCCCTTGGCCCCGAGGAGCGCCCCTTCCACCTCCGGTTCCAGCAGCGGCACGGCGCCTGGCCTGCCTTCAAAAGCCTCGCGGGACACATAACCCAGCAGCCGGGTCCCCGGCGAAAGACGCCGCAGGTCCAGGCTCGCCACAAAGGCCCTCCAGTCCTCCGCAAGCAGTTGCGGCCGCCCCACCACCAGTCCCTGGGCGCCGAGCAGCAGCTTGGTCTGTTCCCGGATGCGGTAGTTCACCGCCTCCCGAGTCTGGGCCACGACACCCTCCATGCGCCCCGACTGGTAGCCGCGCTCCTGCAGCGTGAGAGCCCGCCAGGCCCAGGCCGTCCCCCCGAGGCCCAGGAGCAGCACCAGCCAGGGAGCCACCTGGCCCAGGATCTGAAAAGACCGCGCCCGGCGGGCCCGGGGGGACAGCTCTTGGAACGAAGGCATGGGGGCAAGCTTACCTGGGCCCGAATGAATCCGTCACACTGGAGACATGGACATACTCAAGGGCCTGCCCGAGACCACGATTCTCTGGGACCCCAGCGATCTGGAACCCTACCTCCGGGACGAGTCCCATCTGCGCGGGGTTCTGCCCCTGGCGGTGGTGAAGCCCCGCGGCCCTGCGGCCCTTCGCGAGCTGGTGCGGCGCGCCAAGCTCGAAGGGTTCGGGCTGGTGCCCCGGGGCGCGGGAACGGGCAAGGCCGGCGGCTGCCTGCCTACGGAACGGACCGTTGTGGTGGACCTGTCGGTCTGGCCTGGTGAGCCCCGCGTGTCCCCCCAGGACCTCAGCCTCTGGGCCCCGGCCAGCGCCCCGCTGCGGGAGGTGAAGGCCCTGGCGGCGGCCCAGGGGTTCTTCTACCCGCCCGACCCGAACTCCTGGGAGAGCTGCGCTCTGGGTGGAACCTTGGCCACCAACGCGGGAGGCCCCAACGCCTGCAAGTACGGCATGACCCGCCACTGGGTGTTGTCGGTGGACGCGCTGCTGGAGGATGGCGACATCCACACCTTTGGCATCAGCAGTGTGAAGGCCAATGCCGGACCGGCCATGGGCCAGCTGTTCATCGGCAGCGAAGGCATCTTCGGCCTCATCCTGGGCGCCACGCTGAGGCTCACGCCGGCACCCCGCGAATACACCACCCTGCTCCTGCCCGTGAAGCACTGGGAGGACCTCCTGGACCTGCCGGGCCGCCTGTGCGCGGAGGGCTACCTGCCCAGTGCCTTCGAGTTCTTCGATCCGGCGGTGCTGGCGGAGCTGCGCGCCCACGGCCCGGAGGAAGCCCGGCGCCTGCCTGGCGAGGCCCTCGCCATCCTGGAATTCGACGAGCGTGGATGCACCTCAGAGGTGTTCCTCGAGGGTCTTCTGGACCTCCTGGGCCCCGTGGCCGAGGGCCTGCAGGTCGCCTCCGATGAGCGGCAGCGCCAGGGCATCTGGGCGGTGCGCCGCATGACCAGCGTCTTCCTGAAGGAGCACCACCCCAGGAAAGTCAGCGAAGACATCGTGGTGCCGCGCAGCCGGCTGCGGGAGTTCTTCGCGGGAGTCGAGAGTCGGCGCATTCCCGCCGTGACCTACGGCCACCTGGGCGACGGCAACCTGCATGTGAACCTCCTGGCCGCAGGCGAAACCGATCCGGCCCAGCTGGAGGTCCAGCTCCTGGGGCTCTTCAAGCTGGCCCTGGAGCTTGGCGGCACCCTCAGCGGCGAACACGGCATCGGCCTCGCCAAGCGCGACGCCTTCTTGGCCCTGGGCGACCCTGCCCATATCCAGGCCCTGCGCGCCATCAAGCGGGCCCTGGATCCGCAGAACATCTTCAACCCCGGGAAGGTGATCTGACTCAAGATCCGGATTGCACCCCATCTGCGGCCAGACACGCCTTCCAGCGGGTGAAGCGCTCAGGATCGCCCAGCACGTGGGGATGCAGGCCCCAGCGCCCATCCGCGAAGATCCCCGCGGTCTTGCCGCCGCCATGGCGCGCATCAGCGAGATGCAGGGCCGCCGACAGCGGGAAGTCCGGACACGTGAGGGGCGGTGCGTGGTGCTCCCGCACTGGCCGGCAGAAGAGGGGCGGCAGTCCCCAGAGGTTCAGGAGATGGGCGCCGATCTGGGCGTGATCCACGCCGTAGGTGTCGTGCTCGAGCACCGCCAAGGGGATGCGGCTGGCCTGCGCCTGTTCGAGGAGGCCCTTGTAGCGTCCCGCGGGATCCGTGGCCAGCACCACCAGTCCCACGTCATGCAGCAGCCCCACCGAGAAGGCGAGGTCCGCGAGCCGGGATTCGCCCTCCAGGACCACGATCTTGCGGACGCCGGTGGCCACTTCGAAGGAATGGAACCACAGCTTCTCCAGGTCGAGCCCCTGGGGCCGGGGATCCTTGAAGCTGGAGATGAGGCCCCGGAAAAGCACCAGCGACCGGAGGGAATCCACCCCCAGCATGGACACTGCCTGGCCGATCTCGGTCACGGGCCGGCTGGAGGCGCTGTAGGCTGAATTGGCCAGTTTCAGGACCTGGCTCGCCACCCCCAGATCCCGCCGGATGAGGTTGGCCACCTCGCTCATGCCCGTTTCCTCGCGCTGGAGCAGGCTCACCAGCTCCGAGTAGAGGCTTGGCAGGCTCGGGATCCGCCCCATTCCGCCCACGAAGGCCCGCACCGCGCGCACGTTCGTTTCGTCGTCTTCGATGTCGAGGCTCTCCACCACCCCGATCAGGAAATCGGGTTCCAGCGGCTTGAGGAACAGCCGATGCAGATCCCCCTCCACCTGCTCCGCCCACTCCGCCATCGCCTGGCGGGCCAGAACGATCCGAACGGCCCCAGGCTGGAGCTCGCGCACACGGTGGATCAGCTCAGCGCCTTCCATGTCCGGCAGCTGCGCTTCAATGATCACGATATCCACAGGATCCCGGCCCAGCACGGCGAGGGCCTCCTGTCCCGTCAGGGCCAGGACCACTTCCCAGGTCCGATGGCGCTTCCAGAAAGCCCGTCGGACCTGCTGCAGGAAGGGTTCGTCCCCATCCACGAGAAGGATCCGCATCGTTGATTCCCCCTGATTCGATGCCGCAGGTGCGGACTCATTTTATCGGCGCCATCCGCGACGAACCCAAATCCTGGGCTAATGCCCCTCGGCCGAGTGGATTCCAGGCAGAATCAACCCTGCACCGGGAGCCGCCATGCCCATCCTCCGCCCCTTAGTCCTCGGCCACCGCGGCCTGTCCCTCAGCCATCCGGAGAACTCCATGGAGGCTTTCCGGGCGGCCCTCGCCGCCGGCATGGATGGCTTCGAGCTGGACGTGCAACCCACCCGCGACGGGGTCTGCATGGTCCTACATGACGAGGACCTCGCCCGCACCGCCAACGGCTCCGGCATCCTGCGCCAGATGAAGGCCGCGGAGCTGCCCCCCTTGAAGAACGGCGAGCGCCTCCCCCGCCTCGCGGACGTTCTGGAACTGCCCGCCAAGCTCATCAACGTGGAGCTGAAGGGTGAGCCTGGCTGGCAGCAGGCCCTGGCAACGGTGGAGGCCGCCGAAGCCCTCGACCGGGCGCTGTTCAGCAGCTTCGAGCACAGCGAGGTCCTGCAGCTCTGGGCCGCCTGCGAAACCGCCCGCTGCGGCTTCCTGTGGGAGACCGATGAGGCCCTGGACCTCACTGCCGAGGAGCTGGCGGACCTCCCCGAGACCCTCTGGCTGCACCCGCCCCTGAAGGCCGTGAAAGCCAGGCCCGAGCTCTGGGCACCCTATGCCCAGCGTCTGGCCCTCTGGGGCATGAAGGCCCCCGCCGAGGCCGAGCTGCTTGCCTTCAGGCCCGCCGTGCTCATCGCGGATGGGGTTTGATGACCCGCCCGTCTCAGCGGTCGCTGATCCCCCTCTTTATCCTCGTGCCTGTCACTGCGGCCGTGCTCTGGCTGCAAGGCCCGCCCAGGCCTGTGCCTGCCTCCGCCCCCGCCGAGGTCTTCTCCGCGGAGCGGGCCATGGTCCATGTCCGGGAGATCGCCCGGGCCCCTCACCCCCTTGGCACCGCCGAGCACACCCGGGTGCGCGACTACCTGGTGACCCAGTTCAGGCAGCTTGGCTTCGCCACGGAGATCCAGAAGCGCCTGGCGTACCGGAAGGAAACCGGTCAAGGGCTGTCCATGGCCACCGTGGAGAACGTGATCGCGGAGAAGCCCGGCAGCGCCAAGTCGGGCACGCTCCTGCTCACCGCCCACTACGACTCGCACTTGACGGGCCCCGGCGCCGGGGATGATGCCGCCGGCGTGGCTGCGCTGCTGGAGACCGCGCGGGCCCTCGAACCCGGCCGGAACACCCTCCGCATCCTCATCACCGACGGGGAGGAAATGGGACTGCTGGGTGCCCAGGGCTACGTGGATGCCCTGACCGAGAAAGGGCCGACGCTGGTCCTCAATTTCGAGGCCCGCGGCGGCGGTGGCCCCGTCTTCATGTTCGAAACCAGCGAGAGCAACCAGTCCCTCATCCGGGAGTTCGCGGCTGCAGCGCCCTCGCCCCACGCCTCCTCGCTGATGTACGCCCTCTACAAGACCCTCCCCAACGACACGGACCTCACCGTGTTCAAGGCGGCGGGCATGGCGGGACTCAACTTCGCCTTCGTCGGGAACTGGCAGGTCTACCACACGAGGCTCGACACCCCTGAAAACCTGGATCAGCGCAGCCTCCAGCAGCAAGGCGCCACGGCCCTGGCCCTGAGCCGGCGGTTGCTCGCGTCCGACCTCGCCCGGTTGACTCGACCCGGTCAGGGCGATGCGATCTACTTCGATCTCCTCGGGCGGACCCTCCTGCACTATCCGTCGAAGCTGGCCTGGCCCCTCACCGGGCTCGCCCTGCTCGCCTTTGCGACCTTGCTCTGGCACCTCCGGTTGGAGCGAGGGACCTTGAAGTCTTTCGTCAGTGGGACGGGCCTCGCGGCTGGAACCCTGATGGTGGGCGCGCTGGCAGGTTTGGGGTTCGGGGCCCTGGTGCAGCCCTTCCGCCAGGCGATCCCCAATCAGGATCCCTATGGCGTCCGCTGGTTTGAAGCCTCGTTGTGCCTGGTCTCCCTGGCCCTGGTCACCGTCACCTGGGGATGGGCGCTGCGGCGCTTCGAAGGGAAGGCCCTCGCCCTGGGAGCGCTGCTCTGGTGGCTGCTGGCCCTGGTTGCCAGCACGGCCTTCCTCCCCGGGGGCACCTACCTGTTCCTGTGGCCCCTGCTACTCGCGCTGCTCGGACTCTGGTGGGGCAGGCCATGGGTGGCCGCGCTGCCCCTGCTCCTGCTGTTCGTTCCCCTCTGGCACAACCTCACCCTCCTGCTGGGGTTCAGCCTTCCGGCCTTCCTGGGAATCCTGGCGGCCTTTGGCCTCATGCCGCTGCTGCCTTTATGGCGCCATGTCTGCCTGCCAAGGCCGGTCCTGGTCCCGGGACTCCTGTTGGTTTTCGGTGCGCTCTGCTTCGGGGCGGGCGCCCGGAAGACCGGGCCCAAGGTGGACACCCTGGTCTACCTCGAAGATGCAGCTGCAAACCAGGCCCAGTGGGTGAGCTTCCACAGGCCGGATGCCTGGACCCAGTCCTTCCTGGGCGAACAGCCCACCGGCACCCGACTGGCCAACCGGCCCGCCTTCGCCGCCCCGGCCCCCTTGCAGTCCATGCCCTCATGCACCCTTCAACACGAAGGCCAGAACCTGACGCTCGCCCTTCCCGAAGGCGCCCTGGCGCTGGTGTTCGAGGCCGACCAGCCCCTCACCCGGGTGCTCCTCCATGGCCAACCCCTTCCCCTCTCCAGGCGCATGTATTGGTTCGCCCCGCCCCGCACCATGACCTTCACCCTGGAGGCCCAGGCCGGTACGCGCTTGACCGTGGACCTGATCCTGCCCGGACTGCCCGCCGGAACGCCTCCGCGACCCCCAGCTTTGATGGCGGCCGGGTGGGATCCCTATACCGACACCCGGATTCTCCGGCAGGTCCTGCCACTCTGAACCTGGAGGCGGTCGATGCAAAGGAACGTGCTTGTGTCCGGATGCCTGCTGACCGGGCTGGCCGCGCTCTGCGGTTCCCCGGCGGAGGCCATCTCCGCCAAGGCCCTCGCCCTGCATGCCAGTTCGATGGTCATTGACACCCACGATGACACCACCCAGCGCCTGCTCGATCCCACCTTTAATCTGGGTGCCCGGCATGCGGAAGGCGGCATCGACCTCCCCCGCATGCGGGAGGGTGGCCTCAAGGCCCTGTTCTTCTCCATCTGGATCCCGGGCACGGTCACCGGCCCGAAGGCTGTGGAACAGGCTCTGGCGCAGATCGAGGCGGTGCGCCGCCAGCCCAGGCTCCATCCCAAGGAGATCGTCCTGGCGACGACGGCCCAAGGCATCCGCCGCGCGGCGGGGCAGCACAGGATCGCCGCGCTCATGGGCGTCGAGGGCGGCCACATGATCAACGGGGACCTGCAGACCCTCGACCGCTTCTTCGACCTGGGCGTGCGCTACATGACGCTCACCCACAGTGTCAGCGTGCCCTGGGCCGCTTCCTCGGGCGACACGCCCACCCGGGACGGACTCACCGACTTCGGCAAGCAGGTGGTGGCCGAGATGAACCGGCTCGGCATGCTGGTCGACATCTCCCACGTGTCTGACAAGACCTTCTACGACGCGCTGGCCGCCAGCCAGGCGCCCCTCATCGCCACCCACTCCGCCTGCCGCGCACTCTGCTCCGCGCCCCGCAACCTGAGCGACCAGATGATCAAGGATCTGGCAGCCAAGGGCGGCGTCATCCAAATCAACTTCTACACCGGCTTCCTCTCCCAGGCCTTCTGGGACGCGTCGAAGGCCGAGGATTCGCGCATCGAGAAAGAGATCGACACCCTCATCGAGCAGCGCTGCGGCAAGGACACCGCCTGCGCCGAACTGGAATGGCTGCGGCTGGAGCGGGAATACATGGAAGCCGGCAAGCTGCCCCGGGTGGACTGGACGGCCATCGTCGAGCACATCGACCACGCCGTGAAACTCGTGGGCGCGGAGCACGTGGGCCTGGGGTCCGACTTCGATGGCGCCACCATGCCCATGGGCCTGGAGGATGCCTCCTGCCTGCCCCGGATCACCGAGGCCCTCCTGAAGAAGGGCTACTCCCACCGCGACATCCGAAACATCCTGGGCGGCAACACCCTGCGGGTGCTGGAGCAGGTCGAAGCGGTCGCCCGCCGGCTGCGCCGGTAGCCGGGAGTCGGACCGCTTCGGACCACCCTCGGCTTTGACGGTTTGTGAGCCCAGTCCTGGATTTCACCCCCAGCCGTGGGCTAACACGACATTGAAGTCTTGTTCGCTTTTCCAGCGGACGTATCTTCAATGTGCCCGGCCATGACGTGGCCGTGGTGGCACCTCCCCTGCTCCGCGGGGTGGGGCGTCCTTTCCTGCATTCGAATCCAGGAGCTTCCCATGTCCAGCCGTGCCGTCTTCCTCCTCGCCGCCACCGCCCTCGCCCTGCCCCTGTTCGCCCAGGACGCGGCCATCAAGAAAGTCCCCGCGCGCTACACCTCGCCCGCCTCGGGATCTGAGATGTACCAGTCCTACTGCGCCAGCTGCCACGGGGCCAAGGGCCTCGGCGATGGGCCGGTGGCGCCCTATCTGAAGGTCGCCATTCCCGATCTGACCACCCTGAGCAAGCAGAACCAGGGCGTCTATCCCGCCCAGCGCGTCGCCCAGGTCATCCGGGGCGAAGTGGGCGTCAAGACCCACGGCGTTCGCGAGATGGCCGTGTGGGGACCGGTCTTCCTGAGCCTGAACAACAGCCAGGAACCCGTGGTCCGCATGCGCGTCGCCAACCTGACGACCTACATCGAGACCCTGCAGGCCAAGTGACCTGAAGGGACCAGGGAACGGCTGACGCTCAGGGTAGTGAGTCCACCGCGATCTGCGCCGTCGCGGTCCCCAGACCATTGGTGGCGGTGAGCCTGTACGAATTGGATCCAGGGGCCGGCGTCACCACGAACGTGCCGTCATACAGGTCCGGGTCGATGGTCAAACCATTGATGTTCACCTGGTTGGTATTGGGAACGTACCAGCTCAGAGTGGCTTGCTGGCCATAGCGCAGGGTGGCCGGCGAGGCCGTGAAGCCAGCGATGATGGGCCAGCCGGCAGGATTGACGCTCAGCACGAGCGGCAGGTACGCAGTCCCGGCTGCGTTGGTGGCCGAGACGGTGTACACCGTCAGGGGCGAGGGGGATTCCGGTGTGCCGGAGAGCGTTCCCGTGCCCGGATCCAGGACCAGTCCCAGCGGGAGGGCTGGGGCGACGGCGAAGGACTGGACGGCTGGCAGGGACGTGATCTGAAGCCTGAAGGCCAGGGCTGGTGTTCCAGCCACCAGGGCGAGGGAAGCGCTTTGCGTGAACACGGGCGCGCTGGGTGCGACGACTTCCACTTGGAGCGAGCAGGAGGTGGAGCCGAAGCTGTTGGAAGCTGTCACCAGGTACTGCGCTTGGGGCGACACAAGGGTCGGCGTTCCGGACAGGGTTCCGGAGACAGGGTCCAGATTGAGGCCGAGCGGCAGGCCGGGGCTGACCGTGAAGGCCACCTGGGCAGTTCCTTGCAAGTGGGCCAGATCCGGTGCCAGGGCCGTTCCGGTCACTCCTGTGATCTGGCTGCTGCCATACGACAACCCATAGGGCGCGCCCTCGGCATGGACAGTGATCTGCAGCCAGGTGGACACGGACCCGCTGGAATTGGAAGCGGTCACGGTGTAGCCGGTTGCCGGGGAAGCCACCAGCGGCGTGCCGCTGATGACGCCATTGGCGGAGTCCAACGATAGCCCCTGGGGCAGCGCCGGTGAGATGGAATAGGTGGCGGGTGTCAATGGAACAGGCCCACCGATCAGGGGGCGGGAACCTCCGATGGGGATGTCCGGGGTGATGGGTGTGCCCACCACCGCGTCAACCAGGCCATCGCTGTAGAGGGACAGGTTGGGGGGAGCCGCGAGGGCTGGGGACATGTTGAGCCCCCCGCAACCGAGGAGGCCCACGATGGCCGCGAGGAGAGTCATGGCTTGAAGGCGCGGATAGCTCATGCCTGCTCCCAGTGGAGGTTGGAAAGACCGGATCTACCTCCTTGGAGGGCTCGAGTTCGAAATGGTTGACCGCGAATTGGTCCGGTTGCTGGTTAACTCAGCCGCCTCTTCAGAGCCGTCTGATTCGCGGCCAGCGGCTCGCAGAGCAGCGGCAGCTCCAGCAGGTCGCTCAGGGACTTGGGCAGCGGGATGTCGCGGCCGAGGCAGGGGGCCAGGGCCTCCAGGAACTTGGCGGGGTGGGCGGTGGCCAGGAAGATGCCCTGCTCGCCCGCGTGGAGGTTCGCCTGGAGCACGCAGTACGCCACGGCTCCATGGGGATCCGCCAGATAGCCGCCGCGGTCCAGTGCCACCACAGTCGCTTCGGTCTCGGCGTCCGTGCAGCTGCCCCAGCGCAGGGCGGCGGCCATGGCGTCATGGTCGCCGCCAAACAGGGCGAAGATCCGCTCCCAGTTGCTGGGGGCGCCCACGTCCATGGCATTGGACAGGGTGGCCACGGAAGGACGGGGGCTGTAGGTGCCCGTGTCCAGGTAGTCCGGCACCACCCGGTTGGCATTGGTGGCGGCCACAAAGGTCTGGATGGGCGCGCCCATCTTTTTCGCCAGCAGGCCCGCGTAGAGGTTGCCGAAGTTGCCGCTGGGCACGCACACCGTCAGGGGCACGCCGGGATCCGCCTGGGCGGCGGCCTCGAAGTAGTAGAGGGACTGTGCCAGGAGCCGCGCGATGTTGATGCTGTTGGCCGACGTCAGCCCCAGCCGCTCGACCAGCTCCGCGTCCTCGAAGGCGCCCTTCACCAGCCGCTGGCAGTCGTCGAAGGCGCCGTCCACCGCCAGGGCCAGCACATTGCCGCCGCAGGTGGCGAACTGCCGCTCCTGCAGGGGTGACACCCGGCCCGCGGGATAGAGCACCACCACCTGCACGCCGGGCAGGCCGTGGAAGGCCTGGGCCACGGCGGCACCGGTGTCGCCGGAGGTGGCGGTGAGCACCGTGCGCCGGTGGCCGCCAGCCCCGAGGGCCAGCACCCGGGCCAGGAAGCGGGCGCCGAAGTCCTTGAAGGCGAGGGTGGGGCCGTGGAACAGCTCCAGGGACGAGCTGCGGTCGTCCACCTTCACCAGCGGCGCCGGGAACGTGAAGGCCGAGCGCGTCAGCTCCTCCACCACGGGGCGCGGTAACTCATCGCCCAGCAGGCGGTGGAGGATCTCCACGGAACGCGTTGGGAAATCCAGCTTCAGCAGATCAGGGACATCTGCGAAGCGAGGTATTTCCGTCTGGACGTAGAGGCCGCCATCAGGCGCCAGGCCCGCCTGCACGGCTGCCACGAAGCTGGCGGTGAGAGATGAATTGCGGGTGCTGACGAGCTTCATGGGTGGGCCTCGCGCCAGGGGTGTCGGGAACCGGAAGAAATGACGCGGGCGCCTTCGGGATCCAGGGCGCAGATCCAGCTCTGGCTGTCCAGGCCCGCGGTCTGGAAGGCCTCGCGGATGGCGATGGAGATGGCGCCGGCCTGGCCTTCGTCCTCGGCCACGGCGAAGACCGAGGGGCCGGAACCCGACAGGCTGCAGCCCAGGGCCCCCAGCTCCAGGGCGGCGGCCTGGGCCACCCGGAACCCGGGCACCAGGGGGGCGCGGTGCACCTCCACCAGGGGATCCCGCAGGCAGCGGCCCAGCAGGGCGCGGTCGCCGCTGTGCAGGGCCTGCACCAGGCTGGCGAGGTTGCCGGCGAAGTCCACGGTCTCGTGCCAGCCCAGCCGCGGCGGCAGCACCCCGCGGCTCTTCGCCGTGGAGAGCCGGAAGGCCGGGTGCACCACCACCATCAGGAGATCCGAGGGCCAGGGCAGCCGCCGTGTGGCGGGCAGCCCGTCCCGGCCCGGGACCATGAGCTGCAGGCCGCCCAGCAGGGAGGGCGCCACGTTGTCGAGGTGCATGCCGCCGCTGGTGATACCCTCGGCCTTCCCTGCCAGGGCCAGCAGGTCCGAGCCGCTGAGGGGATCCCCGCACAGGGCCTGGAGGGCCACCAGGGTGGCCACGATGGAGCTGGCGCTGGAGCCCAGGCCGCTGGCCACCGGCAGGCGCTTCTCCAGGGTGATGGCGAAGGGGCCCACTGCCTCGCCGTTGGCGCGCACCGCCTCGACGAAGAGGTCCCGGGCCCGCAGCGCCAGGTTCGGGCGCGAGTCATCCGCCAGGGCCCCGGCGAATGGGCCGGTCAGCTGGAAGGAGGGTTCGGCGGCCTGCGCGACATGCACCAGATCGCCCAGCAGGCTGCCGTCCAGGGGCGCCAGGGCGGCGCCCAGCAGGTCGAAGCCCGCGGCCACGTTGCCGATGCTGGCGGGGGCGTAGGCCACCAGCCCAGGGGCTTGCAGCTCGGCCAGGCTTGTCATCGCAGCCTCCGCGCGGGCCGGGCGCCGGGGGGCACCAGGCGCAGGATGTCCGCCAGCACGCCCGCGGCCGTGACTTCGGCCCCGGCCCCGTAGCCGCGGATGACCATGGGATGGGGCTGGTACCGCTCCGTCAGCAGGGCCAGGGCGTTCTCGCCGCCCTTGATGGCGATGAAGGGGTGGTTGCCGTCGACTTCCAGCAGCCCCACACGACAGCCACTGTCGGAAAGCGAACCCACGTACCGAAGCGTCTTGCCCTCGGCCTTCAGGGTCGCCAGCCTCGCGCGGAAGGCCTCATCCAGCTGGTGCAGCCGCGCCATGAAGGAGGGGATGTCCCCGGTGGCGTCGAAGTCGGCGGGCAGCAGGCCCTCCACCACCACATCCTCCAGTTCCAGCTCCATGCCCACTTCCCGGGCCAGGATCAGAAGCTTCCGGGCCACGTCCATGCCGCTCAGGTCGTCCCGCGGATCCGGCTCGGTGAAGCCGCTCTCCTTGGCCATCCGCACCGCCTCGGACAGCGCCACCCCCTCGCTCAGCAGGCCCAGGATGTACGACATGGAGCCCGACAGGATGCCCTCGGCCCGCAGCACCTGGTCGCCGGTCATCACCAGGTTCTTGACCGTGTCGATGATGGGCAGGCCCGCGCCCACGTTGGCTTCGTAGAGGAAGCGCAGGCCGCGTTTGGAGGAGCGCTTCCGCAGTTCCCGGTAGAAGGGTTGGGAGCTGCTGTTGGCCTTCTTGTTGGCGGTCACCACGTGGAAGCCCGCGTCGAACATGTCCAGGTAGCGGGCGGCCAGATCGCCGCTGGTGCTGCAGTCCACCAGCACGGAGAGGGCGGGCGGACCGGTGCGCACCGTCTCCAGCAGGCCATCCAGGTCCGAGGGTCCCGCCTGGGCCAGCGCTTCCCGCCAGCGGGTGAGGTCCAGGCCCTTCAGGTCGGTCTTCATGCGGCGGCTGGTGGCGACGGTGGCCACGCGCAGATCGAGGCCGAGGGCCAGCAGCTGGTCGTGCTGCCGCTGGATCTGGCCCAGCAGGCTGCCGCCCACGTTGCCCGCGCCCAGCAGGTGCACGTCCACCACCACCTGGGTCTGGAAGAAGCGGCGGTGGATGTGGGCCATGGCCCGGGCGCCGTCGACCTCCTCCACCACCGCGGAGATGATGCGCTCACTGGCGCCCTGGGCGATGGCCACCACGTTGCAGCCCACCTCCGCCAGGGCATCGAAGAAGGTGCCCGCCACGCCGGCCCGGGTGCGCATGCCGTCACCGACGATGCTGAGAACGGACAGGCCCGCCCGCAGGGCCACGGGGTCGATGAAGCCCGCGGACAGCTCCGCCGGGAAGGCCTCCTCAATGGCCGCCACCGCGCCAGGGCCATCCGCCCGTCGCACGGCGAAGCAGATGGAGAGCTCGGACGAGCTCTGGGTGATGAGCACCGCGGAGATGCCCTTCCGGGCGAGGGCACTGAACACTCGGCCGGCGGTGCCGGGCACGCCGGGCAGTCCCGGCCCCGTGAGGTTCACCACCGACAGGTCCCGCAGGAAGGAGATGCCCCGCACACCGCTGGGCGGGGGTGGCACTTCCTCGCGGATGAGGGTGCCGGGATGATGGGGATCGAAGCTGCTGCAGACCCGCACGGGGATGCCCCGCTCCCGCACCGGGGGGATGGTCTTGGGATGCAGCACCTTGGCGCCAAAGAAGGAAAGCTCCATGGCCTCCTCGAAGCTGGCCTCGGGCAGCGGGAAGGCCTCGGGCACCAGGCCCGGATCGGCGCTGTAGAGCCCCGCCACGTCCGTCCAGATTTCCAGCAGGTCCGCCTGGAAGGCGGCGGCGGCCAGGGCCGCGCTGTGGTCCGAGCCGCCCCGGCCCAGGGACAGGATGCGGGCCTGGGCATCGCCGCCGAAGAAGCCCGGCAGCACCCAGAGCCCGTCGGGCCCGGCCTTCAGGGCCGTGAAGCCCGCTTCGATCTCGGCCATCTTCGGCCGCGCCTGGAGCGGGTCGCCCTCCACCCGAATGTACTCCACGGGATCCAGGTACCGCGGTGCCAGGCCCCGGGCCTTCAGCAGGCTCATGAGGATGGCGCAGGCGGCCCGCTCGCCCAGGCTGGACACCTGGGCCAGCACGGAGGGCGGGCCCTCCTCCAGCAGGGCCATGCCATGCAGCAGGCGCCGGCCGATGGTTTCCAGGGCTGCCAGTTCCTCCCCCACAACCACCGCCTCAGGCCCCAGATCCCGGGCCAGGTCCGCCACCACTTCCGCGTGGCGGTCCCGATAGCCCAGAAGCAGCCGATCCGCCTCGTCCCGGTCGGGAACGCGGCCCCCATGCAGCAACAGGTTGGTGACCCCCGCCATGGCCGAGGCCACCACGCAGACCCGGTGGGTGGCACAGGCCTCGGTGACCAGATCCGCCACGGTGCGGAACCGGTCCGCGTTGGCGAGGCTGGTGCCGCCGAATTTCATGACACGGATGGCGCTGGGGGACATGGACGCTCCGGAGGGTAAAAAAAAGCCCCGCGTGGGATTCGCGGGGCCGGATCTGAAAGGAAGGAATCAGGTCAAGTGCCCCGCTCGGCGGTATGCGTGGTGGTATTCCCCGTAGTACCGAAGGTGCGGAAGAACCCCTCGCCGCTGGCAAAAGCGGACGCCGAAGACATGGGGTTCATCAGAAACAACATGTAGGCAATCATCCAAGAAAACGCATAAAAGTCAAGCCGGGTGCAGGCATCCGGCATGGCCAGGGCAGGCCGAGACGCCCTCAGTTGTTGATGTAGTGCACCAGCTGTTCAATGGTGAACTTCTGCTCGGAGATGACTTCCTTCACCAGGTCGCCAATGGAGAGGATGCCGACCATCTCATGCTGTGCGCCGAGCACGGGCAGGTGCCGGATGTGCTTCTCGGTCATCAGGGCCATGCACTGTTCAACCGTCTCGTCGAGAGTCACGCAGATGATCTTCTCGCTCATGATCTCCCGGACCGGCGTGTCCTTCGAGGCCTTGCCCTTGAGGATGATCTTCCGGGCGTAGTCCCGCTCCGAGAAGATGCCCACGAGCTTGCCGCCCTCCAGCACGGGCAGGGCGCCGATGTCGAACTGGGCCAGCAGTGCGAGGGCCGTGAAGACGGAGTCATCCGGGGCCACGGACACCATGGACCGCTTCGACTCGATCAGCTGCTTCAGTGGTCGCATCAATGCCTCCTGCGCCTTCAATCCCTTGGTGGGCTGGTTCGTGGACCTGACTATACGTTGATCCGCGCGCCCATGGGACAGGGAATCCGCGAATCTACTCCGAGGAAACTTGATCCATGCCTCATGATTCCCCTGGCATTTTTATTCATGATGTAGGAGTCGTCTTTATGGAAGCGTTCCCATCTGCCTTGTTGGACTTGCCTGTCGAGAGTTGCCTGATGTCCCTGCGAAAGAAAATGAAGGACCACGCCACCAAGCACGCCGAGGCCACCGGCACCCACCCCGAGGCCGCCCGGCGGCAGAAGGCCCAGGGCAAGCGGATGGCCCGGGAGCGCATCATGGCCATCGTGGACCAGGACTCCTTCCACGAGTACGACCTCTTTGTGGAACACAAGTGCGCCGACTTCGGCATGGAGAACAAGAAGCTCCGAGGCGACGGAGTCATCACTGGCACCGGCACCATCCTGGGCCATCCGGTGGCCATCTTCGCCCAGGATTTCACTGTGGCCGGGGGGTCCCTGGGCCTGGCCCACGCCCGCAAGATCACGAAGATCATGGACCACGCCATCAAGCTCGGCATTCCCCTCATCGGCATCAATGATTCCGGCGGCGCCCGCATTCAGGAGGGTGTGAACTCCCTGGCGGGCTACGGGGAGATCTTCTACCGCAACACCCTGGCCTCGGGCGTCATCCCCCAGATCTCCATCATCCTGGGCCCCTGCGCGGGGGGCGCGGTCTACTCGCCGGCCCTGACGGACTTCGTCTTCGTCGTGGACAAGATCTCCAAGATGTTCATCACCGGACCCGAGGTCATCAAGACCGTACTGGGGGAGGAGATCACCATGGAGGACCTGGGCGGGGCCCGGGTCCAGGCGGAGCTCTCGGGCAACGCGCACTTCTACGCCCAGAGCGAGGCCGAGTGCTTCGAGCAGGTGAAGCGCCTGGTTACCTACATCCCCTGGAACAACCGCAAGAAGGCCGCGCCCGTCAGTGCCATCCCCTCCCGCTCGGAGGTGAGCCTGGAAGCCGTTATCCCGGCCGAGGCCAACAAACCCTACGACGTGCGCGACGTGATCCGGGCGGTCTGCGACGGCTCGGACTTCCTGGAGGTGCAGGCCATGTGGGCGGCCAATATCGTGGTGGGCTTCGCCCGCATGGACGGCCGCACCGTCGGCATCGTGGCCAACCAGCCCATGGTCCTCGCGGGCGTGCTGGATGTGGACAGCTCGGACAAGGCCGCCCGCTTCATCCGCTTCTGCGACGCCTTCGACATCCCCCTGGTCACCTTCGTGGACCTGCCGGGGTATCTGCCGGGCGTGGACCAGGAGCACGCGGGGGTCATCCGCCATGGCGCCAAGCTGCTCTACGCCTACAGCGAGGCCACTGTTCCCAAGATCACGGTGATCCTGCGAAAGGCCTATGGAGGCGGCTACATCGCCATGTGCTCCCGGCATCTGGGCGCCGATTTCGTATTCGCCTGGCCCTGCGCCGAGATCGCCGTCATGGGCCCCGAGGGCGCCGCGAACATCATTTTCAAGGGTGAGATCGCCGAGGCGGCCGATCCCGAAGCCTTCCGCCGGGAGAAGGTCCGCGAATACACGGAGAAGTTCGCCAGCCCCTACGTGGCCGCCGCCAACGGCCATGTGGATGCGGTCATCTCGCCCCACCAGACCCGGGGCTTCCTCCTCCACGCCCTGGAGATCTCCGAAGGGAAGTCCGAGTTGCGCCCCGCCCGAAAGCACGGCGTACCGCCCTTTTGAGTATGCAGGACTCCTGCTCCCTTGCCGTGCGAGGCCCCATGACTGCCGCCCAGAAGCCCATCCGCCAGATCCTCACCCTGCACGACACGGCCTACGAGACGGCCTTCACCAGGAAGTTCGCCAACCGGAAACCCCACACGCCGAAGGACCCTCGGCGGCTGAAGGCCGTCATCCCGGGCCTCGTCCTCCAGGTGCTCGTGCAGCCCGGAGAAACCGTGCAGCCCGGCCAGAGCCTGCTGATCCTCGAAGCCATGAAGATGCAGAACCACATCACGGCCCACGACGGGGCCACCGTCAAGGCGCTGCACGCCACCCCCGGGGACACGGTCATGAAAGGCCAGCTGCTGGTGGAGTTCGAGTAGCGCTTTCGAACACTCTGTAAAGTACTTGCCCCAAAAGGTCATTTCAAATCGCTGGATCGAAGGCCCAGCGCTACTCTGTGCCCTGGATTTCCGATGGAGCACATCATGGCCGTCAACCTGAAGGGTCGCAGCTTTCTCACGCTGATGGACTTCTCCCCGGAGGAAGTCCGCTACCTCCTGGACCTGTCCCGGGACCTGAAGGCCAAGAAGCGCATGGGTGTCTACAACGACCTGCTCAAGGGCAAGAACATCGTGCTGCTCTTCGAGAAGACCAGCACCCGCACCCGCTGCGCCTTCGAGGTGGGCGCCCTGGAGGAAGGGGCCCACGTCACCTTCCTGGATTCCGCCAGCTCCCAAGTGGGCAAGAAGGAATCCATCGAAGACAGCGCCAAGGTGCTGGGCCGCTTCTACGACGGCATCGAGTACCGGGGCTACAAGCAGGAAGTGGTGGAAGCCCTGGCGAAGCACAGCGGTGTGCCCGTGTGGAACGGCCTCACCGACACTGACCACCCCACCCAGATCCTCGCCGACTTCCTCACCATCGAGGAGCACGTGGCCAAGCCGCTGCACAAGGTGAAGCTGGTGTTCTGCGGCGACATCCGCAACAACATGAGCTACGCCCTGATGTACGGCGCCGCCAAGACCGGCATGCACATGGTGGCCCTTGGGCCCAAGGAGCTGGCCCCCGATCCCAAGGTGCTCGAAGCCGCCAGAGAAGCCGCCAAGCAGACCGGAGCCACCATCGAGGTGACGGACAACGTGGCCGAGGCGGTGAAGGGCGCCGACGTGATCTACACCGACGTCTGGGCCAGCATGGGCGAGGAGGACCAGATCCCCGCCCGGGTGAAGCTGCTCACGCCCTTCAAGGTCACCATGGAGATGGTGCAGATGACCGGCAACCCAGACCTGAAGTTCCTCCATTGCCTGCCCGCCTTCCATGACTTCGAAACCAAGCTGGCCAAGGAGATGAACGCCCAGGGCCACGACATCCGCGAGGTCACCGATGAAGTCTTCCGCAGCCGCCACAGCGTGGTCTTCGACGAGGCCGAGAACCGCATGCACACCATCAAGGCGGTGATGGTCGCCACCATCGGGTAGTCGACCTTCCACTCGCGCAGAAATGGCCCCGCTCGGGGCCATTTCTGCGCCGGGAAGTGCTATGGTTGGGTCCACCAACCCCCACGGAGTCTCGATGCGTTCAGCCAAGCTGTTCCTTGTACCCACCATTGCGGTGTTGTCGCTGGCGGCCCAGGAACCCTCCCTCTCCGGCACCTGGAACCAGACCCGCACCGATGACATCCCCGCCGCCATCGACGCCACCGTGGCGGACATGAACTTCATCAAGCGGCCCATCGCCCGGCACAAGCTCGTGAACCTGAATCCGGCCTACCGGAAGGTGATGATCGCCATCTCCGACAAGGAAGTGCTCGTGAGGCTCGACGAGCGCGAGCCCATCCACATGCCCCCGGGCGGCAAGGCCGCCCCCTGGACCCGCGAGGACGGCGACAAGTTCATGGTGGCCGCCCAGGTCACGAAGGATCAGCTCGTCCAGACCTTCAAGAACGATGAGGGCGAGCGGACCAATGTCTTCAAGCTGAGCCCCGACGGCCGGTCCCTCACCCTGACCGCCACCGTGAAGAGTCCCAAGCTGCCCAGGCCGCTGGTCTATTCCATCAGCTTCGGACGCTAGGACCTGGTCCCGGGACCCTTGGGCCCTGGACTCGGCTACCCTGAGGACCCATGAGGCTGGCTGCGCGGTTCCTAACCCTTCCCCTGCTCGCAGGCCTGGTCTCCTGCCATCCGCCTCCCAGGACCACTCCGACCCCCAGCAGCGCAGACGCCAAGGTCGTGCTTGGGTTCCTGGAGGCCTATGGCCAACGGGACCTGGAAGGCATGTCGAATTGCCTCGCGGATGACGCCGTCTTCCTCGGATCAGCTGGAAGTCTGAGCAAACCGCAGATCCGGGAATTCTTCCGCACCGCGTTCCGGAAGCATCCGAAACTCCGGGTGGAGGTCATCTCGCTGAGGGACGCGCAGGGGGAGGTCCAGGCCGTCGTCAAGGTCGAAACCGAGGCCATCTGGACCGACACCTGGATCTTCGAGCTGAAGAATCACAGAATCCACCGCTACACCCTCGTTTCGGTCCGGCGGTAGGGTACACACCACCTTCCTCCGCTGGCCATGGCTCACTGGCTGCGTAAAGATCGAAGGACGCGGGATCTCCCGCACCCGAGGACTGCCATGGGATCTCACACGGCGCCAGAGTCCGGCCTGAACGACCGCCGCTGGCTCCTGCTGGCCCTCACCAGTGTGGGCGCCTTCATGACGCCCCTGGATGCCTCCATCGTGGCGGTGGCCCTGCCGAAGATGGGCCCCCTGCTGAGCCTCAGCTTCGCCGCTTCCCTCTGGGTGCAGGCTTCGTACCTGCTCTGCATCGCCGTGCTCCTGATCCCCCTGGGCCGTCTGGCCGACCAGCATGAGCGGGTCCAGTTCTATTTGGCGGGCATCGCAATCTTCACCCTGGCCTCGCTGGCGGCCGCCTTCAGCTGGAACGGCCCGACCCTCATCCTCAGCCGCATCGCCCAGGGCATCGGCGGTGCCCTGCTCTACGCGACATCGGCGGCCATCGTCACCTCGGTGTTCCCCGCCCAGGAGCGGGGCCGGGCCCTGGGCATCAACGTCATGGCCGTCTACCTGGGGCTCAGCGTGGGCCCGCCCCTGGGGGGCTTCCTGGTGGACCACTTCGGCTGGCCCTGGATCTTCCTGGTGAACCTGCCCATCGGCCTGGTGGTCTTCCTGTGGGGCTGGCGGATCCTGCCGCGACCGCAGCGGAGTGAAGGCGCCGTCGCGACCCGGCGGACGAGCCTGGATCTCCCAGGGGCGGTTCTCCTGGCCATTTTTCTGGTAGGCCTGCTGGTGCCGCTCACCTTCGCCGCCGAATGGGGCTGGCGGTCCCTGCGCGTATGGACGCTGCTGCTCGTGGCGGCGGGGGCCGGCGGGGCTTTTGTGTTGCAGGAGGGCCGGGCAAAAACACCCCTGGTGGACCTGGACCTGCTGCGGGGGAACCGCCTGTTCGCCTCGGCCAACCTGGCGGCCCTGCTCAACTACATGGCCCTCTACGCCGTGGCGGTCCTGACGGCCGTGCAGCTCCAGCTGGTGCAGGGCCGGACCGCGAAGGTCACCGGCTGGATCATGCTGGGGCAACCGCTCATGCAGGCCTGTCTGAGCCCCCTGGCCGGGCGCCTCAGTGACCGGGTGGGCTCCCGCCTGCTCAGCACCTCCGGCATGGGGCTCGTGGCCCTGGGCATGGCCCTGCTGGGCCTCCTCGGCCGCAGCGCGTCCCTCCTTCCCATCGCCGGGGCCCTGGGCATCGTGGGCGTGGGCATGGCTGCCTTCAGTGCACCCAACACCAGTGCCATCATGGGCAGCGTGGCCCGCTCCCAGCTCAGCGTGGCCGGCGCCTTCCTCGGCACCATGCGGGTCACCGGCCAGGCGCTCAGCGTGGCCATTCTTGGAGGCATCGCCGCCAGTCACCTGGGTCCCGGCGGCTGGCGCGCCCTGCTGAAGATCGGCAGCTCTCCGCAGGCCGCCGAGGCCTTCGCCCGGGGTTACCGCGCCGCCATGCTGACCGGCGCCGCCCTGGCCCTGCTGGGCGCCTGGGCCTCGGCGACCCGGGGCCCTCATGCCTCGCCCGAGGCCCAGTAGTTACTTCGTCAGCGTGATGGCATCCAGCTCCCGTCCGTCGACATCGAGCTGGCGGAGGCGAAGCCGTTTTGCCTCCACCTCCAGCACAGTGAAGGAGTGCTTGTCGGAAATGAAGGTGCGGGTCGAGGGCTGCCAGCTGGCCTTCGCGTCCGTCTGCCAGGGATCGTAGAGCTCGGCGCCTCCGGCGCCGGAGACGATGTGGATGGGGCCTTTTGCCCGCGTGACCTGCTTGCCATCGAAGGCCTCGTCCACGGTGAACTCCCCCGCCACGGGCTTGCCGCGGGGACCGGCCTGGGTGGGCTTGAAGCGCAGCGGTGCCGTGCGCTGGTAGTTGTGGACATGGCCCGCAAGCACCAGGTCCACCCGGTACTTCTCGAGCAGCGGGCTGATGGGCCGCATCCACTGGTCATCGAAGTGGGCACGGGAGCTTTGGAACAGGGGATGGTGCAGGGCCACGATGCGCCAGGGGGCGCGCTGAGCCGCCCTGAGGTCCGCCTCCAGCCAGGCTTTCATGACGGGATGCTCCCAGTCCACGTAGGCATTGGAATCCAGCACCGTCCAGTGGACCAATCCGTAGTCGAAGCTGAAGCTGGCCATGCGGGGGAAGGCCGGGCCCGAGGCTGCCACCATCGCGTCGTGCAGTCCGGCAAGTACGGGTGCTGCGTCCGGTTCCCCGGTCTTCAAGGCGGGCCCGTTCAGAGGCTGGGACCAGTAGGCGAAGTAGGCGGCGGCGTCGGGGAACTTGGCGAAGGGCACGTCGTGGTTGCCGGGGACGCCCAGGAAGGGCGTGGTCCGCATCAAGGGCACGGCCTCGCTGTTGTAGATGGGGAAGAAGTGGTCCCGGTACTCCGCGGCGCGGCCCCGGCCATAGACCAGATCCCCGGCGATGAAGACGGCATCCGGATGCGCGTCCAGCACCGCTTTCGCGATGGCCGCCTGGCCGACGGAGCCATCCGCCGCATCGCCGAACACGACCATCCGGTGGGCACCGGCCTTGCGCGGTTGCGCCTCGGCCTCGAAGACCACCGCCCCGTTCCGCACCACGCGGTAGGGGACCCGGAGGCCGGGGGGCAGGTTCCGCAGGGTGGCCCGGTAGATCCGGTGCGGGGGCAGCGGCGGGGCGTCGAGGCGGAGGAAGGCGGGTGCCCCCTGGGGGACCCAGGCCTTCTGGAGGCGCACCTCGACAACCCACGTGGCCTCGTGATCCTCGGCGTGCCACAGCAGGTCGAGCCGCTCCCTGGGCGCGGCGTGCGGCGCGTCCCCCAGCTGCAGGTAGGGCTTCACCAGGAAGGCATCCTGGGCCTGGAGAAGCAGAGTCAGGAAGGCGGCAAGGAGGCTGCGCATGCACCCAGGGTAGGCCCTTGCCTTCGGCCCCACAGGCCCTATCTTCCAGTCACCGGCTTTCCGAGGCTGGCGGTCGACAGGCGGGAGGTCCCCATGGACAAGTCCCTGGCAGCTCTCATCCCGAGCGTCGAGCAGCGCGAGCGGGGCTGGATCCGGATGCAGGAGCGCCTCGCCCATCCTCACCGGGCCCCGGTGCACCCCTCCGTCACCATTTCCAGAGAGTTCGGCTGCGAAGGCTATCCCCTGGCCCAGCGCCTCGAAACCCTGCTGAAGGAGGCCACGGGTCAGGCCTGGAATGTCTTCGACAAGGCCCTGGTGGACCGGGTGGCGGCGGACGAGAACCTCTCCCGGCAGCTCCTGGACCACCTGGGTGACGAGAGCCATGCCCAGGATGTGCTGCGGACCCATTTTGGCTTCCTCACCCACGAGGACGCCTACGCCAGGTTGGTGAAGCACCTGGTCCGGATCGCCAGCGCTGGTGGCGCCATCCTCGTGGGCCGGGGCGGGGCCGTGGTCTGCCAGGACCTGAAAAACTGCTTCCATATCCGCCTGGTGGGCAGCTTCGAGTTCCGGTCCGCGACCATGGCGCGCCGCCTGGGCCTGCCCCAGGCGGAAGCGGAGGAACTGGTCCGCACTCAGTCGAAGCTCCGGGAGAAGTTCATCAGTGATTGCCTGCACGTGGACATCACCTCGTATCGCTGGTACGACGCGATCTTCAACAACGAGCGCCAGGGGGTTGAAGCCATCGCCCAGGCCTGCGTGCCCCTGGTCCTCAGCGGCTGGCCCGGCCGGGAGCACGCGAAGCCGGACCCGATGCGCTCGGAGCTCGGCGCGCCCTGACCAGCCAGGTCACTGGTCATCGCGAAAGGCAGCGTGGGCCGACCAGCCCCCAACGTTCAGCGCAGGCCCACCACAAGGGCGACGCCCAGGGTAAGCAGCACCACCGCCATCACTTTCCGCCCGTTGAGCGGCTCACCGAAGACGAGTCGACCCAGGAGCACTGCGCTGGCCATCCCTGTGCCCCGCTTGACCACTTCGATGAACCCCACGGGCGCCCAGCGGAAGGCCTCGATCTGCACCGCCAGGGCCCCGGCCCCGATGACGACGGCCAGGCCCGCCAGCAGGGGCCTCGAGGCCAGCGGTTTCGCGGCCAGCAGGAATGTCCGCACCTGACTCCGCAGCGCGGTCCAGAGCAGCATGAGGACGGCCACCGCCGCCGTGACCACCGGAGCGTACCAGGCCCCCGCGCCGCGGTTCACGGCCGTCTGGTCCAGCACGCTCGTGCAGCTCCAGAGGCAGGCCACGAGCAGCATGCGGCGCACACCGGGTTCACGCAGCGTGGCCCCCAGCCCACCCCAAGGCCCGCTGCCCAACCGCAGCACCCAGGCCCCCGACACCACCAGGGCCGCCCCGGCGTACTGCACGAAGCCCGGTGCCTGGCCCCGGAAGAGCCAGGCCAGGGAGGTGGAGATCACCGGCGTGAAGCTCAGCAGCGGAATCAGCAGGCTCATGGGTGCCAGCCGCAGGGCGTCCAGGAAGAGCACCACGGCGACGCCATTGAGCAGGGCCGAGGCGGCCAGGGGGCCCAGGCTGGCGGTGGGCAGGCCGAAGGGTTCCCGGGTGGCGGCCCACAGGGCCAGCAGCGGCGCCTGCACCAGGGACAGCAGCAGGCCCAGGAAGACGGGCGAGACTTCCCGGGCCAGGCGCTTCCGGAAGGCGTCAAAGGCCGCCCAGGCCAGGGCCGAGAGCAGGGTGAAGACCAGGCCCGTCGAGGTGATGGGCATGGGGAAGGCCTAGTGGGCGCCGATCGAGGTCAGCAGTCGCGAGCCCGCGGCGTAGCAGGTCTTGTGGGTGATGTGATGCTCGAACTCGTGGCGGAACTTCTGCAAGGCCGAATCCACCGGCCCGCAGGCGGCGTCGCCCAGGGGACAGAGGGTGCGCATGCCGATGCGCGGCGTGAGGCTGGCGATGAGATCCAGGTCCTCCATGCGCCCTTCGCCGTGCTCGATGCGATAGAGGATCATCTCCAGCCAGTTGCAGCCTTCGCGGCAGGGCGTGCACTGGCCGCAGCTCTCATGGGCGTAGAACTTGATGAGTCGCAACGTCGCCTGCACCATGCAGACGCTCTCGTCCATGACGATGAGGCCGCCGGACCCGCCCATGGAGCCCCGGGCTTTCAGGTTGTCGAAGTCCATGGGAACGTCGAAGTCCTTCTCGTCCAGCATGGGGCAGCTGGCCCCGCCAGGAATGATGGCCTTGATCTTCTTGCCGGTACTGGAGCCCCCGCACAGTTCTTCCACGAGGAAGTTCATGGGCGTGCCCATGGGCAGCTCGTAGATGCCGGGTCGCTTGACATGCCCGCTCACCCCGAAGATGCGGGTGCCTGTGTTCTTGGGCGAGCCGATCTTGGCGTACTCGGCGCCACCCATGCGGAGGATCGGCGGCACGGCCGCCAGCGTCTCCACATTGTTCACGGTGGTGGGCTGGCCGAAGGCGCCCTTGGCCGCCGGGAAGGGCGGCTTGACTCGGGGCTCGCCCCGGCGGCCCTCCAGCGAGTTCAGCAGGGCGGTCTCCTCGCCACAGATGTAGGCGCCGGCGCCCCGGTAGACCAGGATGTCGTAGTCCCACCCGGTGCCCAGGATGTTCTTGCCGAGGTAGCCGGCGTCACGGGCCTGCTGGATGGCCGCCTCCAGCTTCTCGATGAGCCAGAGGAACTCGCCGCGGATGTAGACATAACCCATGGCGCACTGCATGGCCCAGCCACCGATGATCATGCCTTCGATCAACTGGTGGGGGTTGTATTCGAGGATGACGCGGTCCTTGAAGGTGCCCGGCTCGCCTTCGTCACCGTTGCACACCAGGTACCGGGTGAACTTGCGCTCTGGCGTGTCCTTGGGCATGAAGGACCATTTGAGTCCGGCGGGGAACCCCGCCCCGCCCCGGCCTCGCAGGCCTGAGGCCTTGACCTCATCGATGACCGCCACAGGCTCCCGCTTCAGGGCGGCCTTCATGGCGACGTAGCCCTCATGCTGCTGTTCATAGACCTTGAGGTGCCAGTTGTTCAGATCACCGGCGCCGCGCAGCAGCAGGTTCGGGAACTTCTCCGAGCCGAAGCCGGGGAAGGTGTAGGTGTGGTGATCGGGCTTGGTGCGGATGGCGGCCATGGTCACTCCCCCTCACTCAGCCCAGGGGCGGTAGTCGCCGCGCTTGCAGGCTTCCATCACCTCGACGAGCTTCTGCTCGTCCACCAGCTCGTCGTAGACGTCCTGGTTCACCTGGATGCAGGGGGCCACGCCGCAGCCGGCCAGGCACTCCACTTCCTCCACGCTCCACATGCCGTCGGGGCTGGGCCCCGCGCCTGGCTTCACGCCGGTCTTCTCGCAGACCTTCTCCAGCAGCTGGGCGGCGCCGCGCAGGGCGCAGCTGATGTTGGTGCAGACGGCGAAGTGGTACTTACCCACGGGTCGCTTCTGATACATGGTGTAGAAGGTGGCCACGCCGAAGACATGACCTTCGGGGATGCCGATCGTCTTGGCCACCGCCTTCATGGCCGAGAGGCTGACGAAGCCGAACTCCCGCTGGGCGATGTAGAGCGCTGGCAAGGTGGCGGCGAGCTTGTCGGGGAACTTGGCCATGATGGCCTGGATCTCGGCCACGGCCTCGGGGCTGAAGTCCTTCCGTTCGGACAATGGCAGCCGCTGGCCGGGGGCCAGGGGTTCGTTCGAGGTCTCGGGTGGCTGGGGGTGGTTCATGGGTGCGCTCGCATGAGGGGCCAGTTTAGCCATAAAAACCAACAGGGGGCCCCGGTAAACCCGGTGCCCCCCATCACGTCCAGATCCCGACCCGATCTACAGGTCGCAGTGGCTCCCGTCACAGAAGGGGGCCGTCTTGGTGTGCTTGCACTGGCAGAGGGCCTTCTTGCCCGCCTCGAGCACTTCCACCTTCATGGGACGCAGCTCGCAGACCTTGTGGCTGCCATCGCAGAAGGGCTGCTTGGCGCTCAGCCCGCAGGAGCACCAGAAGTAGGTGCCTGGCTCCAAGTCCAGGACCGCAGGGGTCTTGGCAGCGACTTTCGGGATTCCTTCGCTCATCTCAGCCTCCGTTCTATTTGGTGATCTTGCCCGCCTCGACGTTCAGGGCAATGGCCACATCGTCGCCCAAGGCGCCGGGGAAGGTCTTGATGCCGTATTCATTGCGGTTGATGGTCAGGGCACCATCGGTGAACCCCCCCACGACGCTGCCGGGCTGCATGCCCGCCATGGTCCCGGCGTTGGTGATGGGGAAGGTGATGCGCTTGGTGACTCCGTGCAGGGTAAAGTCGCCGGTCACCTCCAGCTTGCCCTTCGAGACCTCCTTCACCGAAGTGCTTTTGAAGGTGATGGTGGGGTACTTGGCCACATCGAAGAAGGCATCGCTGCGGAGGTGCTTATCCCGGGCCTCGTTGTCGGTATTGATGCTCGCGGCGTCAATGCTGACCTCCACAGTGGACTTGGTGATGTCCTTGGCATCCACCTGGATGTCGCCCGAGAACTTGGTGAAACGGCCGTTCACCTTGGCCAGCAGGTGACGGATCTTGAAGCTGATCTCGCTGTGAACGGGATCGATCTTGTACGTGTCCTGGGCCAGGGCCGGCAGGGCGGCCAGGGCGAGCACGGCCAGAAGGGTGCGGAAGGGGTGGCGCATGGGGCCTCCAGAAAATAGGTGTTTCACCATGCAATATAGTCTAGGTTCAAATTCGGGAGTTGCAACACCTTTTTTGAACTTTCTGTCATTCTCATCCATGGGAGCCTGCCATGCACATCCGCGAGGAACTCCAGATCGCCAAGCCCCTCGAGCCCGGTCATGAGGTGGCCTTGGCCCTGCTCCTCACCCGGGAGTACGTGGCGCGCCTCTTTGACGAGTGCCTCTACGAGCCCGAGGGCATCTCGGACCAGCAGTTCAACGTGCTCCGCATCCTCAAGGGCGGGCCCAAGGACGGCTACCTGGTGAAGGACATCCGCTGCCGCATGATCTACCGCTTCGCCGACGTGCCGCGTCTGGTTAACCGACTGGAGGCCCGGAGCCTGGTGAAGCGCTGCGAGAACCCCGCCGACCGCCGGGGCAGCCGGGTGCAGATCACCCCCAAGGGACTGGCCCTGGAGGCCAAGATGCACGGGCGGCATCAGGCGCTGTGCCAGCAAGTGGACCGTGCCATCAGCGCGGAGGAACGGGAGGCCCTGCTGGCCATCCTGGAACGGCTCCGCAACGACCATCGGGCGCAGCTGGAGGCGCTGATCAAGCCCTGATCGAGCTTGAGACACCTCTCAGGCAGCTGGAAGCGGGGAGGCTCATCTGCCTGACCTGGGCCAGTCGAGCTCCGCTCTGCGGTCTCCACCGGGAATGGGCCAGCCCGGTATCGGGTTCCCCAGGGCACGCCGGTAGCCCCAGTTCAGCGCCAGCGCTTGCAGGGGCCGGACCCCTGACCGTGCGATCCGCTCGAGGGTGCAGCGCCGGGAAAAGAACCGGCGCCGGAACCACATGTAGCCGTTCCACAGTGCCTCCGGGCTCATGTTCGCCGGGCTGAAGGCCACGGCTGTCTTGCCGTTGAAATAACTCCAATCGCGGGTCAGCAGGCGCCCGGCCCCATCGAGCTGGCGAAACACTTCGGTCTGCGGGAACGGGGTGAGGATGCTAATGGTGGCTCCGTCCAGGCCGATGCGGGTCGCCAGGTCGAGGGTCCTTTCGAAGCAGGCCTCATCGTCGCCGTCGAAGCCGAACATGATGCCGGCCTGGACGGAAATCGCGTGGGCATGGATCCGGGCGACAAGGTCGCCGTACCCCTCCACCCGGTTGAACGCTTTGTTGACGGAGCCCAGGCTCGCCTCGGAGACCGACTCCAGACCGAGGAAGAGACAGGTGCATCCGGCCCGGGCTGCCGCCTTGAGCAGGCGGTCGTCACGGATGCTGTCCTGGGTGACCATCGCCGCCCACCGGCGGTTCAGCCCTTCCAGGGCCCCGAACAGCCGAAGGGCATAGTCCCGATCCATGAAGAGCTGGTCGTCCCAGAAGGCGAAAAATGGAGAGCGAAGCCCTCTGATTTCCGCCGCGACCTCCGACACAGGCCGAAATCGCAGCTCTGGCGCGTAGATCTGGCGGAGGTTGCAGAAATGGCAGCGGTGTGGGCAACCCCGGGTGGCGATCACCGTATCGGTCAGCCAGCGTCGGCCCGCGATCAGATCCCGCCGCGGGATCGGCAGCTGTGCCAGGGTTGGCGGGTTACCCGGCAAAGAAAGGTATTCCGGCTGGAGATCGCCCCGGACCACATCCTCCAGCAGCTGGGGCCAGGCGGTCTCCGCCTCCCCGAGGACCAGCGCATCCGCGTGGGGCCGCGCCTCGTCGGGCAGCAGGGTCGGATGGGGTCCCCCGAGGACCACGAGCCGACCCCGGGCGCGGAAGGCGTCCGCCATGCGGTAGACGTGACTCGCGTTGGGCGTGCTGCAGGTGATCCCGACCAGATCGAAGGGCGCCTCGACATCCACGGTCTGGACGTGCTCATCGAGCAGCGTGACCTGGTGCTGCCGGGGCACGAAACCCGCGAGATGCGGCATGGTCAGCTGGGCGAAGTTGTTGAGCTGACCCCGCCGAAAGGCGCGGAGGAACGGGTTCTCCGGTGTGATGAGCAGGATCTTCATCGGCGCCGCGGAGCTTTCAGAAGGTTTCGCCTGGCTCTAGAAGCCAGGATGCACGGGCACCACACCCACCTGCGCCTGACCATCCGTCAGCCCCGTCTCCGCAACTCATCCCTGACTATCACCGCTATATTCTCGAACGTGAATGGCTTGCGACAGTAGGCACCGGCGCCGAGAGCTTGAGCCTCCTTCACTTTTTGGCTCTCTGAGAATCCACTCACGATGATGGCTTTCTGACCGGGATTATTTTCGACGATCCGCCGATACGTCTCCAGACCGTCGATGCCGGGCAGCATGATCATGTCCAGAATCAGCAGGTCGACTGGGTGCTGCTTGAGGTGCTCGATGGCCTCTTCGCCGCTGGAGGCCAAGGCAACCGAATAGCCCAGCTTTGCGAGCATTGCCACGCAGAGATCCCCTTGCATCCTGACGTCATCGACGACGAGAATTGACTCTCCGTTGCCAATCAGGTCATCGAGTTTCACCTCACGAAGGTCTGCTCCGGGCTGTTCTCTCGTTGCCGGCAGAAAGAGTGTGAAGGTCGTGCCTCTACCTAGCTCGCTACGAACATCGATGAAGCCATTGTGATCCTTCACCGTTCCCCACACGATCGCCATCCCGAGGCCAGTTCCACTGCGGCCCATCACCTTTTTTGTGTAGAAGGGCTCGAAGATCCGATCCAGATCCTCATCCTGGATTCCCCTTCCGGTGTCTTCGACCGTAAGAGCGACGTACTCGCCTTCCTCCAGCAATTCGTAGCGACCAGAAGGCGTGTCCACATAGGTGTTCTCGGTGGAGATCACAACCTGGCCTTCGCTCTCGATGGCCTCCATGGCGTTGATCACGAGGTTCAGGATGGCCCTGGCCAGATTGCCAGCCGAGCCGTGGATGTGGAGGAGAGACGGGGCAAGGTTCGTCGTGATGCGGACGCCGCGATGCTGGTTCTTCAGGCTCGAGAACTCTGGCGACTTCACCATGCCGGAGACGACATCGTTCAGATCAAGCACCCGTGTGGACGTGATACCCCGACGCGCCAGGCTCAGAAGGTCTTGAACCATCGCCGCTGACCGCAGTCCCGACTCGCGAATGGCAACGAGCGGTTTGCGCAGGGGGCTGTCCTCAGGCAGATCGAGGAGCATCAAATCCGGATAGCCGACCAGGCCGCCCAGGAGGTTGTTCAGGTCATGCGCTACGCTTCCAGCGAGCAGGCCGATCGCCTCCATTTTCTCGGCCCGTTTCAGGCTGGCCGCGAGGTCCTGTTTCTCCGTCTCAACCTTCTCGCGTTCGGAGATTTCTTGCCGGAGCCGATTGTTGCTCTTGATGAGGTCGGCGGTTCGCGCCTCTACCAGTGACTCGAGATGTTCCTTGTGCTCCTGGAGTTCGCTTGCGTACCGCTGACGCTCCTTGAGTTCCCGCTTGAGACTCATTGTCAGGTCCCTGATGCGTCCAATGGCACCGCCGAGGATGGCCGTCACGATGACAGCGGGTATGCCCTGGGAGATGAAGCGATCAAAGCTGACCCCGCTGACGGAACCAAGGAGCAAGGCCTCGGCTCCATGAATGAGCGCATAAACAATGCCCCACCTCATGCCGAAAATCGCACCGAAGATGAGGGGCAACAGATTGCCGATGATGAAGACGTTGTCCGCCAGTCTTCCATGGAGGGCGAAGAACAGAACGCTGAAGAGAACGACGAAGGAGAAGGCAGCGGCCAGTGGGTGGGACTGAAGGTGTCTGGTCAGCACTGGTTTTGCTCCACAAGGCGAATCGAAAAATGGAGTCGTTGATAGCCATCCCGTGGACACGTGCACCACTACTTCGGACCACTCGGTCGGGGGGATGATTCATATTACCAACCCCGGAGTGACAACCGTGGCGCCGCATACGCCCTGGGCGTCGCCCCCGCGGAGTCATGCGGCCCGCACAGGTCAGCCTCCCTCAATCAATCCCGCGCCGCGCCTGCACCCAATCGGCTGTCGCCCCGTGGAGAGGCCCATAGACTCCTGCCGACGCATGCCTTGGCCGGGCGAGCCTCCCTGCTTCGGCATGACTCGGCCCTCCGCCTGACGGGCGCTCCACGAGCGCCCTCCCGCTCGCAGGCTCGCGGAGGCGGAGCCTCCCTGGGCCTCGCCCCTGCGGGGTCACGCGCTACGCGCGCGGTCGGCCTCCCTCCGTCTATCGCATGCTCCGCGTGCTCCCACTCGGCTGGCGCCTCGCGGAGACGGAGCCTCCCTGCTTCGGCCTCATAGCCCCCAGTCCGGCATCCGGGCTTCGCCCAGCTGCTGTCCTCGGCGCGTTAGCGATCTAGCTCACCCGCAATGATATTCATCGCGCCAAGCACGGCGACCGCATCAGCGATGAGCCCGCCCTTCACCTGGTCCTCGAAGCTGCTGAAGATGGGCAGGCAGGGGGGCCGAACGCGGATGCGGTAGGGGTTCTTGCCGCCGTCGCTCACAAGGTAGAAGCCCAGCTCGCCGTTGGCGGCTTCGGTGGCACTGTAGACCTCGCCCACGGGCATCTCCATGCCATGCATGATGAGCTTGAAGTGGTGGATGAGGCTTTCCATCCGGGTATAGACCTTCTCCTTGGGCGGCAGGGCCACCTTGGGATCGTCCACGATGACGGGGCCGGGTTCCAGGCGGTCCAGCACCTGGCGGATGATGCGCAGGCTCTGCCGCATTTCCTCCACGCGCACCAGGTAGCGGTCGAACACGTCGCCGGTGGTACCGATGGCGATGTCGAAGTCATAGGTCTCGTAGCCCAGGTAGGGCTGGGCCTTGCGCAGGTCCTGGGGGACGCCGGCGGCGCGGAGGCAGGGGCCCGTGTAGCCCCAGTTGATGGCGTCCTCGGCGCTGATGGCACCGATGCCCTTGGTGCGGTCATGCCAGATGGGGTTGTGGGTGAGCAGGCGCTCCAGTTCATCGATGGCCGCGGAGCACTCCACCAGGAAGCGCTCGGCCAGCGGGACGAAGCCAGCGGGAATGTCCCGCATGAGGCCGCCGATGCGGGTGAAGCTGGTGTGCAGGCGCTGGCCCGAGGCCAGCTCGAAGAGCTCGTAGGCGGTTTCGCGCTGCTTGAAGAGGTAGAGGAAGGCGGTGAAGGCGCCGATGTCCACGGCGTTGACGCCCACGCACACGATGTGGTCGGCCACCCGGGCCAGCTCGGACAGAAGCACACGCAGGTGCTGCGCCCGCTTGGGAATCGGGATGTCCAGCAGCTTCTCCACCGCCGTGCAGTAGCCCACATTGTTCATGATGGAGCTGCAGTAGTTCAGGCGGTCCGTCAGGGGAATGAACTGCTGGTAGCTGAGGCTTTCGCCCAGCTTCTCCACGCCGCGGTGGAGGTAGCCCATCTCCGGCGTGGCCTTGGTGATGGTCTCGCCTTCGAGCTCCAGCACGATGCGCAGGGTGCCGTGGGTGGTGGGGTGCGAAGGCCCCATGTTGACGATCATCTTGTCGCCGTCGAGCATCTGCCGGGAAAGGGCGATGGAGTCCATGGTCATCGCTCCTCCTGGTTCCGTTCGCCGTTGTTGTAGGGCGCGGTGCAGCCTTCCATGCAGAACACGTCCCCGCCATCCAGGGGAAAGTCCTTGCGCAGGGGATGGCCCGGGAAATCGGGCCAGGTGAGCAGGCGCCTGGGATCGGGATGCCCCTCGAAGGTGATGCCGAAGAGGTCGATGATCTCCCGCTCGAACCAGTTGGCGGTCTTGAACAGGATCGCGAGGCTGGGGACGGACTGCCCCTCGGCCACCGGCACCTTCACCCGCAGCCGCTCCTGGCTGGCCAGGTTGAGCCAGTGGTAGACCACGTCGAAGCGGACCTCGCGCTGGGGCCAATCCACCGCGGTGATATCCACCAGCAGCTGGAAGCCTTCCCGGTGGAGCAGGTCCACCACGGCGAGGAGGTCCCCCCGGGCGATGACGATGGTCTGGTCGCCCCGGAAGTCGTGCCGGTCGGTGACCGTGCCGGGCAGCTGTGCGTCGATGTGCTCGATGATCATGTCTCAGCCCCGCCTAGAAAATCGTGCCTACGCCGCGCTCGCCAGCGTCCATCAGCATCTCGCGGACGGCCTGCTGGCTGGTGAGGCCCCTCTCGGCCTCGATGGCTTCCTGGCGGGCCAGGCTTTCGTAGAACCGCGCGATGTGGTCCTTGCGCATGGAGAGGGATTCCTTCTCGATCTTCTCCTGCAGCTTCATGACGCCGTAGATCATGCTCTCGGGCCGTGGCGGGCAGCCGGGCACGTAGACGTCCACGGGAATCACCCGGTCCACGCCCTGCAGCGTCGCGTAGGTGCGGTACATGCCCCCGGAGCTGGCGCAGACGCCCACGGAGATCACCCACTTGGGCTCGGCCATCTGGGCGTAGATGGTGCGCAGCACCGGGGCCATCTTGTTGGTGATGGTGCCCAGGATCAGCATCATGTCGCTCTGCCTCGGGCTGAAACGCATGGCCTCGGCGCCGAAGCGGCTGAGGTCGTACTTGGAGGCCATCATGCTCATGAACTCGATGGCGCAGCAGGCCACGCCGAAGGGCATGGGCCACAGGCTGTTCTTGCGGCCCCAGTTGACCACCGCGTCGAGGCGCGTGGTCATCACGGCGTCATTGATGTTCAGTTCCGACATCTCAACGCTCCCAGTCGAAGGCGCCCTTGCCCCAGGCGTAGATATAGCCCACCAGCAGGGTGGCCATGAAGCTCAGCATGACGGCGAAGGTCCCGAGGGCCTGCTTGAAATTCACGGCCCAGGGCAGCAGGAAGGCCGCTTCCACGTCGAACAGGATGAAGAGCATGGCGGTCAGGTAGAACTTCACGGAGTACTTGTGCCGGGCCCCCTCCTGCAGGGGGGCCACGCCGCACTCATAGGGCCGCATCTTGGCCGCCTGCGGGTTGTTGGGCTTCAGCATGGGCAGCACCCATCCCGACAGCACCAGAATGGCGATGGCCGTCACGGCGGCGACCAGCAGCAGGATGAGGACCGACAAGAAGGGCGATGCGGGATGGGCCATGGCGCTCTCGGGCGGAGGATTCCGCGAGGGTCCAGCTTAGCGCCGTTTGAAACCAGGCGGGCCATGCCAAGATCACAAGAAGCTCGCCGGCCACCTCCGGGGTAGAATCTCCAGCCAGCGCCTGCGTCGGCTAGGATCTAGGCTGTCCTCCACCCTCTTGCCGGGAAACCCATGAGCGACCTCAAGCTGCGCGTCAAACAGATGATCATCGAAAGGCTGAAGCTCGAGGGCATGGCCCCCGACCAGATTGATGACCTGGCCCCCCTCTTCGGGGATGGCCTGGGCCTGGATTCCATCGACGCCCTGGAGCTGGTGCTGGGCATCGAGCAGGTGTTCGGCGTGAAGATCGAGGACGAGGCCGCGGGCCTGAAGGCCTTCAAATCCGTGCAGTCCCTCACCGATTTCATCGCCGAGCACGCCAAGAGCTGAAGGCGACCGATGACAGACATCACGGCCCACCTGCCGCACCGCTACCCCTTCCTGCTGGTGGACCGGGTGCTGGAGCGGGAACCGGGCCTCCGCGTCGTCGCGGAGAAACTGGTCACCATCGGTGAGCCCTACCTCCAGGGCCACTTCGAAGGCCGCCCCCTGGTGCCCGGGGTGCTGCTGCTGGAGATGCTGGCCCAGGCCGGGGGCTTCCTGGAAGCCGATTCCCTCCATGACGCGGCCATCTTCCTGGCCGGCGTGCAGGACGCCCGGTTCAAGGCCCCGGCCCTGCCCGGAGACCGCCTGAGGCTGGAGGTCGCGGCCGTGGGCGCCTTCGCCGGGCTGATGAAGGTGAAGGGCGTCGTGACCTGCGAGGGCCGCGAGCTCTGCACCGCGACCCTGCTGGTGAAGCGCCTATGAGCCGCGTCGTTGTCACGGGCCTGGGCGTCGTGTCCTCCCTGGGTCTGGACCGGGAAGGCACCTGGTCCGCCATGCTGGCCGGCAAGGATGGCCTGGGACCCCTGACCCGCCTCCACCTGCCCCTGGAGCCCGCCCAGATCGTGGGCCAGGTGGCCATGGAGGCCGGACGGCACCAGACCCTCTGCGAGCGCATGGCCCTGCGGGCCCTGCAGGAGGCCCTGGAGGGCATTCAGCCGCCTGAGGATCCCAGCCGCATCGGGGTGTTCCAGGGGGCGGGTACCAGTGGTCTCCCCGTGGCCGAGGCCTACCTGGAGGAGCGCCTCGGCGGGCGGCGTGGCAAGGCCGTCGAGTCCGCGTACCAGAGCCCCAGCACGGTCACCGACGCCCTGGCCCGCCGCCTGGGCGCCACCGGCCCCAGGGGCACCATCATGAACGCCTGCTCCTCCAGCCTGCTGGCCATCGGGCAGGCCTGGGAGCGGCTGGCGTCAGGTGAGCTCGACCTCGCCGTGGCCGGGGGTGCCGAAAGCCTCTGCCGCACCACCTACGCCGGCTTCTCTTGTCTCAAGGCCGTGGATCCCGGGAAATGCCGTCCCTTCAGCCGCGACCGCGCCGGCTTGAACCTGGGCGAGGGGGCCGTGCAGCTGATCCTGGAACCCCTGGAGCGCGCCCTGGCCAGAGGTGCCGTGATCTACGCCGAGGTACTGGGCTATGGCGCCAGCATGGACGCCCACCATCCCACGGCCCCGCACCCCGAGGGTGAAGGCGCCGCCCGGGCCATGGCCATGGCCCTCCGCACGGGGCACCTGGACGCCGGTGATGTCGATCTCATCTCCGCCCATGGCACCGCCACTCCCGCCAACGATGGGGCCGAATGCCTGGCCATCCACCGAGCGCTGGGGGTCGCGGCGACCGCCGTGTCCGTGACCAGCACCAAGAGCCAGTTCGGCCACACGCTCGGCTCGGCCGGGGCCTTCGGGGCTGCCGCCGCCATCCTCGCGCTGCGGGACCAAGTGGTGAGCCCCACCTTGCGCCTGGAGGACCCCGATCCCGTGTGCGATCTGGACTGCACACCGAAGGAGGCGAAGGAGAGGCAACTACGGGTGGCATTGGTCAATGCCTTCGCTTTCGGCGGCAACAACGTGTCATTGGCGCTCCGGCGATGGGAGGGGGCGTGAGTCACCCGACCTTCAACAAATGGCTGGTCGCGGAAAACGCGGAATTTCGCGGAAGGGGCCGTGACCCTCGCCGCACGGGCCCGCCGAAGGCGACTTCCGGCGCAGCCGGAAGTGATTCACGGGGCGCCCTAGCCGCGTCCCAAAATCGCGGACCGGGCGCCCCTGGGATCCGGCCCATGCTTTTTGAGCGTACGCCCCTGCTTATTTCTGTGCCTTCCGGCTTTCTCCCGTGTCTTCCGCGACCAGCGCTTTTCACGATCACAACCACCCGATGCGAATTCGCATGAGCCATTCCACTGACCTCGTGATCACGGGCCTGGGCCTGGTGCTGCCTTGCGGGGACGGCATCGAAGCCGCCCGGGCCAGCCTCGCAGCAGGTGTCCCCTGCTTCACGGAGCTTCCGGAAGCCCTGGGCGCGGGCCGCGGCGCAGCCTGCAGCGCCTTCAACCCCGCCGGCATCATTCCGCCCATGCAGCTGCGACGCCTGGACCGCCCCTCCCGCTTCGCCTGGGTGGCCGCCCACCAGGCCTTCCTGGACGCGGGGCTCGAACCGAAGGCCATGGGGGAGCGCATCGCCGTGGCCGTGGGCACCCTCACCGGCGGCAGCGAAGCCAGCGAGGCCTTCATGCGGCCCTACCTCCAGCGCGGGCCGGAAGGGGCCTCCCCAATGGTCTTCCCCAACTCCGTCGCCAACGCCGCCAGCGGTCACCTGGCCCTGGCCTTCGGCCTGAAGGGCCCCAGCGTCACCTTCGTGGACCGGGAGAACGCGGCCTTCGTGGCCCTGGAGCAGGCCAGCCGCTGGTTGCGGGCGGGGCTGGTGGAGGCCGCCCTGGTCATCGGCGCCGACGGTCTCTTCCCGCTCCTGCTGGACCTCTGCCGGGGTTCCCGGATGCTGGCCCGGCATGGGAATCCGGAAATCGGTTCCGGGCGTGGCTTCCTCCCCGGGGAAGGAGCCCAGGCCTTCCTGCTGGAATCCAGGGCACATGCGGAAGCTCGGGGCGCCAGGCCCAGGGCGACCCTGAGTGCTCTGGCCTCCCGCTCCACCCCGGGCACCAGCCAGGACCAGCGAAGGGAAGCGTTGGCGTCGGCGGCGTCCGCTCTGGGGCCGGAAACCTTGGACCGGCGGATCGGCGGCGGCAATGGGCTCTCTCGACTGGATAGCCCTGAAGCCGGCGTGGCCGAGGCCCATCCCCGCTGGCCCCTCGCCCTCCATCCCAAGGCCCTGTGGGGAGAATTCGGCGGTTCCGGGGGCCAGCTGCTGGCCGCGGCCCTGCTGGAACCAGCCGGACGGGTGCTCGTCACCGCCCCCGCGAGCAGCGGGGCCCAGTGCGCGGCGCTGCTGGAAGACGTTAGGCTGGATGGGTAATGGCCAACCGCGACCAGATCAGCATCGGCAGCCAGTCCATTCTCTGGGTGGGCGGAGTGGGTGTGGGCCTGGTGACCCTCGCCTTCGTCCTCGGCGTCCAGGTCGGCAAACAGAGCGCGGCCCTGCGGCGCCCCCTGCAGAAGGGCGTGGAAGAGGACCTGAGAGAACTGCCGGAGCCACTGGTGGATCAGCTCAAGATCTTCGAAGGCGATGGGCCGGACAAGCTGGTGCCCACTCCCAAGGTCGAGGCCGTGGTGCCCAGGGAAGCGGCCAAGGCCAGTCCCAAGGAGGAAGGAAAGCCCCCGGAGAAGGTCCCCGAGCCGGAGGCCTGGACCCTCCAGCTGCTGGCCACTTCTGATGCGGCCGAGGCCAAAAGGTCCACCGAGAAGGCCAAGGCCGCCGGGTTCGCCACCACTACGACGAAGGACAAGGGCCAATTCAAAGTCCGCCTGACGAAGTCCGCCGATCGCGCCGCCATGGACAAGGCTGCCGAGAAACTGAAGAAGGCCGGGTTCAAACCCTTCGCCATGAAGGTGGAGTAGAGGTCAGGGCTTCGGGTAGACGCGGAGGCCAACCCACTTTTTTAGGATCACCTTCCCCGGGGCAAACCCTCTGGGCTTGCTGATGTCGGCGATGCGGGCCATGTGGACTTCGACCTTGCCGCCGTCCCGGGCCTTGCTGTGGTAGGCGGCCAGTTCCGCGGCCCGCTCGACCACGTGCCGGGGCAGTTCGCTCAGCTTGTCGGGATTGCGGATCACCACGTGGCTGCCGGGCACGCTGGCCACGTGGAACCAGACGTCCAGGTTGTCGGCCACCTTGAACGTGAGCTGGTCGTTCTCCGCGTCACCCTTGCCGATGAGCACCTCGAAGCCGTCCACCATGACGCTGCGGAAGGCCTGGCCCTTGCCGTCCTTCCTTTTGCCGCCGCCTTCCTGCATGCCCCTGCTCCCCGTCTGCTTCGCGGCACCCTTGGCCGTACTACCAGGCTTCGGTTGTCTCGCGGGGGGCAGCCCGGGTGCAAGGGTTTCCGCTTCCAGCGCGGCCCGCGTCACCCAGGCGTCGCGCTCCCGCTCCAGCTCCGCTTCCAGCTCCGAGATTCTCCCCAGCCCGCGCTCGGCCTTTTTCGCGGCCCGGAACCAGGCCTGCACCGCGTCTTCAGCTGCCATGCCTTCGGGCAGAGGGATGCGCGATCCATCCAGCAGCAAGGCCTCTCCCACGGCACCTTTGAGCCGGTACAGTTCGGCGGACAAGTGGCGGGCCTGCTCCTTCACCACCTGTTGCGACTCATGCTTTGCGCGATCCCGCGCCAGGGCCTGGGCCAGACGGTCCAGCCGCGCGGATTCGGCCTGGCGGCGCCGCTCCTCCGCCGCCTTGGCTGGACCCAGAATCAGGGCCTCAGCCCGTTCCTGCGACCAGACCCGGTGCCGGGCCAGCAGGTCCCCTTCCCCGTCCAGCACCTGCGGTTCCTCTCCGGCCAGGGCGGCCTCCAGGTGGTCGCCCCAGCGTTCCCGCCACCGCCTCAGTGGCGGCGGATCCTCCGTGGGCACGGGGGCGCTCGCGGGGAAAGGCACGCCCAGGCCCAACCGCGGAAGCTGGGTGTCCAGCCCGTCCACCCGGATGCCCGGACGGCCGGGAATGGCCTGGAAGGCCAGCCGCAGCGTCTCCATCCGGCCGGTGATGGCCCGGCGCTGGAAGACCAGTCCGAGCCAGCGCTCCCGGGGATCCCCTTCCACGGCCCTCAGCCGGGCGCCCTGCAGCCAGGGACTCCAGAGCCTGGCACTGTCCTTGGGTGCCTCCGCCAGCAGGCGCTTCCAGGCGGGATGTTCGGTGCCCAGGAGCCAGAGTTCCGGCTTCGGCTGCAGGAGCAGCACCCAGCCCTCCGCGAGCCTGCGCCCAGCCCATTGGAGGCCCAAGGCACGGCTGGAAGCCCAGACCGAATCCACGGGCACTTCCCCTCTGTCGCGCAGCCAAGCGCGGCTCAGGGCCAGCAGGAGGGGTGCGTCCATCTAGCCTTCGCCCCGGATCACGGTCTCGGCCCTTGTCGTTTTCCGTTCCAATCAGTCATGATGGAGTGCTCTCCTCTTCCCAGCATCCCATGGACGGGGACGGTGCCCGAAGGCACTTGTTCACCAGGCCGCGGTCGCCATCCACCCGATGAATGGAACCTATGACGCTTGCCACGCCGAAGGGTACCCAGCCGCTCCAGGTCCTCCTGGTGGATGACAACCCCATTCAGCTGAGCCTGCTGCGGCATCTCTTCCAGAAGCACGGCCACCAGACCCTCGAGGCCCAGAATGGGGCAGAGGCCCTGCTGGTCCTGGCCACCGAGTTCCCCGATGTGGTGGTGTGCGACTGCGTCATGCCCCTCCTGGACGGCTACCAGTTCTGCCGCCTGGTGAAGGATGACCGCGCCACGCGGCATCTGCCGGTCCTGCTGCTCACGGCCCAGGGCATGGGACTCGCCCGCTTCTGGGCGCGGACCTGCGGCGCCGACCGGTTCCTGGTGAAGGGCCGGGACCTGGACCATGTGGTGGAAGTGGCCGTGGCCCTGGCGGCCCAGTCCACCCGGCCCCACACGGCCCATGCCGTGCCCAGGCTGGCCCAGGAGAACTTCGGCGTACTGGCCATCCAGCAGCGGCTGGCCGAAGCGCTGGAACAGCGCCTCATCGAGACCGCCCTGCGGGATGCGGTCGCCCGCCTGTACACCGCGGATCACGACACCCACCGGCTGCTCCAGGGCTTCATCGAGATCCTGCAGGAGCTGGTCCTCCCGGGTGCCCTGCTGGTGGCTTACCTCGGTGACGAGGGCCTCTGGTGCCATGGCGTGCATGGCTCCTCCGCCACCGCGGAGGACCTGACGGGGCTGGAGCAGGCCGCCGCCGAGCAGAGCCTTTTCAGCGTCCCACTGGATTGCCGCTGGCATCCGGCCGCGGAAGGGAACGAACGCCGGCGTGGCCTCCGGGATCCAATCCTGCGGGTCTTTCCCGCCACCACCCCGGGCTACCCGGTGGTGGGCTATCTGGCCTTCGTCACCGAGCGCCGCGCCGCCGAGGACCACGAGCGCCTCTTCGAGATCGCGGCCGAAGAACTGGGCCGCCTGCTCAGCCTGGAGGATTCCCGCCTGCGCCTGTACCACCAGGCCATCCGCGATCCCCTGACGGGTCTCTACAACCGCAAGCACATTCTCGACATGCTCGGCATGGAACTGGACCAGTGCGGACGATTTGGACAGGGATTGTCCATCATGCTGGTGGACCTGGACCACTTCAAGGCCGTGAACGACCGGTTCGGCCACCCGGTGGGCGACCAGGTGCTGAGCGTCCTCGCGCAACGCATGGTGTTCGGACTGCGGAAGGTGGACCAGCTGGGTCGCATCGGTGGAGAGGAGTTCCTGGTCTACTGCCCCCAGACCGACATGGAAGGGGTCAGGGCCCTGGCGGAACGCCTCCGGGAACAGGTCATCGTCGATCCCATCCCCGGCCTGCCCCCCAACGACCGCGTCTCGCTGAGCATCGGCATCACCACCTGGGAAGGCCCCGAGGATTCCGCCGACCGCATGCTGTCCCGCGCCGACAAGGCCCTCTACCGGGCGAAGGCGGATGGCAGGAACCGGGTCGTCGGCTGAGGCAGCCTGAACAAGAGCTGGTCGCGGATGGCGCGGAAGTCCCGCGGAAACCACGGCAGGGGACCATCTTGGGTCTAGAAGCCCTGCTTCTGCGCCTTCTGTGAACTTCTGCGTCTTCCGCGACCAGCCAGCTCTTGACAGTCCCAGGTCCATGCTCGATGATTCCATACGCATCCGTATGGAGTTGCCATGGAACCCCAGGCCCCGCAGGATCCCCCCGGCGCGCAGGACCTCGCTGCGCGGGTCGCCCAGCTGGAGGCCCAGGTGGCCTGGCTCCTTCAGCGCCAGCAGACCACGGCCCCCGAGGCGAGACCCCAAACGCTGGCCCCGACGTCAGCCCCGCCCCAACCTCGCCCCGTCATCCATCCTCCCAAGCCCCACCGGGAGGTTTCACCAGTGGTGTGGATCGCGGGAATCGGCGCCGCGATCTTCCTGTTCGGCGCCATCTTCTTCTTCCACTGGGCCATCCAGCAGGGCTGGGTGGGGGCGGAGCTGCGCTTCGTCCTGGGCCTGCTGGTGGGCGGTGCCATCTCGGCCTTCGCCGCGAAGCTGCTCCTGGGTGACAACCGCCGCCTTGGGGTGTCCCTGCTGCTGGCAGGCCTTGGCACCCTGCAGTTCACCTTTCGCGCCGGGGCCATGGAATACCACTTCTACGCCGCGCCCCTGGGGCTGGCGGCCACGGCGCTCGTCACCCTGTTGGCAGGTGCCCTGGCCGCCCGGGTCCGCAGTGGCGGCGCCCTCACCGTGGCCCTGGCCTCGGGCCTGGCCGCACCGCTGGTCTTCAGCCAGGGTGGCCACCACGAAGTGGCCCTGGCGGTGTACCTCGCCGTGCTGATGGCCGCCACCCTCGCCGTGCCCTACCTGGCCGGCACGGGCGGCACCTGGCACGGGGCGCGCTGGACCGCCCTTCTGGGCGTGTGGCTGCTGCTCCTGCCAGCCTGCGCCGGAGTCGGCAAGGCGGACGCGACCACCCTCGGCCTGCTGCTCATCCTGCACCTGCTGCTCGCGGGCCTCTGGGCCTGGCTGCCGGGCACGGAAGAGATCCCCGGGACCCCCACGGTGCTCTGGCTGGTGGCTTCGGTCCTTGGCACCTCCTACGGCTGGCTGGTCTGGAAGCAGCTCGGCCTCGCCCCAGAGACCTTCGCCCTGCCCGTCATCGCCGTGGCCGCCCTGAACCTGGCCCTGGTGCAACCACTGCGGCAGCGCCTGGGTGACCGCCGCGCCGACTGGGGCCTGCTGACCCTGGCCGTCGGCCATCTGGCCCTGGCGGTGCCCGTGAGCCTCGCCTGGCACTGGGTCGGGCCCCTCTGGGGGGCCTTCGCCCTGGGCCTCGCCTGGGCCTCCCTGAAGGCAGCGGAGGGCTCCTTCGCGCAGGAGGCCACCGCCCTGCGCTGGCTGGCCGCCGCCCTGGCCCTGCTGACCACCCTTCGCTGGGCCTTCCACGGACTGGACGGCTACATTACCCACGACACCCACCCGACCCTGTTCCTCAACTCGGCCTTCGCGGAAGGGGCTCTGGCTTCCGCCGCCTGGTGGTTGTTGACCCGCCGCAGTGGCCCACTCGGCATCCTCTCCTTCCTCGCCCTGGAGGTGACGGCCAACCTGCCCCTCGCCTGGGAAGCGGCCCGTCTGGTGCAGTACCTCCAGGGGGGGGGCCGCCCTGGCTGGGGCCTCTCCCGGGCCGCCTCGGTCGCCATGACTCTGGTGTGGGCCCTCTCTGGCGCCTGGCAGTGGATGCGCGGACTGGGCCAGCAGGCTGAGGCCCGGCGTGCGTTCATGATCGCGGGCTATGCCTGGATGGGGCTGGCCAGCCTCAAGCTCATCGCCTCGGATCTGGATCGAGCAGACACCCCCCTGCGGGCCCTCGCCTTCCTCGGCGTGGGCGGCATCGGCATGGCCGCCGCCATCCTCGCGAACCGCAGGAAGGCCGGAGCCCTGTCATGAAGCGCGCGGCCCTGGTCATGGTTCTGCTCGGGCTGGCCTGCACCTCCGAAGACCGGACCGCCCTGCACCGGCGCCCCCTCTCGCCCGCGAGTGCCGGCGGCTGGGCGCGCCTGCCCCTGGACGCCGAGGCCCAGCGCCAGGTGGAGGGCGCCTGGATCGGTGACATCGTGGGCCGGAGCCTCCCCTTCCTCGAAGCCCGCGAAGGCTTGTGGGAGTCCCGTCTCCTGCCCCTGGAGAACCTGCTCACCGGGAAGGACGAGGAGGGTCGACCCACCGCGGAGTTCACCCTGAAGCTGCCGGAGGGCTGGCGGGTGGGCGAACGGGAGCGCCTGAAGCTGGACCTGGATCTCGACGGCCGCGCCCCCTGGGTGGTCCAGGTGCAGGCCGAGCGCCAGCGGGAAGGCGGCGGCTTCATCGCCTTCGATCCGGCGGCACCGCTGCATCTCTACGATCTGGCCCCGTCGGGCACCCGTCGCCACCTCGACCTGCCCTGGGACGGAGAGCGCTACCGGCTGACACTGGTGGCCTCCCAGGGCGAGGCTCCGCGCATCCGCGGGGTGACGGTCCGAGCGGAAACCCGGCCCGAGGCCCTGGAAACCGAACTCGCGCTGGAGGGCGCGCTGACACCGGAACCAGGCCGGCCCCGCACCTGGCGGGTGACCCTGCCCGAGTCCCAGCGCGTGGTGGGTCTGGATCTGCTGCTGGCGCCGCCGGTAGCGCCCCTGCGCCCGGAGATCCGCTTCGGCGAGGGCACAGACACGGAGCAGGACTGGTCCTGCCGTGATCTGGTGTGGAACCTGCCCGCCCTGGAGACCAGGTCCAGCCGCCTGGCGCTGGCGCCGGTCCAGACCAGAACCTTGACCTTCACCCTGCCCGACGGGGCCACCCCGCTGCAGGTGCGCGTCCTCGTGCGACGCCAGACCCTGATCTTCCCGGCGGAAGCCGGACAGGCCTATGCCCTGCACCTGGGTGGCGCCTCGAAACCCGCCCCCGGCAGCCTGGGGGCCCTGCCCGCCCTCCGGACCCTGCGGGCCGCCCGGCCCCTCACCCTGGGCGCGAGCGAGCCGGACGACCAGGGAATCCCCCACCGCCAAGGCGCCGACCAGCGCGCCCGGCCCTGGATGCCCTGGATCGCCGGGCTGGCGCTGCTGGTGCTGGGAGGGATGGCGTGGCGACTGTTCCGTTCGACAGGTTGAATGCGCCCGCCGGCTGAGATGCAAGGAGGAAGGGAGTCCGCCATGGGTTTGAAACCGCAGCGCCCCAGCTGCCGACGGTGTGGCCAGGTCATCACGGGCACCTGCGTGCAGGCCCTGGGCTCGGACTGGCACCCGGCCTGCTGGCGCTGCGAGGCCTGTGGCGCCCCCTTGGACCAGACGTTCGTCGCCCGCGGCGGCAAGGGCTACCATCCCGCCTGCCACGAGACGCGCTTTGGGCTGCGCTGCAGCGTCTGTGGAGAGGTGATCCGGGGATCCTACTTCCAGCAGGACGGAAAGCCCGTCTGCGAGCGGGACTACCGGACCACGATCGGGGCCCGGTGCTGGGTCTGCGACGAAGCCCTGGTCGGCACCTTCGTCCAGAACGCCTTCGGCCAGAAGAGCTGCGCACGCCATCGCCAGCCGATGACCTGCACCAGCTGCCTCCGGTGGCTGAACCCGACGGAGCAAGCCAAGGGCCTGTACGCCCCCTTCGGGACGCCCTTGTGCGATTCGTGCGGGTCGTTCCAGGTGAACGAGGCCGCACTGGGCCCTTACACCAGCGCCTTTGGCACCGAGGCCATGGCCCTCCTGGGACTGCGGCTGAAGCCGCTTCCGCCCCTGAGCCTGCGCCTGGAGACCATTACACGCATTCGCGACTTCCAGAATCCCATCGAGGCCCAGGCCGAGGGCATCACCCGCACCTTCGTGGAAGCCAGCGGCAGCGTGGAAACCAGGCGGGGTATCCAGGAGATTGTCATCGTCGGTGGCCTGGCCCGCGAGCACTTCGAGGGCGTGCTGGCCCACGAATTTGGTCATGTCTGGTTGTTCCAGGAGCGGCTCGATGCCATCCGGGGCGCGCCTGCCGAGGGCTTCTGCGAGCTGGTCAAGCATCTCTGGCTGACGAAGCTGGGCACGCCCCTGGCGCTGGCCTTGAAGGACCGGATGGCCCTCAACCCGGATCCCATCTACGGCGAGGGCTTCCGCGGGATGAAGCTGGCCTGGGAGCAGCAGGGACTCCCGGGGGTTCTGGACCGCCTCCGCCGCTGAGCGGCTCCGGCGCGGAAGCCTGCAACCATGGTGGGCGAACCCTCCCGGGCATTGGATACTGGAGCCATGCGGCACTACGAATTCCACCTCAGCATCACGCCGGAAGACTACCTGGACTACTACCGCGGCACAGTCAAGGTCGTGGTGGCCCGGAGCATCCAGGGTGAGGTCCTCCAGTTTCCCGCCTCTCTGCTGGTGCCCTTCGTCACCCACGGGGGCATCCACGGCACCTTCGTGCTGACCTGCGGAGACGACTTCAAGCGGGCGTCGCTCGATCGGCTCCAGCCTCGGCCTTGAGGGTCGCCGCGGGTCGAGCCCCACACCCCCGACACCGCGGGGAAGACAGGCCAAATCAGGCCAGGATCAGCGGCTATCCATCCCGTACTCGCGCTCCACACGGCAGAGCCGCAGGCGGAAGGCGGCGTACCACTTTTCCCAGCCCAGGCGCTGGGCCACCGTGTGTTCGGCATTGGCCTTCCAGTCGGCGATGGCGCTTTCGTCCTTCCAGTAGGACACGGTGATGCCGAAGCCCTCCGGGTCCCGGACGCTTTCCACCCCCAGGAAGCCCGGCTGGGTCTGGGCCAGCTCGATCATCTGCTCGGCCATGGCCGCGTAGCCCTGGTCGCCTTTGGTGCGCTGGTTGCTGAACACCACGGCCAGGTAGGGAGGCTCCGGCGTGGTCGCGATCACTTCTTGACCTTCTTGCCCTCGCGATCGACCGGGAACGGGCTGGGGCCCGACTTCTCCCAGAAGGTTTCCAGCACCATGGTGGTGCGCGTGGTGACCATGGGCCCCAGGGCCCGGATGCGGCGCAGGCGCTCGGCGATGCCCCCGGGCGTGTCCGCCACGATCTTCAGCAGCAGGGCGTCCTCGCCAGCGATGGTGTGGGCCTCCAGGATGTCCGGTTCCTCTTCCAGGGCCTTGATGAAGCGCTGCTCGATGATCTCGTTGTTGTCCTTGTAGCGCACCGCCACGAAGGCCACGGTGGGCTTGTTGACGGAGGCCGGCGTCACCCGGGCGGAGTAGCCGCTCAGCACGCCTTCCGCCTCCAGGCGCTTCACGCGGTCAATGATGGTGGGCCTGCTCACGCTAAGGCGCTCGGCCAGCTCCGCGTGGCTCATCCGCCCTTCCAGCTGGAGCAGCGCCACCAGGCGTCGGTTAAGGTCATCTTCCATCAGAAGCTTCGCCATGGGTGGCTCCGGACATGAATAGGTGGTGGGTGTCTGGTGCACATTATGACAGCGGTTTGAATAAGGTGGATGACAACACGTCAACAAGGTACATCCGGAGTTAAACTCAAGGAAGAGGTAGCCATGGACTTCGCCCGACCCTTCACCGACCAGAGCTTCTTCCTGATCGCGGGGCCCTGCGTCATCGAAAGCCGGGAGCACGCCCACCTCATGGCCGGGAGCCTGCGGGACCTGGCCGAGGACCGGGGCATTCCGTTCCTCTACAAGTCCAGCTTCGACAAGGCCAACCGCACCAGTGGCGGCAGCCACCGCGGCCCCGGCATGGAAGAGGGCCTCGATATCCTCGCGGAGGTGCGCAGCCGCTATGGCGTGCCCGTGCTGACGGATGTCCACGAGAGCAGCCAGTGCGCCCCCGCGGCCCGGGCCGTGGACGTGCTGCAGATCCCCGCCTTCCTCTGCCGCCAGACGGACCTGCTCGCCGCCGCCGCCGCCACGGGCCGCACCGTGAACCTGAAGAAGGGCCAGTTCCTGGCCCCCTGGGACCTCAAGCACGGCGTGGAGAAGCTGCAGTCCGTCCCGGGCCACGGCCCGGTGTGGGTCACGGAGCGGGGTTCCACCTTCGGCTACGGCAACCTGGTGGTGGATTTCCAGAGCTTCCCCCACCTGCGCAAGACCGGCTGCCCGGTGGTGTTCGACGCCACCCACAGCGTGCAGAAGCCCGGCGCCCTGGGGAACGCCACGGGGGGTGCCCGGGAGATGATCCCCACCCTGGCCCGGGCGGCGGCCACCTGCGTGGACGGGTTCTTCTTCGAGGTGCATGACTGCCCGGAAAAGGCCCACAGCGACGGCCCCAACGCCATGCACCTCGACCGTTTCGGGGATCTGCTCGACCAGCTGCTGGTGCTCTGGCGCGCGGGCCGGGCCGCGGCCCTCCAAGATCCTGCGGGGCGGTGATGGCCGCTGTTCTGAAGGCTGGTCGCGGCCTGGAGCTGCGTCCACTGAACCTCAGTGATGCCCAGGCGCTCTTCGCCCTGGTGGAGACAAACCGGGAGCGCCTGCGGCGCTGGCTCCCCTGGCCCGATGCCAACCGCTGCGTCCAGGACTCCCGGGCCTACATCCTTCGCGTCCGGGCCCAGGCCAAAGCCGGGACGGCCCAGTCCTTCGGCCTCTGGTGGCGGGACCGGCTGGTGGGCATCGCGGGCTTCGTCTGGATCGACGCCGCCAACGGCAGCGCCGGCATCGGCTACTGGCTGGCCCAGGAAGCTGAGGGTCACGGCCTGATGACCAGCGCCGTCACGGCCCTGGTGCGCCATGGCTTCCGCACCCTGAAGCTCCACCGCATCGAGATCCGGGCCGGTGTCCGCAACCGCCGCAGCCGCGCCATTCCCCAGCGCCTGGGCTTCCGGCACGAAGGCACCCTGCGGCAGGTGGAACGCCTGGCGGACCGCCATGTGGACCACGCGGTCTATGGGCTGCTGGCCAGCGAGTGGCCGGTCAAGCCAGCTTGAACTTGGCCGTCTGGCCCTTGAGCTGATTGGCGACCCGGGCGAGCTCTTCAATCGTGCGCGCCACTTCATGGATGGTGGAGGCCAGCTGGTTCGTGGCGCTGGCATTCTGCTCGGTGATCTCGGCCGTGGTCCCCACGGCGGCCACCATCTCCTGGCTGGCGTGGGCCTGCTCTTCCATGGCCCGGGAGATCCCGCGAATGCGGTCCGTGTTGTCCCGGGTGGAGGTCTCGATGGAGGCGAGGCTGCGCCCCACGCTGCCCACGGAGCTGACCCCCATCTCCACGCGCTCGCCGCTCTCCTGGATCAGGGTGGAGATTTCCTTTGCGGCGTTGCCGCTGCGCTCGGCGAGCTTCCTGACTTCCTCGGCCACCACCGCGAAGCCCTTGCCCTGAGCCCCGGCCTTGGCGGCTTCGATGGCGGCATTCAGGGACAAGAGGTTGGTCTGCCGGGCGATGTCGGCAATGACACTGGTGATTCGGTTCACCTTGCTGGAGGATTCCTTGATGCCATCCATGGCCTGGTTGCTTTCCTCGGCCGCCGCCGAGCCCTGGGCCGTCATGTTCAAGGACCCTTCCGCGACGCCCTCCGCTTCCTGTGCGGCCGTGCGAACCTGGCGGATGGACGCGGACATCTGCTCCAGTGCGGAAGAAGACTGGGTCATGGCTACCCGCTGCCGCTCTGCGCTGTTGCTCAGCTCCGTGGTCGTCTGGTTGATCTGTTCGGCTGTGGCGCTGAGCTCGTGGGCGGCGGAGGCCACCTGCTCAGCGGTCTGGGCCACCTGGGCAATGGTGTGGTTGAGTTTCTCCACGAACTGGTTCACGCCCCCGCAGATGGCGCCCAGCTCGTCGTTCCCCCGATAGCTGAGTCGCCTGCTCAGATCGCCTTCGCCCTGGCCCATGTCGACCACGAGGGCCTCGATATCCTCCAATGGCCCCCGGATGGTGTGGACGAGGATCAGGGCGAAGCCGCCCATGCCCAGAAAGGCGATGAGGGAGAACATGGCCAGGAGGATCTGGCTGCGTCGGGTCCCGGCGTTCAATTCCGTCATCCCCCGAGCGGTTTCCTCGTCATTTTTCGCGGCATAGGCCGCAATGTCGGCCTCGGCCTTGTGGGTGGGCGCCTTGAACTCGGCGACGGCCCGGTTGGCCTCGGCGGGCGTGGTGATGACCTTCGATCGGATTCGCGCGACGACGGAGGCAAAACCTATGGCATACGCATCGAGGTTGCGGTTGATGGTCGCCAGTGTCTCCTTGTGCTTGGGCTCGTCCACGAGCTTGCCCATCTGCTCCATGCGCTGCTTGGCGTGGGCTCGGGCCTCCTCCCAGGATTTCTCGTACTTGTCGATGCTCTCGCCATCGCCCAGGTTCAGGAACAGGTCCTTCTCATAGCGGCGCATCATGTTGATGTTGGCCCGCATGCGCTGGGAGTGCTCCACCAGTTTCATCCCCACGTTGATGGCCTCGTTGCTGGCCGTCGAGATCGTATGGGTTTCATACACCCCGAAGCCCCCCACCAGAGCGATCACCAGGGCGCTCACACCAAAACCAATCCTTAGCTTGTATCTGATTCTCATGGGCTTCCTCAATAACACCGGTTAGGTCGTTTATCTTTCGTGCTGGTGGATGGATCGTCCATTGCACGAATTTGTTTGCATCCTGGCAACCCCTGTCGATATTTTTTTCAAGATTCCTCGCCCAGAATTTCCTCCTTACCCTCGGGCGGAAGCCCTGTGGGCCACATGGTCCAGGGACTGCCTGCCAGCGAGAGACCGATCAGGCGAGCTTGAACTGGCCGGTCTGGGCACGCAGGTCGTGGGCCACCCGGGCCAGCTCCTCAATGGTGCGGGCCACCTCCTGGATGGTGGAGGAGAGCTCGGTGGAAGCCCCCGCCGTCTGCTCGGAGATCTGGGTGGTGACGCTCACGGCGGCGACCATCTCCTGGCTGGCCTTCGACTGCTCCTCCATCGCCAGAGAGATCCCCTGGATGCGGCTGGTGCTGTCCCGGGTGGCTTCGTCGATGGAAGTTAGCCTTCGCCCGACCCGGCCGACGGACTCGACCCCCATCTCCACCCGATCCGTGCTCTCCGTGATCAGCACCGAGATCTCCTTGGCCGCGGTCGAGCTGCGCTCCGCCAGCTTGCGGATCTCCTCCGCCACCACGGCGAAGCCCTTGCCCTGGGCCCCGGCCTTCGCCGCCTCGATGGCGGCATTCAGGGACAGGAGGTTCGTCTGGCGGGCGATGTCGGCGATGACACCGGTGATGCGGTTCACCTTCCCCGAGGATTCCTTGATGGCATCCATGGCGTGGGTGCTTTCCTGTGCCGCCGCGCTGCCCTGGGCCGCCAGGTCCAGCGACCCCTTGGCGATGGTCTCGGTTTCGCTGGCGGCGGTTCCCACCTGGGTGATGGAGGCCGAGATCTGCTCCAGGGCCGACGAGGACCGGATCATGGCCTCGCGCTGGCGCTCGGCGTTTTGGCTCAGCTCCGTGGTGGTCTGGTTGATCTCCTCGGCGGTGGCGCTGAGCTCCTGGGCCGCCGAGGCGACCTGTTCGGTCGTCCGCGCCACATTCGAGATGATGCCCCGGAGCTTCTCGACGAACCGGTTCACGCCTTCGCAGATGTCCCCGAGCTCGTCCTTCCCCTGGTAGTCGAGCTTGTGGGTGAGGTCCCCCTGCCCCTGGCCCATGTCCGTCACCAGGTGGGCGATGTCCTTGAGGGGCGTCCGGATGGAGCGGATGAGGGCGGTCGCGAACACGCCCAGCCCGGCGAGGGTGAGCAGCATCGTGGCCGACATGATCGTCTGGCCCCGGCGGTTCGACGCGTCCAGATCCTTCAACACTCGGGCAATCGCCTGGTCCTCATCGGTGGCATAGGCGGTGATGGCCGCCTCGGCCTTGTGGGTGGCTTCCTTGAACTGGCCGATGCCGCGGTTCGCCTCCACGGGCGTCTTGATCGCCCCGGACTGGATCTGGGCCACCACGCCGGCAAAGCCCTTGGCGTAGGCTTCCAGCTGGCTGTTGATCTCCGCCAGGGTGGCCTGCTGCTTGGGATCGCTCTCCAGCCGGGCCAGCTGCTCCATGCGCTTTTTCGCATGCTCCCGGGCCTCGGTCCAGCTCTTCTGGTACTTGGCCATGGCTGCGGGATCGCCGAGGTTCAGAAACAGGTCCTTCTCGTAGCGGCGCAGCATGTTGATGTTGGCCCGCATGCGCTGGCCGTGTTCCACGAGCTTCGAATTGACGTCGATCACGCGCCGGCTCTCGCTCATGGCGACAGCATTCATGTAATAGGCCATGCCTCCCACGAACACCAGGGCCACGCCTCCCAGGCTGAAGCCCCACATCAGTTTTCGACTGATCTTCACGGTGCACCTCGATGGCTTCCAGGTCCGGTGGGCGGTCCCTGGCTTTGGATCGGAAGGATGTGACCAGGTTGTGAATTCCGTGTAACACGAAGGCCTGGCCCGTTCCTAAACCTGGCCGGAGGGAGCCAGTAGCCTGTCCATGCGCCGAATCCTCTGCCTCCTTGCCCTGTCCGTCCTCCCCCTGTCAGCCCAGTCCACCCTGCTGTCGGTGATCCGTCAGCCCCGGGCCACGGCCGTCGAATTCACCGTGCCCATCACCGAGCTGCAGGTGCGGGAGGGCGGGGACTTCGCCCACCTTCACCTGGGCATCGGCCTGGGGGCCCGCCACTGGGACGACGGCGACAATGCCATCCGCTTCGTGGCCGATGCCAACGCCACCGCCAAGGCCGTGTTCGTGGGCATCGGGGCCATCGTGGAAGTGCCCCCCGGCGAGGGCGCCTTTCTGGGGCCCCGCCTGCGGATGGGCTGGGCCTTCCACCCCGCCTGGGCCGTCAGCCTGGAGGGGGAGCACCTGGAGCGTCCCTTCTCGCCAGGGCTCACCGTGCGGCGCCGCAGCAGTCTGGGGCTTGTCCTTACCACGCGGTTCTGATCAGCCCGGCCCCGCAGCGTAGGTCAGGTTCAGCAGGGCCATGGCGCGGGTGACCTTGCCCACGCTGTTCTTGTTGGTGTCGGTGTAGGGGATGCCCCGGCGGTCCAGGGCTTCGTAGTCGAAGTTGCCGTCGCCGCTCAGGTCGAAGCAGAGGGCGCCGTCCTTGATCCAGTCGGTGTTGATCTGGTAGTTCGGCGCGGGCACGGCGCTGACGATGACATCGGCCATGCGGATGAAGCCTTCGAGGTGCTCCTTGTTGGTGTTCTGGTGGCAGAGGATGGGCGTGGCCTTGAGGTTGGCCACCATGGCGGTGAGGGGCCTTCCGATGCGCAGGCTGTCGTTGATCACCAGCACGGTCTTGCCCGCCAGCCAGCCCTCGCCGAAGCCCCGCTTCAGGGTCTTCACGATGGCCCGGGCGGTGCACGGGGTCATGCAGCGGTGCTGGGTGCCATCGTCCATGCGCTTCCGGTACTTGTTCAGGAACCCGATGTTGATGGCGTGCAGGCCCTCGATGTCCTTGCCGGGATCCACCAGGTCCATCACCTCGTCATCCTTGATCTCGGCGTAGCGCAGGGGATAGAAGATGAAGATGCCGTGGGTCTTCTCGTCCTGGTTGAGGCGCGCCAGCAGCTTCACGATCTGCATGCCGTTCTCCACCCGCAGGTCGGTGGCGTGGATGCCCAGGTCTTCGCAGTCCTTCATGAGCCAGCGCTGGTAGGTCAGGCTGCCGGCATCACCGCTGCCGAGAATGACGCCCAGGCCGGGCGAGAAGCCCAGCTTCTTCACGTTGGACCGCACCAGCTCCAGGTAGTGATGGGCCGTTTCCTGGCAGTCGAGCCTTCCCGTGAAGGTCGTGGGCATGGGGCACCTCGGTTCGTAGTCTAGCGAAACCTGCCTCTCCCATCGGCACCGGGCGCTCCTATGCTGATTCCATGCGCCTGTCCAAGCCCGATGCCCCGCAGCTCCAGGCCCGTCTCCGGGCCGCCTACCCGGACGCCCGCTGCGCCCTGGACCACCTGGATCCCTTCCAGCTGGTGGTGGCCACCATCCTCAGCGCCCAGTGCACGGACGCCCGGGTCAACCTCACCACCCCGGCGCTCTTCGCCCGCTTCCCCGATGCGGCCAGCCTCGCGCAGGCCCGCCTGGACGAGCTGGAAGGCCTCATCAAATCGACGGGGTTCTACCACAACAAGGCCAAGAACCTCATCGGCCTCGCCCAGGCCCTCCTGGCCCGGCACGGCGGCCAGGTGCCCGCCGACCTCGCCACCCTCACCGCCCTGCCCGGCGTGGGCCAGAAGACCGCCAACGTGGTCCTGTCCAACGCCTTCGGGGTGCCCGCCCTGCCCGTCGACACCCACATCTTCCGCGTGGCCCGCCGCCTGGGGCTGTCCAAGGCCACGACACCCGAGAAAGTGGAAGCCGATCTCTGCGCCCTCTTCCCGCGGGAAGACTGGATCGAGCTGCACCATCAGCTCATCTTCCACGGCCGCCGGGTCTGCGATGCCCGGCGCCCTGACTGCGCGGGCTGCACCCTGCTGGACCTCTGTCCCACGGGACTCGGCAAGATGAAGGATCCGCACCTGGGCGTGAAGCTGATCACAGGCGCACCCGATCTCCCGGCGTCGGCCTTCAGTTCCCAGGCCCCCTCGACCACCGGTCCCCAGCGAATCGTGAGCCTGGTCCCCTCGGTCACCGAACTGCTGGTGCAATGGGGGCTCGCCACGCGGCTGGCTGGACGCAGCCGGTACTGCATCGAGCCCAGGTGGATCCGGAACACCGTGCCCGCCGTGGGTGGCACCAAGGATCCAGACCTGGGCCGCATTCGCGATCTGGCGCCGGACCTGGTGATCCTCGAGAAGGACGAGAACCCAGAAGCGGTGGCCGACGCCCTCACGGCCCTGGGCATCCCCTGGCTGGTCCTGGAGATCCGCACCGTGAAAGACTGCATCGCCGCCCTTCGCTCCCTCGGGGAGCTCCTGGGTGTGGGTGAGGCCGCCGAGGTCCAGGCCACCGCCCTTGAGAAGGCCCTGAAGAAGCGGCACAGGAAGGGACCGCGGGCCCTTGCCCTGGTCTGGCGCGAGCCCTGGATGAGCGCCGGACCGGATACATACGTGGGTGACCTGCTGCGCCAGGGAGGCGTCACGCCCATTGGCCCGGACCGCTACCCGGCCCTGTCAGAGGAAACGCTGGTGGCGCTGGATCCCCGGATCATCCTGCTCCCCACCGAGCCCTACCGGTTCAATCGGCGCCACCAGGCGGAACTGCAGAGGCTCTGCCCGGAGGCCGCCGTCCACCTCGTGGATGGACAGGCGCTTACCTGGTACCTGAGCAGGACGGAGCAGGGCCTGGAGCTGGTCAGGGCCCTTTCGATCAGTTGATGCGGCGGTCCCGCCCCTTCCACTCCTTGTCCCGCAGCATGAATTTCTGGATCTTGCCGGTCGAGGTTTTCGGCAGGGCGCAGAATTCAATGTGCCGGGGCAGCTTGAAGTTGGCGAGCCGGGTGCGGCAGTGGGCCACCAGCTCTTCGGCGGTGACCGAGGCCCCGGGCTTGAGCGTGACGAAGGCCTTGGGCACCTCGCCCCACTTCGGGTCGGGGACCGCGATCACCGCGCACTCCATCACCGCCGGGTGCGAGACCACCGCCTGTTCCACCTCGATGGTGGAGATGTTCTCGCCGCCGGAGATGATGATGTCCTTGGCCCGGTCCCGCAGCTCGATGGAGCCGTCCGGATGGTGGACGCCCAGATCGCCGGAATGGAACCAGCCGCCAAAGAAGGCCCGGTCGGTGGCCTCGGCATCCTCGAAGTAGCCGGTCATGACGACATTGCCGCGCATGACCACCTCGCCCATGGTGGCGCCATCCATGGCCACGTCGTTCATGGCGTCGTCCACCACGCGGACTTCCCCCGCACAGACATTCGGCATGCCCTGGCGAGCCCGGAGCTGGGCCTGCTGCTCTGCGGGCAGAGCGCCCATTCCGGGGCTGGGCACGTTGATGGTGAACGGTCCGTAGACTTCCGTGAGGCCGTAGACATGGTCCAGCTGGAAGTTCAGATCGGCCATGCGGGCGATCAGGGTCGGGGAAGGCGGCGCACCGGCGGTGAACAGCCGCACCGGCCGTTCCAGGCGGTGGGCGGCCGGGTCGGCCACCAGCATGGTGCAGACCGTGGGGGCCGCACAGAAGTGGGTCACCCCCGCATCGAACAGCTGCCAGGTCGGCCCTGGCTCGATCTTGGGGATGCAGACGCTCTCGGCACCCACGGCGGCCAGGCCCCAGGTGAAGCACCAGCCGTTGCAGTGGAACATCGGCAGGGTCCACAGGTAGCGGCTTTCCGCCTGGACCCGGTGATCGAGGATCATGGCCAGTGCGTTCAGGTAGGCCCCCCGGTGGTGGTACACCACCCCCTTGGGCCGCCCGGTGGTGCCGGACGTGTAGTTGATGGTGATGGGTTCGTCCTCGCTCACCAGACACAGTTCGAGGGGGGCTTCGGAGCCCCGGGCCAGCAATGCCTCGAAATCAGGGCCGAGCACCACGCGCTGCACCGTGGGGGGCACGGCACCAAGCTGGGGCAGCAGTTCCGGCGTCACGAATACTCGCGTCGCGCCGCTGTGGCTGATGATGTAGGCGATCTCTTCGGGGTTCAGGCGGGTGTTGATGGCCACCAGGATGCCCCCGGCCATGGGGACCGCGAAATGCGCCAGCAGGAGTGGCTCCGAGTTGAAGGCCAGGAAGGCCACCCGGTCGCCCTTCTTGAGGCCGTCTGTCCGCAGCTCCGAGGCGAACCGCCGGGCCCGCGCCCGGAATTCCCGCCAGGTGTAGCGCTGGTCGCCATCCGTGACGGCCGGACGTTCGGCGTAGATGTCCCCCGCCCGCTCCAGAAAGTAGATGGGGGACAGCTCCTGCCGATGGACAGGTGGCTGAGTCGAGAGCTTCGCCAGGGGAGGTGTTGAAAGAGCCATGTGCGGCGCCTCATGCCAAGGCCACCCGGAAGGGGATGGAAGAATGTGTGGGGAAATCGACCTGGAAACAATGCCACACATCAGGTCCACCGGACTCCAAAACCGCTGCCTACCCCGGCACCGTCCAGATGGAAGGCAGGTAATGCCTAATTTCATTGTTTTTGCATCGTCGTGCGAAAAATTTTTCTGCCTGTCGCCGCGGGATCACGGAGCCGCCGCCCTGCTCCACTGGGATGGGTGCCTTGCCTTGACGGATGACGATCCAAGGGTCATTTTTGATGAACTTCACAGGATCCGCAGGAGGACTCATGTCCGGCACCCCATTGCCAGGGAACCCAGTGTGGCTGCGCATCGCCGTACTTCTGCTGCTGGCCCTGCCCACCTTGAAGGCCCAGGGATCGATATCCAGCTCGGGCCAGTCCGAGGATCGCTATGTAGGCCTCGTCCTCGGTACCATCCGGTCCGAGTCCTGGATGGGAGCCTCCAGTCCGAAGGCGCCCTTCACCACCAGCACCTTCTCGGCCTTCGCCGGGGCGAAGGGGGGCCGTCACTGGGGAGTCGAGATCAGCCTGGACGGCTATGGCAAATTCCCCACCAGCGACGGCAGCTCCACGTGGCGGCGGGACGTCGTCAGCCTCACCGTGTCCGGTCTGGTCCGGCTCCCGCTGACGGGATCCCTCTCGGCCTATGGACGGGCCGGCTGGACCTACTGGAGCGCTTCCCAGGGCTCCCGCGATCCGGTCCTTGCGCCCGGCGAGCATGCCGGGGATGGCACCACACCCCAGGTGGGCCTGGGGCTGAGCCTGGATCTCGGCCGCCAATGGAGCCTCCGTGCGGAAGGCAGCGTCCTGGCGAAAGTCCTCAACGCCAGGGTCACGCGACTGGGCGGAGGGCTGGCCTACCACTTCTGAGGAAAAGGCTGGCAGATCGCGGGATCACTTCCCTTCGAACCAGGCCTTCATCGTCTCGGGCTTCTGGTAACCCAGGATCCGCTTCAGTTCCTTGCCATCGGCATCCAGCAGGAGCACGGTCGGGTAGCTGCGGATCTGCAGCTTCTCGGCCAGATCCGGCCGTTTGGCGTCGGTGTCGATGCGGATGGACACGGCGTTCTGGGCCAACCACTGCTTCACGCCCGCCTCGGGCCAGGTCTTCTCGTCCAGTTCCTTGCACTGGGCGCACCACTCGGCGTAGATGTCGACGATCACCAGCTTGCGTTCGGCCTTGGCCTTGCTGAGGGCCCCTTCCAGATCCTGCTCGAGCCAGCCGGCATGCGCTTCCACCATCGCGGGGGCACCCCCCCTGGGCAGCAAGTCCACTCCAAAGGCGCTTTCGGTGGACCGCAGGGCCAGAATCAAGGCGACGGCCAGCAGGAGTGCGGCGAAGCCCTTGCGCATCTGGCCCACCATGTCATCGGCGGATTCGAAGAGGCCGAAGACGGCGGACCCCGTCAGCAGCACGAAGGACCAGAGGGCGAAGTTGGCCCAGGTGGGCACGATGAACCGCACGTTCCAGGCAGCGAAGCCCAGCACCACCAGCCCCATGATCTGCTTGAACCGGACGAGCCATTCGCCGCTCTTGGGCAGGGCGGCATTGAAGGTGCCCACGGCCATGAACAGCACGCCCATGCCCAGCGCGAAGACGAACAGCTGCAGGGCGCCGGAGACCACCCCCTGGTGCTGGGCGATGTTGACGAGCACGGTGCCCAGGAAGGGGCCCACGCAGGGCGCCGCCAGGGGACCGAGCACAAGGCCCATGAGAAAGGCCCCGCCGAAGCCCTTGCGGGAACCATCCCCCTGCAGCCTTGCCGCCAGGCCGGCCGGCAGGGCGATCTCGAAGGCGCCGAACAGAGAGAAGGCGAAGGCCGCGAAGAGCAGGGAGACCGGGATGAGGAAGGCCGGTTTCTGCACGGCCGCGCCGAACGCGGCACCGCTGAGTCCCGCCACGACGCCGAGGGTGGTGTAGGTGACGGCCATCCCCAGCACCAGGGTGAGCGAGAGCAGGAAGCCCTTCAGCATGCCGCTGCTCCGGGCGCCCACGATGGCCATGGTGATGGGGATCATCGGGTACACGCAAGGCGTCAGGCTGGCGGCCAGCCCGTAGCCAAAGGCCACCAGGAGGGCCCAGCTGAGGCCACGATCAGAAGCCGGGGCCGGTTGGCTCGCAACAGCCAATGTCGCAACTGGCTTGGGCACCTCAACCCCATTTTCCGGCGGAGGCTTCGGCAGCTTGGCCGCTGATTTCTCCGCGAGAGCGGACGCAGGAATGAGCGCGGAATCCACGTCCATCCAGCGGGTGGCAGGTGCGTAGCAGACGCCGCCCTCACCCTCGGTGCAGGGTTGGTAGGTCACGTACAACCTCACCTTGCCGGAGAGACCTTCGCCACTCACCGGCACAGCCACCATGCCGTGCCAGATGCCATCGCCGAGTTCGTCCTTCTCCGTGGTGGGGGGCAGTTTCCCCACCTTCAGCGTGCCGGGACCCTCTTTCTTCGCCACCGCCATGAAGGAGGCCTTCAGGTGCACCCCCACAGGAACGCCCACCACCACCGCACCCTTCTCGAAGCGCAGGGACACATCCTTCTTGGGATCGAAATTCGGATCCGCCTTCTGGGCCCAGGCCGAGACCGCGAGGCTCAGACTCAGCACGAACACTGCCAGGGTTCGCATGGGGACTCCAGACCGCAAACGCCTACTGTAACCCACGATGAACCGCAGGGCCCTTTCCGCTAGCCTGAACCCATGCCACCCGCCTTCCCCTTCCCCTGGTTCGAGCCCCTCCTGGCGCGGCTCCGCTCGCACCTCTCCGCGGAACCCTTCCACCGCGACGCGGCCCACGACCTGGGACACATCCTGCGGGTGGCGCGATTGGCGGAGCGACTGGCGGAGCAGGAAGGGGCGGACCCGGCCGTCTGCGTGGCCGGAGCCCTGCTGCATGACCTGGTCTACCGGCCCAAGAACCATCCCGAATCACCCCTCACGGCCCAGATGGCAGCCGCGCTGGTGCCCCGCTGGTGCGCCGAAACCCCTGGGCTCGAATCCCGGGCCGCAGCCGTTTCCGCCGCAGTGGCCAGCCACAGCTGGAGCGGAGGGGGCACCCCCGCCACCCTGGAGGCCGCGGTGGTGCAGGACGCGGACCGGCTCGAGGCCCTGGGTGCCATTGGCGTGGCCCGGGTCTTCGCCACGGGCGCCAGCTTCGGCGCGGGGCTCTGGCACCCGGAGGATCCCTGGGCCGAACACCGGGATCTGGATGACAAGGCCTGGAGCCTGGATCACTTCGAGCGGAAGCTCCTCAAGCTCGCCACAGGCATGAAGACCGCCGCAGGCCAACGTCTGGCCGAACCCCGCCAGGCGGCCATGCTCGCGTACCTCCATGCCCTTCGCACCGAACTCGGCCTCGACGAATCACAGCTATAATCTCCTATGCCATTCACCCTCTCCCTCCGGCGCCCCTTTGTGGCCGATCACTTCCACGACCTCCCCGGTTTCCAGGAGGATCGCCACGGTCACAACTGGGAAGTCGAGGCCGCCGTGGAACTCGCCTCAGCATCGGATGAGCCAGCCTTCGCGTCTGCCCTGGATGCCTGGGTCGCCACCCTGGACTACCGCCTGCTGAACGACCAGCCCGATCTTGTCCACCGCAACCCCACCGCCGAAGTCCTCGCCGAGCGGGCCTTCAGCCATCTCAAGGCAGCGGCCCTGGAACCTCGCTGGGTGAAGGTGCGCGAGAAGGCCAACTACTGGGCGCTCTGCCGCAACGGCGAAGACCGATGAAGCTGCGCTCCACCGCGCTCCTGCTGCTGATGCTGGTGGCCTGTGGAAGGACCGACCGGCCCGCGGCGGCACCGTCCCAGATCGCCAGCCCGCTGCCCTCGGTCGGGGCCTGGACCTGGCATCCCCTGGGCGGCCTGGCCGTGATCGAAGGCGAGGTTTCCGAGAACACCGAGCTCGTGCTGGAAGGGCGCTCCATCCGGGAGCGCCGCTTCGCCGAAATCGGCCCCGTGCGCTGGGAATTCTTCCGCCCGCCCGCCGGTGAATCCGCGGTGCTGCGCACGGCGGATGGTCGGGAACTGGCGCGCTTCGAGTTCTCCCTGCCGAGCCCCCCCCCGAAGGTTTCCGGACCGCCGCCCATCCTCGCCAGGCAGCCGACCTTGCCATCCGGTCCAGTGGTGGCCCCGCCCCCTCCCCAGCCCCAACCTCAGCCCAAGCCGCAACCTCAACCGCAGCCTAAGCCGGAGCCGGAGCCCCCTGCGCCCAGGGCCGTGACGGAAGCCCGCCTGCGGAACCATCCCGAGACCGCCCTTCCCGCGCGGAAGGCCGTCTCCGCACCCACCCCCCTGCCCGAGCCCGAGCCTCCCGCGCCGAAAATCCGCACCGAGGTCCAGCTGCGGAACCTGCCGGTGACGCCGATCCCGGGCCGGAAGTCCGTGGCCATTCCAAGCGCAACCGAAGCCCCCCGGGAGGTGGCACGCAGGGCCTCCCTGTTCTCCCCGATCACGCCTGCGCCGGTGGCACCGAAACCCGTACCACCCCCTGCAGCCATGGTCACTCCGGTCGTCCCCCTCCCTGGCACCCCGACCGCCTGGCCCGGCATGGGCGAAGCCCTGAACCTGACCCGGGGACCCGGCGGTCAGAAGCGCATCCTCTTGAGCTTTGATGGCGGATCCACTTCAGAGGTCGCCACCGAGGTGCTCGACCTGCTGAAAGCCCGTCATGTGCGAACCACCCTCTTCCTCACGGGGGCCTTCATCCAGCGCTATCCGGCCCTCGTGAAACGCATGGCCGGCGAGGGGCACGAACTGGGCAACCACACCATGAACCACCCCCACTTCGCACCGGGCATGAAACGCGATCCCAAGTGGACTCGGGAACGGTTCCAGAAGGAGCTGCTGGATGCGGACGCGGCCCTGGTGCGTCTCCTGGGGCGACCCATGGATCCCTACTGGCGCGCCCCGTACGGCGAACACACGGCGGAAATCCGCCGCTGGGCCGAGGAGCTGGGCTACCGCCATGTGGGGTGGAGCGAAGGGGCCGACACCCTGGACTGGGCGGGGCCCAAGGACCGGCGCCTCTACCGCAGCGGCGAGGCCATCGTGGCCCGCCTCGAAAAGCGGCTGGGACGGGACGGCGACGGCCTCATCGTGCTCATGCACCTGGGTTCGGCCCGGGAGCTGGGGGACCGCCCCACGGAGGGCCTCGGCGCCTTCATGGATCGGGCGCGCCAGGAAGGCTGGTCCTTCGTGACCGCCGGCGCCATCCTGCACGACCTGGGCAAGCCCGTCTGGAATCCCCACCAGCGATTGGCCCTGTTGAGCGGATCCCACGCGTCGACCCGCTAGGAGCCTGTCCGCTGGGCTACACTGGGGGCCACACCTTGGAGGCGATTTGAAGGGGATCGGCCGCTGGATGCTGAGGGCTGGCATGGGGTTCGTAGCCCTGCTGCTGCTGCTCTCCCTGGGCAGCTTCCATCCCCTGGATCCGCACCCCTTCACCCAGGGGGCCGCCGTCAATGCCGTGCAGAACCTCTGCGGCACCGTGGGTGCCACCCTGGCGGGTCTGCTGCAGACCCTCATGGGCATCGGTGGCTGGATCGTTCCCCCCTACCTGCTGTGGGAAGCCTGGCCCCGGCAAGGCCGCCACTGGCCCGGTCGACTGGCCTGGGTGGGTCTGGGGCTCTCCTTCTGGACGGCCCTCGGGGCCTTCGGCAACCGCACCTGGGCGGGTCTGCCCGAAGGTGGCACCCTCCAGTTGCGCTGGGGCGGCTGGCTGGGCAGCAGCCTGTGGCCCTTGGAACGCCGCTTCCTGGGCCCGGTGGGTCTTCCTCTGCTGTTGGCACTCCTGGTGCTGGTCTGTGCCCTGGTGCTGGCGCCGGCTCTGACCAAGGGGCTGGGCAGCCTCCTGCGGCGCTGGTTTGGCGAGAAGGCCTGGCCCTGGATGAAGCCCATGCCGGCGAAGGGCTTTCAGGGTTTCCTCAGCATGGTTTCACGCCCCTTCCTGCGGGGCCGCAGCCCGAATCAGCCTGATATCGACGCCAGCGACGCAGCAGGATTGCAGGCCCTGGCACTTCGCCAGCAGGCGCTTGAAGACCAGCGGGAATCCCTGCTCAAGGCTGAGTTGGACACCGCCGAAGCCAAGCGGAAGCAGCCCCTGATCCGGGCCGAGGACCTGCTGCCGCCCATCCACTCCATGAACCTGGATGCGGCCTCCACCATCCTCGACGCCCAGACCCTTCCTGCCGCAGGCCCTGTGTCCACGGGGTCCGAACCCACAGCGCCCTTCCGGACCAAGCTGCTGGCCTCCGCTCCGCCTCCGGTGCCGCCCAAGCCCACGGTGGCCCGGGCCCAGGTGGCCAAGGACCGCTTCGGCCGGGAGATCGTCCAGCCGCCCCTGCCGCTCACGGAACCCACACCCCGGCCGCTGCCGCCCCTCCCCCCGGAGCCGCCCAGGCAGGCCATCACGGAGCGGGAGACACTGCCGCCACGCCGCCTCTTCGATCCCCCTGGCCAGCACGCCAAGGTCGACCTGGCCACGCTGGAGCACATCAAGGAGCTGATTGGGCAGAAGCTGTCCGAGTTCAAAATCAAGGGCGTGGTCACCGGCATGCAGCCCGGCCCCGTGGTCACGGTCTTCGAGTTCCAGCCGGACGCCGGCATCCCGCTGTCGCGGATTCTGGGCATGGAGGAAGACCTCGCCCTGGCGCTGCAGGCCGAGGCCGTGCGCATGGACCGCATCCCCGGCAAGAACCTGGTGGGCATCGAGGTGCCCAATCCCAAGCGCGAGATCATCACCTTCCGCGAGGTCATCGACAGCCCCGCCTTCCGGGACGCGGGCGGGCTGCTGCACCTGGCCCTGGGCAAGGACATCGCGGGTCGGCCCATCGTGGCCGACCTGAACAAGATGCCCCACCTGCTCATCGGCGGCAGCACCGGCAGCGGCAAGAGCGTGGGCGTCAACGCCATGATCTGCTCATGCCTCGTGCGGGCCATGCCCGACGAGGTGAAGCTGATCCTGGTGGATCCCAAGATGGTGGAGCTGGGCGTCTACGAGGACATCCCGCACCTGTGGGCCCCCGTGGTCACCGACATGAAGGAGGCGGGCCGGGTCCTTAAGTGGGTGGTGGCCCAGATGGAGGACCGCTACCGGCGGCTCGCCCTGCTCAGCGTCCGCGACCTGAAGGGCTTCAACGCCAAGATCGCTGAAGCCGGCGGCTACCTGGACCTCACGGATCGCACTCCCAACCCCCGCTGGCCGGACCGGCCAGCCATGCTCGAGCACCTGCCCTACGTGCTGGTGGTCATCGACGAGCTGGCGGACCTCATGATGGTGGCCCGCAGCGAGGTGGAAGACAGCATCGCCCGCATCGCCCAGAAGGCCCGGGCCGTGGGCATCCACCTCATCCTCGCCACCCAGCGGCCCAGCGTGGACGTGGTCACGGGCGTCATCAAGGCCAACCTGCCCAGCCGTCTCAGCTACCGGGTCCGCACCAAGATCGACAGCCGCACCATCCTGGACTGCAGCGGCGGCGAGCAGCTGCTGGGCGCCGGCGACGCGCTCTACCTGCCCAATGGCGCCAGCCACCCGAAGCGCATCCATGCACCCTTCCTCAGCGAGGAAGAGACTTTGCGGCTGGTCACCTGGCTGCGGGAACGGGGCCGCCCCGACTACAACCAGGCCCTCATCAGCGCCATGGAAGCCGAGGAGGAGACGGCCCTCTTCGACGATGCCGAAATGAATGAAGTGGACGACATTTACGCCCGTGCCATCGCCGTGGTCAAGCGGGAGCGCAAGGCCAGCACCAGCCTGCTGCAGCGCAAGCTGAACCTGGGCTACGGCCGGGCGGCCCGGCTCATCGATCGCATGGAGGAAGAAGGCATCGTGGGACCGGATCGGGGTGCGGGCAAACCCAGAGAGGTCTTCGCAGCGGCCGAATGAATCCTCACTCGGCCGGCACGACCTTCTTGGGCCGCCAGCGGCTGCGCTTGGCGGGATCGGCCATGCCCTCCGCGTGGCAGGCGCGGCAGGTGTCGAGATGGGCATCGCTGCCCCGCCAGTAGACCCGGGACTCGCCTGCGAACTCCCCGCGGCGCGCTTCGGGAATGCGGCCCCAGTAAAAGGTGAGCGCAGGTCCCGCGACCTTCATGTCCAGGGCGTAGACCGGTCCCACTTCCGGACCGGGGCGACCCCAGCGGTCCTCCACCGAACTGAGTACAATCAGCGCCCCCTGGGGAAGTGGGGAGCCGGCCCGGTAGGCCCCGGCGGCTTCGGGACTGGCGTAGGCCCGGATCCAGCGCCCACCGTGGGCCAGGGATTTGACTGGGTCCGCCTGGATGGGCACCAGGGAGGCGAAGTCCAGGGCGCGCAGGGGCAGCCCGGCTTCCGGGTCCGCCTCTGGTCTGGGCTGGGGTGGCGGCACCGGGGGGACAACCGCTGCCGCGACGGGCGCCTGAATGGGCTTCTGGACGGGCGCCTGCAGGTGCCGCTGAGCCAACCGGAAGCCCCGTTCGCCGGTCACGAGCAGCAGGAGGGACCAGAGGAGTCCCAGGGACAAGGCCAGGAGTCCCAGGCTCTCGTAGTCCTTGCGAGGACGGTTCATGGCCCAGACGGCCGCTCCCCCCAGCAGCAGGGAGACGGCTCCCAGCAGGGCATGCCGGAGCAGATGCAACTGGGGTCCATCCCCGAAAGCCAGCAGGGTCAGGCTGCGTTGGTCCGGCAAGAGGCTCAGGAGCCGCCCCATGGCCAAGCCACTCAGCAGGGAGCCCAGGATTCCCAACACTCCGGCCCAGCTCAGGTAACGGGCCACGGTCCACCAGCTGCGGAACCCGCGTCCACGCCGTTGCGCCGCCAGGAGGGGCCATGGCAGCAGAAGGCCGATGGCCACCGGAAGATGGGATAGCAGGGCATGTTGGAGGGCAAGCCATTCCATGGGATCCATACCTGTGGAGACGCGACTGCCCGCAGTCTGCCACCCCCACGCGGAAGATTGTGCCTAAATTCCTGTCACAATTGCCGCCATGAAGCCGCTACTCCTCCAGCATGTCCAGGACTCCATCAACCTGAAGCAGGCCTTCTTCGGGCAGGAGATGGACCGCATCATCGCCCAGGCGGATGACATGGCCGAGCGTCTCCGGAGGGGCGGTCGGGTCCTGGTTTGCGGCAATGGCGGCAGCGCTGCGGACGCCCAGCACTTCGCCGCCGAGCTCAGCGGGCGCTACGTGAAAGAGCGGCGGGCCCTGGCCGGCATCGCCCTCACCACGGACACTTCCGCCCTCACAGCCATCGGCAACGACTACGGCTTCGAGCAGGTGTTCTCCCGCCAGGTGGAGGCCCTGGGCCGCCCCGGGGACCTGCTCGTCGGCATCAGCACCAGCGGCAACAGCCCCAACGTGATCCGGGCCGTGGCTGCCGCGAAGGAGCTGGGTGTCCGCACCCTGGGCCTGCTGGGACGGGACGGCGGCCAGCTCGCGCGGGTCATGGACGATGCACTGGTGGTGCCCTCCCAGGTCACGGCCCGCATCCAGGAGATCCACCAGATGGTCTACCATTTCTGGTGCGAGGCGCTCGATGCGCATTTCTGAGCGCCTCCGGTGATGCTGCTCCCCGGCCTGCTGGCCCTGGCCCTCCTTGGCCAGGCCCCGCAGCGCACCTACTACTGGCGTGACTCCGCAGGACAGACCCACGTCACCAACACGCCGCCGCCGTCGGACGCGGAGCTGCTGGAGGCCCCCCCTCCCGCAGCGGTCGTGCCCGGGAAGGCCGACCGGCCCCAGATGCTCCGGACGAACGCTGGGCAGGGCCAGAACCTCCACCCGCTCTCGGCCGCCCAGCAGCGCGCCTGGGAGGCCCTGGACAAGCACCTGGCCAAGGCCCGCGCCGAGGGTGATCGCCGCACCCTGGAGGCCGTGTCGGACTCGCTGATCAATGACTGTCTCTGGGGCCATGGGCTCTGGGCTTTGCCCCTGCTGCCGGTCCTGTCCGTGACGCTCCTGAGCCTGCTGGGCTGGTGGCTGGCCCTCGGGATCCGAACCGGATCTCGGGTTCCCCTGGTCGTGGGGTTCTTCCTGCTTGGGCTGGCCTGCGGGCAGCTGCTTCTCAACGTCTACCTGTACCGTCCCATGGCGTTGCGGCTCTGGCAGAACATGGAACTGCTTATGCAGCACATGGGGACGGGCAAGGCCCTGCGCCCCGAGCACCGGGTGATGCTGCAGCAGCGGTACCAGGCCCTGCAGCAGGCCGCGGACCCCCTGCAGGCTCCCTGGCATTTCCCCACGGAGGTGCGGAACCTGCGGAAGGCCATGCAGCAGGTGATGGTTGAACCCTGAGCTCCAGTCCCGGTTGCCCCTCCTCCGGCCTGCGGCACAGTCGGATCCCCTGGGCCTCTACCTTCACATCCCCTTCTGCCTCGACCGCTGCACCTACTGCTCCTTCACCACCACCCGGGACCGGAGCCTCCAGCCGGACACCCTCGCCCGGCTCATCGATGACCTCGCCGCCTGGGGCGCTGCCCTGGATCGGCCGGCCGTGGACACGCTCTATCTGGGCGGCGGCACGCCCTCACTGCTGGCCCCGGACGAGCTGGCAGCGCTCACGGCCGCCGTGCGCGCCGCCTTCGATATGGCGCCCCTGGTGGAGGCCACCCTCGAGGCCAACCCCGGTACGGTGGATCTGGCCTGGCTGCAGGACGCCCGCCGACTGGGCTGGGATCGCATCAGCCTTGGCGTGCAGGCCCTGGACGACACCTTGCTGTCCCGCCTGGGCCGCATCCACGGTGCCAGCCAGGCCCTGGAGTCCCTCGACCTGGCCCGGCGTGCTGGGTTCCAGCGCCGCAGCGCGGATCTCATGGTGGGCATCCCCGGACAATCGCTGTCCAAGGTGGTGGAGGATGCCCGCACCCTGGCCGCCACGGGCCTTGAGCACCTGAGCATTTACCTGCTGGATCTGGACAAGGCCTGCCCCCTCCGCGGGGAGATCGACGCGGGGCGCCTGACCCTGCCCACCGAGGACGAGGTGGCCGATGTCTTCGAGTCGCTCCAGGTGGAGCTTCCACGGCTGGGCCTCGAGCCCTACGAAATCAGCAACTACGCCCACTCCGGCGCCGAGTCCATCCACAATACCCGCTACTGGGAACGCCGTCCCTACCTGGGCCTTGGGCCAGGCGCCGCCTCCCAGCTGGGGGACTTCCGCTGGACGGAGAGTGGCAACATCGCCCTGTGGGCAGCGGGGCGGGGCGAGGTGGACCTGCAGGAACTGAACGCCGCCGAAGCGCTGGCGGAAATCCCCCTCCTGGGCCTGCGGATGCACCGGGGCGTGGATTGGGCCGCCCTGCGGGACCGGGCCGACACCCTGGACCTCCGTCCCACTTGTGATGCCTGGGAACGGCAGCTCCGCGCTCTGGCGAAGAATGACCTGGTCCTCTGGGAGGCCGATCAGGTGCGCCTTGGATCCCGCGGCATGCTCATGAGCAACAGCATCCTGCAGATATTCATATAACATCGTAAGATGATGCTTCTTCTCTGATGCTCTCGGGAAAGCGGATGGAGTCCCCTTGTCCTACCTAGGTGAAAGCGCAGCCCTGCTCACCTCGCTGTGCTGGTCGCTGAACTCCGTGTGCTTCACGGTGGCTGGGCGCCGAGTGGGCTCGGCGGCGGTGAACCTGGGCCGCCTGCTCCTGGCCTGGATCGCGCTCGTGCTGGTGCACCAGATCGTCTACGGCAGCGCCTTCCCCTTGCAGGCGGGCAGCGCAAGGCTGGGCTGGCTGGGAATGAGTGGATTCATCGGCTTCGCCCTGGGCGATGCCGTCCTGTTCGAGGCCTTCGTGCTCATCGGCGCCCGGCTGGCCATGCTGCTCATGACCCTGTCGCCCATCTTCAGCGCCCTCCTGGCCTGGCTGGTTCTGGGCCAGAGCCTGAGCCTGCCCAAGGTCCTCGCCATGGTGGCCACCCTGGGCGGCATCGCCTGGGTCGTCTGGGGCGGCGGCGAGCACGAGGATCACCCCCACCTGTGGCGCGGCATTCTCCTGGGAGTCGGCGGCGCCCTGGGCCAGTCCGTGGGCCTGCTGTTCAGCAAGTTCGGCCTCGCGGGAAACTTCCCGCCCATCTCGGCCAACCTCATCCGCGTCACTGCAGGCGTGGCGGCCCTCCTGCTGTACTTCGGCGCCACGGGGCGCCTGCGGGGCCTTCTGGGAAGCCTGCGGGATGGCCGGGCGACGGCCTTCATCGGCCTCGGCGCCATGACCGGGCCGGTGCTGGGAGTGGTCTTGTCCCTCGTCGCCATCTCCAGGGCCCCCATGGGCGTGGCCGCCACCCTGATGTCCCTGTCACCGGTCATCCTGCTGCCGGTGTCCTTCTTCATCTTCAAGGAGAAGGTGGGCGGCCATGCGATCCTTGGCACCTTGCTGGCCCTGGCCGGCGCCGCGGCCCTGTTCTTCGTCTAGGAGTGTGGATGACTCTGCGCAAGGATCCCGTCAGCTGGCTCTACGCCCCCATCGAACCGTACCGGGTGCAACGCCTGAAGGTGTCCGAACGGCATGAACTCCATGTGGAGGAGAGCGGCAATCCGAAGGGCAAGCCAGTGGTCTTCCTCCATGGCGGCCCCGGTGGTGGCACCAGTCCCAAGCATCGCCGCTACTTCGATCCCGAGCTGTACCGCATCATCCTCTTCGACCAGCGCGGCTGCGGCCAGAGCACACCGTACGCCGACGTGCAGGAGAACACGACCTGGGACCTGGTGGCCGATGTGGAGCGCATCCGCGAGCATCTGGACATCGACCGCTGGATGGTCTTCGGCGGTTCCTGGGGCGCCACTCTGGGTTTGGCCTACGCGGAGAAGCACACCGACCGGGTGACCGAACTGCTCCTCCGGGGCATTTTCCTCCTGCGCCAGCGGGAAGTGGATTGGCTGTACCAGGAGGGCGCGAATCGCATCTATCCGGATGCCTGGGAGCCCTACCGGGAAGCCATCCCCGAGGCCGAGCGCGGCGACTTCCTGAAGGCCTACGCAAAACGGCTGATGAGCGAGGATCCGGCCGTGCACCTGCCCGCGGCCCGGGCCTGGAGCGTCTGGGAGGGCGCGACCAGCAAGCTCATCCCCGATCCCGACTTCATCGCCTCCTACGGCGACGAGGCCACGACGCTGGCCTTCGCCCGCATTGAGTGCCACTACTTCATCCACCAGGGCTGGCTGGAGGAAAGCCAACTGCTGCGGGACGCGCCGAAGCTGCGGGGCCTGTCCGGCACCATCGTCCAGGGCCGCTACGACATGGTCTGCCCCATGGAAAGCGCCTGGACCCTCTCGAAAGCCTGGCCCGACGCCGATCTGGTCATTGTCCCCGACGCCGGCCACAGCGCCTATGACGCCGGAATTTCGCGCGCCCTCGTGGCGGCCACGGACAGGTTTGGGAGACAATCACCCCTGTAAGGTTTTCGCCGAAGGTGCCTGTGAGCACGAACCCAAAGTCCGGACAGCCCGCCCCGGGCCCCACATCCCAGGGGCTGAGCGCCGAGCGCATGGGGGCCCTCCTGGATTCCTCCTGGGACATCCTCTCCCTGCTGGACGGCGAGGGGCGGCTCATCTACAACTCGCCCGCCGCCCAGCGGCTGCACGGGTTTGACGCAGCCGACATGGATGGGCACAGCACCTTCGAGTTCATCCACCCGGAGGATGCCCCGGCCGTCGGAGAGGCCTTCCAGGACTGCATGGCCCGGCCGGAGAATCCAGTCCGCGTGCAGTACCGGTACGCCCGGAAAAACGGCTCCTGGATCTGGATGGAGGCGGTCGCGGTCAACCGGCTGGACACGCCTTCCATCCAGGCCATCGTCGTCAATTCCAGGGACATTTCCGATCGCGTGACCAGCCAGGCCGCCTTGCGGATCTCCGAGCGGTTTTCCGACCTGGTTCTCGACACCTTGACGGCGAGCCTCGTGGTGCTGGATCAGGAAGGCCGGATCGTGAAAGTGAACCAGGCCTGGCGGAATGTCTCCGCGGCCAGCGGGAATCCTCCGCAGCGCGCCTGGGAAGGCCTCAGCTACTTGGAGGTGTGCGACCAGGCCTCGGGTCCCCACTCGGAGGAAGCACCGAGGATGGCCCAGGGAATCAGAGACATGCTCAAGGGAGATCTCCCGGAATTCACCCTCGAGTACCCGTGTCATTCCCAACAGGAGCGGCACTGGTACCAGGCCCGCATCATGCGATTCCAGGAGCCCGGACCCGCCCGGCTCATCGTCTCCCACACGGACATCACGGATCTCAAGCTGGCGGAAGAACGCCGGCTTCAACTGGAGCGGCTTCTCCTGCGCTCCCAGAAGATGGAGAGCCTGGGCAGCCTCGCCGGTGGCGTCGCCCACGACATGAACAACGTGCTGGGCTCTGTCCTCGGCATGGCCTCGATGCACCAGGAGCTGCAGCCTCCCGGTTCGCCGGTCCACAAGGCCTTCAGCATCATTGCCCAGGCCAGCCATCGGGGCGTGGATCTGGTGCGCCGGCTCCTGGACTTCGCCCGCAGGGACCTGGCGGAGCCCATCGAGGTCCACCTGAACGCCTTGATCCAGGAGGAAGTGCAGATGCTTGAGCACACCACCCTGGGCCAGGTCCATTTCGCCCTGGACCTGGAGAGGGACCTCCGGACCATCTGGGGGGACCCCAGCGCCCTGGTCCACACGATCATGAACCTGTGCATCAACGCCCTGGACGCCATGCCCGGTGGAGGCACCCTGACGCTGCGCACGCGGAACGCCGAGCCGGACTGGGTGCACGTGGAAGTCGAGGACAACGGCTCGGGCATGCCCAGGGAGGTCCTGGAAAAGGCGCTGGACCCCTTCTTCACCACCAAACCCCCGGGCAAAGGCACGGGCCTCGGGCTCTCCATCGTCTACAGCACGGTGAAGGCCCATCGGGGCACGGTGGAACTGCAGAGCGAGACCGGCCGGGGCACCAAGGTGATCCTGCGCTTCCCCATTTTCGAGACGAAGGAGCCCAAAGAACTCCCCCAGGTGGAGCCCCGCCCCGCCGCCACCGGCCGTCGCCTGGACATCCTGGTGGTGGATGATGATGAGGTGCTGAGGAGCACCCTGGAATCCATCCTCCTGTGCCTCGGGCACCGCGTCTCCCTGGCCCGTGATGGCGAAGAGGCGCTCGAGCGGCTTGCGGCGGGTGATGGGGCGCAGGTCGTCCTCCTGGATGTGAACATGCCCGGCCTGGGCGCCAGGGGCACGCTGCCCCGGCTGCGCGACCTACGGCCGGACCTGCCCGTGCTCCTGGCCACGGGCCGGGTGGACCAGGCTGCCCTTGAGCTGGCTCAGGCCTACCCGGGCGTGACGCTGCTCGCGAAACCCTTCGGCATGGACGAGTTGAGAAGGCACTTGAACAACCTCAAGGGCCTTCCGCAGCCCTGAAAGCTCCAGGATGCCCTCAGCCCTTCGCCCGGTTCTTCAAGTGGTCGAACACGAACCACCCTGCGCCCGCCAGGATCAGCACGCCGATGACGGCATCGAGCTTGTGGAAATAGGCGCCGAGCGTGTTCCATTGCTCGCCCAGCTTGAACCCGATCCAGGCGAGGACCAGGCACCAGGGCAGGCTGCCGCAAAAGGTGTAGATGTGGAAGCGAGTTCGGTCCATCCTCGCGATGCCCGCGGGCAGGGCGATGAAGGTGCGCACCACCGGCAGCAGGCGGCCGATGAAGATGGCCCAGGTGCCGAAACGGGCGAAGAAGCGTTCGGCCTGATCCAGGTGACCCGTGTGCAGCCAGATGTAGCGTCCGTATTTCTCCACGGCGCGCCGACCACCCCAGGCGCCCACCTCGTAGGCAGGAATGCTGCCCAGGTTGCAGCCAAGCGCACCGAAGATCCCCGCAATCCAGATCTGGGCCACGGGATTGCCCGCCCCCAGGCCGAAAAAGGTGAGCTGCCCCTTGAAGGCGAGATACCCGGCGAAGGGCATGATGACTTCGCTTGGCAGGGGGATGCAGGCACTTTCGATGGCCATGAGCATCATGACGCCCAGGGGCCCCATGGCGGCCATGACGGCCACCATCCAAGCGACGATGGGGGCTAGAACCTTCTGCAGCATCGGGATGTCCCAAAAGCTCCAGTCTAGCGGGAGGGTAGACTGGTCCCATGGGTGAAGATCTCGTCCGCAACCGCAAGGCCTTCCACAACTACCACGTCCTCGAGACCTGGGAGGCGGGGATCGCCCTGCAGGGCACCGAGGTGAAGGCCCTGCGGGCGGGCCTGGGTCAGCTGCAGGATGCCTACGTGGACGTGGTGGCCGGCGAGTTGTGGCTCAAGCAGGCCCACATCTCGCCCTACGAGTTCGGCACCTACGCGAACCACGAGCCCCTGCGCGCCCGCAAGCTGCTGCTGCACAAGGCCGAGATTACCAAGATGACCGCCAAGGTCGTGCGCAAGGGCCTCACCATCATCCCCCTGGCCATCTACCTGAACGCCAAGGGCATGATCAAGGTGAAAGTGGCCCTGGCCGAGGGCAAGGCCGTGGGCGACAAGCGCGAGGCCCTGAAGGAGCGCGAGCAGAAACGGGAGATGGACCGCATCCGGAAGGGCGCGAGGGAGTAGGGTCGGATCAAGGCGGAGGCTCTGTGCGGCCCCTGCCCCACCCTCGTGTAAAGGACTGCCGCTTATTTCCCCTGCTGCTTCTTCAGCGAATCCTTGACCACCTGATTCTGCTGCTGCCGGTAGGTGTCCTGGCGGCGGTACTCCGTCTGACGATCCTGGCGCTTGTAGTCCTGCTGTTTGTGTTCGGTGGCGCGCGATGGTGTCGGCGCAGTGTACTTCTTGGTCTCCGCAAAGGCAGAGCTGGAAAGCAAGAGCAGCCCCAGTCCAGCGACGAGTGCAGCCTTCATGTCAAGTTCCTCCAGATGGACGCATCGGAATCGTCGCGCCGGGTTGGGTAGTGGGTATGCCTTCAACATAAAGAAACCGAATTTTCAATCAATACCGATTTTTTATTAATTTGATTAACCTTGCGGAATCCTGCCGCCTACATGTGAGGGCACGGGCTCTCCGCTACTTCCACGCTCCATTGGGGTTCTGGCCATCCACCTGAACGCCAAAGGCACCAAGAAGGTGAAGGCGGCCATGGCCGAGGGCAAGGCCGTAGGCGACAGGCGCGAGACTCTGAAGGAGCGGGAGCGGCAGCGCGATCTGGACCACGGCCGGAAGGGCGCGCGGGAGTGGACCGTCCCGAATAGGCCCTAGCGGAATCGCATCGCCAGGGCGAGGCCGCCCCAGCCCGGTCCAGCCTGGGCCTGGACCCCGAAGATGCGGCCCGGATAGTAGGCCACCCAGCCATGGGCCCCCTGCTGGGTCCTGGAGGAATCCAGCCGCGCCATCTCCTCCGCCGTGAACCATCCGCCGTGGTCGACCTCCCAGCTTGTGGTGTGTCTTCCGAAACCCACGCCCCAGGCGACCCGGGGATGCCGGGTCACGGCGATGCCGACGTAGCCCGCCGACTTGACCTGGCGCAGGGTGCCCCGGTCGTTGAAACTCAAGCTGAAGTCGAAGTCGTTGTTCTTTGTGTGGGGCGTTCCGCCCCCGCCCAGGTAGAAGCCGATCCCTGGCCTGAAGGTGTAGTGGACGTCCACGAGCAGCGGCACCTCGGAGAACCCCGTGCCCACGGCCATGCCCCAGCCGTGGTCAGCGACCTGGTACCAGGGGACACCCTGGCCGAGGACCGGCACCGCCCAAAGAAGCATCCACCAGCGTTTAGCCATAGATTATCTCTAGGTTAAAAGGTGGCTCCTCCCATGAATCCGTCAAGGGCTGCCGCGTCTCAAACCGGGACCACCCCCGGACCGCACCCCAGAGGGTCCTTCAGCCCTGCCAGCCCTGGCGGGCGAACTTCGTCAGCTTCTCGTCGGTGCCCCGCAGGGCCAGGGCCCGGGCCACGAAGCGGCCAATGGGATCGGCTTCGAGGTTCACAGGATCGCCGGGCCGCATGGCGTTCAAGGCCGTATGCTTCACGGTCTCGGGAATCAGGGCCACGGTGAACCAGTCGGTGCCGCAATCAACCACGGTCAGCGAGATGCCGTCTACGGCGATGGAACCCTTGGGGGCGGTCATGGGCGCCAGGGCCATGGGCAGCGAGAAGTGCCAGATGCCTTCGTCTACGCCACTCTGGCCCTGGGGCCTGGATACCAGCTGCCCGATGCCGTCCACGTGGCCCGACACCAGGTGGCCATCCAGGGGATCACCCACCCGCAGGGCGGGTTCCAGGTGCAAGGTGGCGCCCAGGGCCAGGCGCCCCAGCGTGCTCTTCTCCAGGGTCTCTTCGCTGAGCTCGGCTTCCCAGCTGCGGCCATCCACCGCGATGCTGGTGAGGCAGGCGCCGTTCACGGCGATGCTGGCGCCCAGGTCGGCCCGGGCCAGCAGGTCCGGGGCGGCGGCGATGCGCAACCGGGCCCCGCCAGGTCGGGTGGAACGGGATTCGAGAGTGCCTAGGTATCGGATGAGTCCGGTAAACATGTGATTACGTCCCTCCCTGTGGGGCCCCGCTCCGAAGGCTCCATCGGAGCCTTCTACGCGACCCACCTGGTCGGGACCATCATGACGCAGTCGAGGCCCTCAGCTTGCTGTTCCGCGATCCGAAGAAGAAATAGATCACGAGGCCGATGCCCAGCCACCCGAAGAAGCGGTACCAGGTGAGGGCGGGCAGTCCCTTGGCGATCCAGAAACAGCCCAGAATGCCCAGGGGCGCCACGATCCAGGCGAAGGGCATGACGAACTTGCGCGGGGCCTCGGGACGGCGCTTGCGGAGCAGCAACACCGCCACGCACACGATGACAAAGGCGAAGAGGGTGCCGATGTTCGCCAGCTCCACCACCTCGTCGATGTTGAGCAGCGCCGCCGGAATGGCCACCAGGAAGCCCGTGAGGATGGTGGCGTGCGATGGCGTCTTGTACTTGTCGTGCACCTTGCCGAACCATTTTCCCAGGAGACCATCCCGGCTCATGCTCAGGATGATGCGGGGCTGGCCCACCTGGTAGACGAGAAGGGAAGCCGTGGTGGCGATGACGGCTCCGAAGCTGATGATGGCGGCGAGGCCCAGCATCTTGTGCTGAGTGAAGATGTAGGCCAGCGGATCCGCGATGCCGCCCAGTCGGGAGTAGTGCATCATGCCGGTCACCACCAGCGCCACGGCCGCGTAGATGAAGGTGCAGATCACCAGGGAACCCAGGATGCCCCGGGGCAGGTCCCGGCCCGGGTTCTTGCACTCCTCGGCCGTGGTGCTCACGGCGTCGAAGCCGATGAAGGCGAAGAAGATGATGGCGGCGCCCGCCTGGATCCCCTTGAAGCCATGGGGCACGAAGGGGTGCCAGTTGCCGGTGTCGATGAACTTGATGCCGAGGCCGATCACGGCCAGCAGGATGATGACCTTGACCACCACCATGACGCCGTTGACCCGGGCGCTCTCCTTGATGCCGATGTAGCAGAGCCAGGTGATGAGCACCGTGATGACCACCGCCAGCAGGTTGATGGTGATGGGGAAGCCGCCCAGGGTGGGGGCGGCCTTCACCACGTCCCAGTTCGCGAAGACCACCGCCCCATTGGCCAACCCGGCCTTGGCCTGGGCCAGAACCTGGAGCTTGGCGGACAGGCCCAAGGCCGGAACACCGTCCACGAGCTTCAGGGCGGTACGCGGGTCCATGCCCAGCCAGCCGGGAATGTCCACGTGCAGCACCGTGGACAGGAAGCTGCGGGCGTAGTCGCCCCAGGAGATGGCCACGGCCACATTGGAGATGGCATATTCCAGCAGCAGGTCCCAGCCGATGATCCAGGCCATGAGCTCGCCCAGCGTGGCGTAGGCGTAGGTGTAGGCGCTGCCCGACACGGGGATCATGGAGGCCATCTCGGCATAGGCCAGGGCGGTGAAGCCGCAGATGAGGGCGACGATGAGGATGCTGAGCACCAGGCTGGGCCCCGCCGGCAGGCGGCCGTCGGCCATGTTCCCGGCGGCGGCGGTGCCGATGCTGGAGAAGATGCCGGCGCCGATGATGGCGCCGATGCCGAACATGGTGAGGTCGAAGGCCCCCAGGTTCTTCTTGAGCTGGTGTTCGGGCTCATCCGCGCTGGCGCGCAGCTGCTCCAGGGACTTGGTGCGGAAGAGTCGCTCGAACATGGGGACCTTGGGGAAGAGGGATCATGCTAGCAGGAGTGCCAGGAAGGTCCCTGGCGGTAGTCTTGAGCCCATGCTCCTCTGGAACGACCGCCGCCTGCGCCTGTCCCTCACGGGGCTCGGCGCCCAGTACCTGCTGGCCCTGCTGGGGGTGGGGGCCTTTTCCGTGAACACGGGCAACAACCTGCTCTATCTGGTCTTCGCCCTGATGCTCGGCCTGTTCCTGGTCTCGGGCATTCTCAGCCGCAGGGCCCTGCAGGGACTGAAGGTGGTTGATCTGGAGGAGGGCAACCTCTTCGCCCAGGTCCGCGGGGGGCTCCGGCTGCGCCTCCAGGACGCGGGGCGGGGGCGGCTCCGGGGACTGGAGCTGCACCTGGTGCTGGAGGACAGCACGGTGGAGCCCAGCTTCCTGGCCAGGGTCAGTTCCACGGGCGAGACGGTGGTGGTGCTGCATGCCCGGGCGGCGCGCCGGGGCTGGATTCGGGCCCGGACTCTGGAGCTCCGGACCCGCTTTCCCTTCGGGCTGCTGGAGAAATCCCGCTTCATCGAGCTGGACAAGACGATCCTGGCCCTGCCCCATCCCCGGACTCCACCCGCCCAGCCCGCGCACTGGCAGGGTGAGGGCCGCCGCACCCTGCCCCAGGAGGGGAACAGCAGTCCCGAGGGTGCGCGTCCTCTGCGGCTGGGCGATGCGCCAGGCCGGGTCCACTGGAAGCGAACGGCCCAGCGGAGCCAGCCCTGGGTGCGCACCTTCGAGGAGGAGCGGCCCCTGGGCCTGCACCTGCGACTGGACCTCACCACCTGGACCCCCGGCAGGCCCTTCGAACGGGAGCTGGAACGCCTGTCCGGGGCAGTGCTGCAGGCGCGGCTGCAGAAGCGGGACATAAGCCTGGAGCTGCACGGGACCGAGGGCATCCGCGAAGTGCACGGCTACACGCCCTGCTGGCGCGCCCTGGCCCTGGCCCAGGCCTGTGGCACCCAGGAAGCGGGACCACCGGGTATCCCGCTAAGCTGATGACCAAGGAGGTTCCCGTGTACGACGATCCGCAGTCCCCCGCCTGGGCCCCCCTGCTGGATGCGGCCTGGGCGGCCCGGGATCATGCCCACGCGCCCTATTCCCGGTTCCAGGTGGGCGCCGCCGTCCTGACCTCCAGCGGCGCCGTGTTCGGTGGCTGCAACGTGGAAAACGCGGCCTACCCGCTCTGCCTATGCGCGGAACGGGGGGCCTTGAGTGCCGCCGTGGCCGCGGGCCTTCAGCCCGGTGGACTGGTGGCCGCCGTGGTGGTCACCGACGTGGCCGACCTCACGCCTCCCTGTGGGGCCTGCCGGCAGGCCCTGATCGAGTTTGCGGACACCCTGCCGGTGCTCCTCGCGAATCGCTCCACCCGGCAGCTCCACCGGCTGGAAAACCTGCTTCCCCTCAGCTTCGGAAGTCGGCATTTTCGCTAGCTCTATCCAAAAGGCGGCCGCCCCGCCTACACTTTCCGGCAGGCATCCTGAGGCAGCTGAATGGCCATTGACCGCGTCAAAATCAAGAAGGAAGCCGACAAGTACCTGACGGCGGGCAAGGTCGAACGAGCCATTGACGAGTTCCAGAAACTGGTCGAAGACAACCCCAAGGACTACAGCACCCTGAATCAGATCGGCGACCTCTGTGTCCAGGTCGGCCGGGTGAAGGAAGGCGTGGAGATCCACAAGCGTCTGGGCAGCGCCTACGAGCGGGACGGCTTCCACGCCCGCGCCGCCGCCATCTTCCAGAAGGTCGTGCGCAACGCCCCGGAGGACATCGACGCGGCCCAGCGCCTGGCGGACCTCTACCGCCAGATGAACAAGACCGGCGACGCGGTGAAGGTGCACCTGCAGGTGGCCGAACACTTTCAGAAGAAGGGGCTCATCAAGCGGGCCCTGGAGGAGTTCAACAAGGTCGTCGACCTCGACCCCAAGAACCTGAAGATGAAGGTCAAGCTGGCGGACCTCTACAACAAGGAGGGCATGAAGGATCGCGCCGCCGGCATCTACCTCGAGGTGGCCGAGTCCCTGGCCATGGAGCAGATGCACGGCGAGGCCAACCAGATCCTCGAGCGGGCGAAATCCATGATTTCCACGCCCCAGGTCTTCCTGACCCAGAGCCGCCTGGGCGTCATCCAGGGGGACTACACCACCGCCGCCCAGCACCTCCGGGAAGGCCTCACCAGCAACCCCCGCAACACCGAGCTGCTGGAGGCCCTGGCCGAGATCGAACTGCGCAGCGGACACCCGGACCGGGCCCTCGAGGCCCTCGCTGAAGTGGCCCAGCTGCCCGAGAAATCCCTGCCCCTCTGCGAGCGGGCGCTGCGCAACCTCGTCACGGCCGATCGGGGCGAAGAGGGCATCCGCCTCATCACGCCCATCGCCCGGGAACTGGCCCGCCGCGGCTCCGGCGACGCCATCACCCGCAGCCTCCGGACGGCCCTCCAGGGGAACATCGGCATCGAAGGCTGGATCCTGCTCGCCGAGATCGCACACCAGAGCGGCAACCGCGGTGACCAGGTCCAGGCGCTCCAGACCGCCTACGGCATGGCCTACCAGAACAACGACCAGGTGCTCCTCGGCCATCTTTCAGGTCAACTGCAGGGCCTGGGCGTGGTCCCGGGCGCGGCGGCAGCACCCACTTCGGGCTTCGCCTTCCCCGGCAGCCCCGGGGGAAGCGAACCAACGGCTCTCAGCGAGATCACCCGCCATGGCGGCGAGACGGAAGTGGATCCGGTCAAGCGCCTGCGCATCGAACAGTTCGCCAGGGAAGCCGAGGCCTTCATGCGCGGCGGCAGTCCCGAGCGGGCCATCGAGGCCTACAAGAAGGCCCTGGAGCTGGATCCGGCGGATCTCACCATCATCGAAGCCATCGTATCCGTGCATCGCACCACGGGCCGGCTGACCCAAGTCCAGATGCAGTATTCGCACAGCGCCCAGGCCCTGGCCCAGATCGGCAAGAAGCTCGAGGCCGCCCACCTGCTGGATATGGCCGAGCAGCTCTTCCCCGGCTCCACCCGGATCCACCGTCGGGCCCTGGGTCTACCGGAACCTGGCGTCCTGCCACCCCCGGCCTCCCGGATGCCCATGGCGATGCCGCCGCCCGCGCCCGTCCAGCCCCCGCCGGCGCCTGCACCGCCCCCGCCCGTGGCGCCCCCGCCACCGGACGACCTGGACATGCTGATCGGGCTCGACCTGCCCGGCTACGAGCGGACCGTCCCCACTCCCAGACCTGCTCCCTCGGCCCCGGAGCCCATCGCCCTGGGCGAAGGCCTCCCCCTGCTGCCCGACCTGGAGCCCCAGGCTCTGGATCCCTTCGAGCTGCCCAAGCTGCCTGAGCCCGCTCCCTTCGCGCTCCCCGAGCCCCCCGCGCAGGGGCTCGAGGACCTGAGCTGGATGGACGCGACACTCACCGACTTCACGCCGCCACCGGAACCAGAGGCCTTCCCGTCGGCGCCGACCGCACCGCTGCCCCCCATGCCCACCCGCCAGCTGGAGCCGGAGGTCATCGCGGCCCTGTCCGCCCTTCCCGAGGTGGAATCTTTTGCACCACAGGCCCTCGTCCAGCCGGCACCGGTTCCCGAGCCCGCCCCTGCACCATCGCCTGCGCCGGCACCGCCGCCTGCTCTTGCACCGGCCGCCGAGGACTTTCCCGAGGAGCTCGACAACCTGCTGGGCGACATCGACTTCCAGCTGGACTACGGCAGCCCCGAAGAAGCCAAGATCGAGATCGAAACGGCCCTCCAGCAGTTCCCCGGACACCCAGAGCTGCTGAACCGGTTCGACCGGGCGGAGGCGGCCCTCCAGAAACTGGGCAAGAGCGCCAAGGCCAGCGCCCTGGACGAGACGGACTTCACCAATTCCTTCTTCGACCTCACCGATGTCCTGGGCACCGCGCTCATCGACAGCGGCGAAGGCGAGGAAATGCACGACGCCACGCACATGGTGGAGAAGATCCAGAGTGTGGACGAGCTGTTCAGTGCCTTCCGCGAGGGCGTGGAGAAGCAGGTCAAGAGCGACGACTACGATACCCACTACAACCTGGGCATCGCCTACAAGGAGATGATGCTCATCGATCCCGCCATCGAGGAATTCAAGGTCGCCATGGGCGACCCCGAGCGCACCCTGGAATGCTGCTCCATGCTCAGCATCTGCGAGCAGGCCCGGGGAGAGCTCGCCGCGGCCGTGGAATGGCTGCGGCAGGGCATCCTGGCTCCGGGCTTCCCCCCCGAAGACAGCATCGGCCTGCGGTACGACCTGGCCGAAATCTACCTCCAGCAGGGCCACACTGGGATGGCCGCCGAAGAGTTCAAGGCCGTCTACGAGATGGACCCCGACTACCGCGATGTGGCGGCGCGGCTGGCCTAACCCGTTGAAGCGCCGGCCAGGCAGGAAACATGCGGCCAGCCCCGATCCCGCCGGGATCGAGGCCTTGTTCTCACGAGGCATCGGGCACCTGGAGGCGGGGGACCTGCCGGGTGCGGAAGGGTGCTTCCGCGAGGTCATCCAGATCACACCGAAGCTGGCCGTAGCTCACAGCAACCTGGGTGTCACCTTCGAAAAAGCAGGTGCGTTGAAGGAGGCTGAGGCCAGCTACCGGCGTGCCCTCAAGCTCGATCCCGGAGGCCTCCAGGCCCACCTGAACCTCGGTGCGCTCCTGGTCAACCAGAAGCAGTTCGATCAGGCGGAACAGCATTACCACCGCGCCATGAAGCGGTTCCCGGATTCCGCCGCGCTCTGGTCCAACCGAGGGATGCTGCACGCATGCCTGCAGCAGGAGGAGGCGGCGGAACGCTGCTGCCGCAGGGCCCTGGCACTTGACCCGACCTACGCGAAAGCCAGGTACAACCTCAGCTACCTCCTGCTGCGCCAGGGCCGGTTCGAAGAGGGCTGGCAGGCGCTGGAGGCCCGGTCCTGGAACCTGGACCTGTTGGCAAAGGTGCCCGGCCCCCGCTGGCACGGTGAAAGCGTGGCCGGCAGATCCGTGCTCATTGGATGCGAAGGCGGCTACGGCGACATGATCCAGTTCTGCCGGTACGCCTGCGGGCTCAAGACCGAAGGCGCGGCACGGATCGGGATCGTCTGCCAGCCGGCCCTGAAGCGGCTGTTCGAGACCCTTCCCGGAGTCGATGTGGTCATCGCCCTGGGCGAATTGATCCCGGAATCCGGCTGGGATGTCTGGACGCTCCCCTTGAGCATTCCCCTCCACCGGAACACGCGGCCCGATTCCATCCCCGCACCGATCCCCTACCTGCAGGCGCGGCCGGACCTGTCCAGGAAGTGGGGGGCCCTGCTGCCGACGGACAAGGTCCGGGTCGGCCTGGTGTGGAAAGGGAATACCCGGTTCGACAACGATGACGAGCGCTCCCTGACCCACGTGGGCCTGCTGGCGCCCCTGGCGGCAGTACCTGGCGTCCACTTCGTCAGCCTGCAGAAGGGGGCAGGGGAAGCGGAGGCCGCCCATCCGCCCCCGGGACTCGACCTCCTGGACCCCAGCGCCTCGATCGAGGACTTCGCCGATACCGCCGCCCTGATCGCCAACCTGGACCTGGTGATTTCCGTGGACACGGCCACCGCCCACCTGGCCGGGGCGCTCGGGAAGCCCTGCTGGGTCCTGCTGCCGCACTACAAGCCCGACTGGCGCTGGTTCAAGGATCGCGACGATTCGCCCTGGTACCCGGGCCGCATGCGCCTCTTCCGCCAGCCGTCATCAGCCGGCTGGGGCCCGGTCATCGAAGCCGTGGCCACGGCCCTGCATTGCTTTGTCCAGGATCACCCCAGCCCGAGGCTTCCGGAAGCGCCCCAGGGCTGAAGCGCCTGGAGCGCCGGCTGGACGGGCTTCCCCGGCCGCTGGAGCTGAGTGAGTTCCAGCGCGCCATCGCCGGTGATGAGCCAGGCGCCTTCCTTGCCCCAGACCAGCTGGCCGGGTTCCCGGTGGCAGGAGCGGAGCCCCCCCACGCCGCAAACCTTGAGGGCCTGGCCCTCCATCAACAGGTCGGAACCGGGCCAGGGCCACAGGGCCCGCACCTGCCGATGCAGGTCGGCTGCGGGCTGGCGCCAGTCGATCCGGCCCATGTCCTTGCGGAGCTTGGGGGCGAAGGTGGCCAGCTCGTGCCGCTGCTCCACCGGATTGGCGCAGCCGCAGAGCAGCTTGGGTAGCTCGTCCATCAGCAGTTCCGCCGCGTCCACGGCCAGGTCGGACAGCAGCCCTTCCGCGGTGGCCTCGTGGCTGATGTCCCGGTGGCTCTGGGCCAACACTGGACCTTCGTCCAACCCAGCCGTCAGCCGCATGAGGCTGACCCCGGTCTCCTCGTCCCCGGCCAGCAGGGCGTGGTTCACAGGGGCCGCGCCCCGCCAGCGGGGCAGCAGGGAGAAGTGCAGATTCCAGACGCCACCCGGGCAGGCCTCGAGCATCCACGTGGGCAGGATGTGGCCGTAGGCGACCACGATGGCCAGGTCGATCTTCAGGCTCTCCCAGAGCGCCCGGGTGTCGGGGGTCTTCCAGCTCTGGGGCTGATGGACGGCCAAGCCCCGTTCCAGGGCGGCCACCTTCACCGGCGGAGCTTCCAGGTGCCGACCCCGGCCCGCCGGCCGGTCCGGATTGCAGAAGACCGCCTCGATCCCTTCCTCCGCCAGCGCCTTGAGGGCCGGTACCGCCACCCGGGGCGTGCCGAGGAAGGCGATGCGGGTCACCCCTTGGCCTGCTTCAGGAATTTCTTCTGGAGGAACTGGCGCTTCACGGGTCCGAAGTACTCCACGAAGAGCCGCCCCCGCAGGTGGTCGATCTCGTGGCAGAAGGCCCGGGCCTTCAGGTCCTCGCCGACCAGCTCATGCCAGGTTCCGTCCCGGCCGCGGTTGCGGATGGTCACCTTCTGGGGGCGCTCCAGCACCTCGCGGATGCCAGGGATGGACAGGCAGCCCTCGGGGCCCACCTGGGAGCCCTCTTCCTGTGTGATCTCAGGGTTGATGAGGACCAGCTTCTGCTCTGGATCCTCGCCGCAGGAGCAATCGATCACGGCCAGGTTGAGGTTCACCCCCACCTGGGGCGCCGCCAGACCCACCCCTTCTTCGTGGAGCGAAGTCTCAAACAGATCTGCCACGATCTGCTCCAGCTCCGGCGTCCATTCCCCGACATCTTGGCTGTTGATCTTAAGACGGGGATCCCCCCAGGTGAGCACAGGCAGAACGGCCATTCAACCTCTCCAGCATTCCATTGTAATCGATCGCCGGGGTGCCTGATACCGGACTGCGGAGAGACAAGCCGACCCAGCCGCCGAGTCCAGGCGGGCTAGAGGCCTGGCTCCCGGCCAGAGGCACAGTCCAGAACAGGGTTACCCGACCGATCCAGCATTCCTGTGTAACCCAATGGGGTTCCCGAGGTAATCTGAGAGGTCCGTACCCTGGAGCCCCGCATGCTTCGTTCTTTCCGCCAGGTCTTCAAATCCAACCGCACGCCCATGGCGGCGGTGATGATCGTCGTCCTTCTGGGGCTGGTGGCCTACCTCGCGCCCACCGGCGGGGCGGTCTCGTCCGATACCGTGGTGGCCCGGGTGTACGGCCACGAGATCCTGATGCGTGAGTTGGGCGAGCGCATGCAGGAGCTCTACCAGCGCTACGGCAAGCAGGCCAGCCCGGAGACCCTCCGGCCTTTCGTCCAGTCCCAGGCCCTGCGGGACCTCATGAACCAGAAGCTCATGGAGGAGCTGGCCGAGCGGCACCATGTGGTGGTGACCGATGAGGAAGTGGGTGCCCGGCTCCGGGCCTTCCTGCGCCAGTACCCCATGCTGCTGGACGCGAAAGGCAACCTGAAGACCAACGCGGAACTGAAGCAGATCTTCCAGGACACCGGGTTCAATCCGGCCATGCAGGAGCGCAGCATCCGCTCCGAGCTGCTGCGGACCAAGCTGGTCCAGCAGGCCGCCCTGCAGATCCCCGTGGACGAGGCCTGGATCATCCAGGAGAACCGCCTCCGCAACGAGAAGGTCGCCTTCCAGCAGGCCACTCTGACCGTGGACCCGAGCACCGTCGCCGACCCCGGCGATGCGACCCTCGGCGCCCTGTATTCCGCTGGCAGCGACCGCTTCCTGCAGTCGCCCCGCCGGGTCATCCAGTACGTCATCGTGGACCGGGCCGCCCTCAGCAAGGATCTCCAGGTGGACGACGCGGCCCTCAAGGCGGCTTTTGAAGCGCGCAAGGGGGACACCACCGAGTTCAAGGCCCGCCACATCCTGTTCAAGGCCGAAGGAGAAGCCCAGGTCCAGGAGGCCATGGCCAAGGCGCAGCTGCTGCGCCAGCGCCTCGTGAAGGGCCTGGATTTCGCCAAGACCGCCGAAGAGCAGAGCGAGGATCCCAGCGCCAAGGGCAATGGCGGTGACCTCGGCTGGTTCAATGCCTCCAAGATGGTGAAGCCCTTCTCCGACGCGGCTGCGACCCTGAAGACCGGCGAGATCAGCCAGCCGGTGCGCACCCAGTTCGGTGTCCACCTCATCAAACTGGAAGGCCGCCGCGAAAAGAAGTTCGAGGACGTGAAGGCCGAGTTGACCCGGGAAATCACCGACAGCCGCTTCAAGTCCCGCGCCCAGGAGCGCCTGGAGCAGATCCGCAAGCGCGCCAACGGGGGCGACCTCGCCGCCGCCGCCAAGAGCCTGGGCATTACCGCCACCCTCAGCCAGCCCTTCGCCAACGAGCCCACGGCCCAGACCCCGGGGCTGCCCGAGCTGCCCCAGATCCTGGGCGAAGTCTTCCGCCTCAAGGTGGGTGAGGTCTCGAAACCCACGGCCCTGGGCGACCGCTACCTGCTGTTCCGGGTGCAGGAGGAACTGCCTGAAGCCGTGCCCCCCTTCGGGGAAGTCCGCAGCAAGGTGCTCGCGGCCTACCGGCTGGAGGAGGCCCGCAAGGCGGCCGTGGCGAAGGCCCAGCAGGCCCTGAAAGCCGGTGGCCTGCAGGCCGTGGGTCCCGTCACCGACCAGGCAGCGGCTCCCCTCAGCGGCCTGCGGGATCTCGTGGCGCACCCCGGGATCCGCAAGGCCCTCCTGGACACACCTATCGGCCAGGCGACCCCGGTGCTCTGGACCCAGGATGGCAAGCTCTGGGTGGCCCGCATCGCCTCCCGCGAGCCCGCCCCGGCCCTCACCTTCGAAACCCGCCGCAACCTCATCCAGGACGTGCAGACCACGGAGGCCCAGAAGCTGCTCTCCGCCGAGCTCCAGGCCCTGGATCGCCAGGGGCGCCTGCGCCCCGGCTTCAGCAGCCTCTGGGGCCACATCGGCGGCATCTACATCAACGCCACCGCTGCCCAGGTGCCGGTGGAGGAGTAGGGCCTCAGGCTTCAGGCCTCAGCGAGCTGCGGCACAGCTTCCAGCCACGCCCGCAGGTGCGGGTGCGGTGGATGCGACAGCAGCTGTCTGATCGGACCTCGGCACAGGACTCGGCCGTCCTGCAGCAGAAGCAACTGGTCACAAAGGAGCCGGGTCGAAGCCAGCTCATGGCTCGCCAGGAGCAGGGCCGTGCCGGCGGCCTTGACCTCCAGGAGCAAGGCCCGGAGGCGTTCACCCAGGGTGGCGTCCAGGGCAGAGAAGGGCTCATCCAGGACCAGCAAGGCCGGTTCCAGCATGAGGGCCCGCCCCAGGCAGAGCCGCTGGGCCAGACCGCCGGACCAGGCCTCAGGACGCTGATCCAAGGCAGCCTCGGGAAACATCACCCGCGCCGCCATGCGGGCCGCCGCCTCCCGGCGCGCATGTCTTTCGCCACGCTGCCAGATCTCCAGCGGCTCCTGCAGGATCTCCCAGCCCGTGCGGTGGGGCGGCAGGCTGGCGGCCGCATCCTGGAAGACGGCCTGGAGGCGGGGACGGCGCGGGCGACGATCCCGCATCCTCAGGGGTGACCAGGGCTCCCCTTCCAATTCGATACGGCCTGCGGTGGGTTCCAGGAGGCCCAGCACCAGGTTCAGCAGGGTGGATTTACCCGCGCCGCTCGCGCCGATGACGCCCCAGGCTTCCCCTGGAGCGATGGAAACAGAAAGGTCCTTCAGGACCCAGCGTCCCTCGCGCTGAAGGCCCAGGCCTTCCGCACAAAGCAGGGGAACGGCCGTCAGCGGATCACCTCGGCGCCCAGGTAGGGCTGCAGCGCCTTCGGCACGCGGATGCTGCCATCCGGCTGCTGGTAGTTCTCCAGGACCGCCACCCAGGTACGGCCCACCGCAAGGCCGCTGCCGTTCAGGGTGTGCGCGAAGGCGGGCTTGCCTTCCCTCCCCTTGGCGCGGATGTTGGCGCGGCGGGCCTGGAAGTCGCCGAACCAGCTGCAGGAGCTGATCTCGCGATAGGTGTTCTGCGAAGGCAGCCATACTTCCAGGTCGTAGGTCTTCTGGCTGCTGAAGCCCATGTCGCCGGTGCAGAGCAGCATCCGTCGGTACGGCAGCTCCAAGGCCTCGAGGATGGCCTCGGCGTCGGCCGTGAGCCGCTCCAGCTCGGCCTCGGCCTGGTCCGCGGCGGCGAAGGTCACGAGCTCCACCTTGTGGAACTGGTGCTGGCGGATGATGCCCTTGGTGTCGCGGCCGTAGCTGCCGGCCTCGCTGCGGAAGCAGGGGGTGAAGGCGCAGTGGCGCAGGGGCAGCGTGTCCGCGGGCAGGATCTCGTCCCGGTAGAGGTTCGTCACGGGCACTTCGGCGGTTGGGATGAGGTAGAGCGAGCCCTCCCCGTGGGGCACCTTGAAGAGGTCCTGCTCGAACTTGGGCAGCTGGCCCGTGCCGTACATGCTCTCGGCGTTCACCAGGTAGGGCGGGAGCACCTCGAGATACCCCGCGGCGGTCTGGCGGTCCAGCATGAGGGCGATGAGGGCCCGCTCCAGCTTGGCGCCCTGCCCCTTCAGCACGGCGAACCTCGCCCCACTGAGCTTGGCCGCGCGGTCCAGATCCAGGATGCCCAAGGACGTACCCAGCTCCACGTGATCCTTGGGTGTGGCGATGACCGGGACCTGGCCCCAGCGCTTGACCTCGACGTTGCCGTGCTCGTCGCGGCCCACGGGCACGCTGGTGTGGGGCGGATTGGGAATGCCCGCGAGGAAGTCCTTGAAGATCACCTCGATCTCCCGCTCCGCCAGCTCCAGCGCCTTCAGCTGGTCGCCCACTTCTCGCTGCTGGGCGATGAGGGCATCCGCGTTCTCCTTGGCCCGCTTGAGGCGGCCCACCTCGTCGCTGACCCGGTTGCGCTCTGCCTTCAGGGCCTCGGCCTCCTGCAGGATCACCCGACGGCGCTGGTCCAGCTCCTGGTACCGGACCCGGTCCAAGGCGTAGCCGCGCTCGGCAAGGCGCGCCGCCACGGCATCGAGGTCGTTGCGGAGGAGGCTGGCATCAAGCATGTCGGGTTCCCGGAAACCACCAGTTTACCTGGACCCGGCGGCGGCACTTTCAGGGATGAGGCCGTGAGGTTGATCCAGGCCCCCATTCCAGCGGGACTACCGTCTCGACCAGCGGCAGAGTGAAGGTGGCCTGGCCGCTGGGGATGGAGAAAGTGGATCGGGTGCCCGCCTGGAACGGCGGAGCTGAATCCTGCGGATCCTTCACCTGGGGTGCCAAGCACGACCGGCTAGCTCCTGGCCAGGGCCACCAGGTAGCGCCGACCTTCAAGGGAGTGCTCATGCAGTTCTATGTGCCACCCACGGGCCAGCCGCTCGCTCCCGCACAACCGCAACAAGGTGATCCGGCCACCCTCCTGCAGCCCGAACTCCACCTGGTCCAGGCCGAAGGCGAAGCCCTGCCCGAGGGCCTTCAGCACCGCCTCCTTCGCCGTCCAGATGCCCAGGAAGGCGCGCCAGCGTTCAGGTTCCGCGAGGTTGGCGACCCAGGCTCGCTCGCTGGGGAGCAGCAGCTCGGACGCCGCCGCCAGGGCCCGCGAGGGCTCCAGCCGCTCCAGGTCCACTCCGAGGCGGCCCTCCTTCGCCAGCGCGATTACCTGCACCCCAGGCGCGTGGGCCTTGCTGCAGGACCAGGCCCGTCCCAGGCCATCCCGCAGCCTGGGTCGCCCCTGGACATCCGGAGGAAGCGGGACCAGGTCACGGAGGTAGGCGGCGGGTGCTTCGGCTGGAACCGGCTCCGGCTGGAGGATGAGCTGAATGCCCTCAGCCTCCAGACCTTCCCGGTCCCGGGCTGAAGGTCCTCTGGCCGGCCCAGACAAAGGCGCTGCTGGCCGTGCGGGCGATCCCTCCCAGCGGGTGCCCGCCGGGAGCGTCTCGCCCTTCATCAGCAGGGAGAGATCCCCGAGGACCGAGCCCGGTTCCATGCAGGATCCGTACAGCACCACCGAGTCCGTGCCCACCGAGCAGCCCGCGCCGATGTCCACGCGGTCCATCTTCATCACCCGGTCCTCGAAGAGGTGCGTCTGCACGGTGCAGTCCGCATTCAGACAGACGTCATCCCCGATGGTCACCAGGTCGTATTCCGTGAGCCACGTGCTTTCCATGCACACCCGCTTGCCGATGCGGCATCCCAGCAGCCGGAAGTAGACGGGGACCAGCGGTGTGCCCTGCAGAAGCCGCAGCAGCCAGCCATCGGCCAGGTTCTCGTGCAGGCTGCTGACGAGTTCCGTGCGCCAGACGAAGCTGCACCACAGGGGCTTCTCGCTCGGCCGATAGACGCCCATCACGATCCACTTGGCCCCCACCACGAACAGGCAGGCCAGGAGACCTGCCGCGAGATACAGGAGCGGCAGCGCGAGAACCGCCGCCCCCAGGCTGTGGGCATCCTCGATCTCCGTCACGGCGGTGAGCAGCAGGCTCGTGAGCACGATGAATCCCGTGGCCGGGGCCAGGACCCGGAACTGTTCGATGAAGGCCCGGAGCAGGATCATCCGCTTCCGGGGCCTGAAGGTGGCCTCCTCGCCGAAGGCCCCACTTTCCTGGCGGCGGGGGAGGTAAATGGCCGGCGAGCCCAGCCAGGCGCTCTCCACTCGGGCGGCGTCTTCCGGGGCCGTGGGCGGCACCGACAGAACTCCCACGAGGACACTGTCCCCCAGTTCCGTTCCCGCCGGAACGAGTGCGCTGTTGCCCACGAAGGCCCGGCGGCCCACCCGGGTGGCGGCGAGCGTCACTTGACCCAGGTCGACCTTGGGTGGACCGAGGGACACGCAGTCGGCGATGAAGCTCTCCTCCCCGATATCGAGGAGATCCGGCGTACCGGAGCCCGCCGTGGATATTTCCGCCCAGGCACCCAGGCGGGCCCCCAGGAGCCGGAACCAGGTCGGCAAGTAGACCGTCGCGTAGAGCGGAGCCAGCAGATCCAGGCCCATGGCCATCAGGCGGTCGACGTACCACTTCCGCAGGATGAAGCCACTGTGCAGGCCATAGGTTCCGGGTTGCACCCGCCCCAGCAGCAGCCACTTGGCGGCCGCGATCTCCAGCGCCAGAAGCACCACGAAGGAGAGGGCCACCAGGGGCGCCACCACCAGATAGGCGAAGTAGCCGTTGGTGCTGGCGTAGAGCTCATTGATCAGGATCAACCCAGGGAAGATCGCCGCGAGGAACGCCACGGGCACCAGGAAGGCCCCCAGCGCCTGCAACAGTCCGAAGCCGAGGCGGTGGGCCGCGGAGGCCGGCGCCAGCGGTGTGGCCGTGCGCTGCTGGTCTTCCACCCGGATCGGGAGGGGCCGGGCCGGTGACCCGGCCCAGCGCTGCCCGGCGGGGATCCGCCCACCCGCGGGAAGCAGCCCGAGATCCTCGAGCACCGCCCCGTCTTCGAGTTCGGAGCCAGGGGAAAGGATCGAGCGGTTTCCCACGTAGCAGCGCCGACCGACCTGGATCGAGCCGATCTCCAGGAACCCATCCTCAAGGGTGTAGCCACTCAGCCGGGCGTCCTGGCCGATGCTGGCCTCCTCGCCGATCCGGGTCAGGTCGAAGGCCGCCAGGGCCGTGGTGCCGAGGTGGACATTCCCCCCGATCCGGACCCCCATGAGCCGGAAGTACCAGCCAAGCAGCGGCGACTCGACCAGGTAGTCCAGGGGCGTGGCCGCGATGATCCGGTGGACCAGCCACCAGCGCCAGTAGAAGAAGCCCCACACGCGGTGTCGGCCCGGCCGGATCCGCCCCAGGAGGAGCCACTTCGCGGCGATGGAGAGCAGGTACATGGCCGGGTAGACCAGGGCCAGCGACAGCAGGGCCGCCGCGATGCCGGTCGCCCGGGGGAAGTCGTGGTCCTGCGACCAGCCATAGACCAGATAGGGTGTCATCCACTGCAGCGCATAGAAGCCGAGGAGCGGGTAGAGGGACAGCAGCTGGGCCACGGCACAAAAGCGATGCAGCCAGACGGATGCCGCTCCCCTGGGCAGGCGGGGCAGCGGTGCGGGCCGATCCTGCTGCCGAACGGCCCGCATCTCGAATTCGAAGGCCAGGGCCCGGATGGTCGGAAACGCGTAGACATCGGGCATGGCGAGCCCGGAGAAGTCAGCCTCCTTCCGTAGCTCCGACACCGCCGCCGCCGCCAGGAGGGAATGGCCCCCCAGGTCCCGGAAGAAGTCCTCATTCAGGCCCGGTCGACGCCCGTGAAACAGACGGGTCCAGGTGGCCACGAGCCGTTCCTCCCGCACCGAAAGCACTCCGCTGGAAGGAAGCTCGGGAGCCCGCTCCGCGGGCGCTGGCAGGCGCTTGCGGTCGACCTTGCCGCTGGCCAGGACGGGCAGTCTATCCAACAGCTCGATGGCCGAGGGGACCATGTAGGACGGCAGCCGCTGCCGCAGAGCCTGCAGCAGTCCTGCTTCCTCCACGCTGCACCCGGACCTGGGGACCACATAGGCCACCAGCCGCTCGAGGCCCGGGTCAGGCCAGAGGGTCACTGCCGCCGCCAGCACGGTTGGTTCCAGGCGCAGGACCGCCTCGATCTCATCCAGCTCGATGCGGAAACCCCGCAGCTTCACCTGGGCATCGATGCGCCCCAGAAACTCCAGCTCACCCCGATCGTTGAAACGGACTCGGTCGCCCGTCCGGTAGAGCCGATCGCAGAAAGGACCATCGGCAAAGGGATTCGGAATGAACCGCTCCGCCGTCAGGTCCGGTCTCCCCAGGTAGCCCGCCGACAGTCCGGCCCCCGAAAGATGTAGCTCTCCGGGGACGCCGATGGGACAGAGCGCGCCCTGGCCATCCAGGACATACACCCGGGTATTGGGCACCGCCCGGCCGATGGTGACCTGGTGACCGGGCTGTAGGTCCGCCCAGGTGGCGATGACCGTGGCTTCCGTGGGGCCATAGGTGTTGACCATGCGGAGACCAGGGCGGGACCAGCGGTCCACCAGATCCGCCGGGCAGGCCTCGCCGCCGAGGATGAGCAGGCGCAAAGAAGGAACGGGATCCGCCAAGAGGCCCAGCAGCGTAGGCACCGTCGAAAAGACCGTGACACCGGCCTCCGACAAGCGCTTTCCCAATTCAGGTCCCGCCTGCATGAGGGTCCTGGTACCCACCACCAGACAGGCTCCGCTGACCCAGGCCAGCCACAGTTCCTCGACCGAGGCATCGAAGGCCAGTGAGAACCCCTGAAAGACGCGATCCTCGGGCCGGACACCGAACAGCTGGGCCTCCGCCCGGACAAGGGTGCAGACGGAACGGTGCGTGATGGGCACACCCTTCGGCGTCCCCGTGGAACCTGAAGTGAAGATGACGTAGGCGAGGTCTTCTGTCTCCACTCGAACGGCAGGATCGGTCAAGGAGAGCGCCGCCAATTCCGCTGAGCGTTCGGCCAGATCCAGGATCGGGCACTCCAGGCGAACTCCCTCGGCCCGCACGGTCGATGCCAGCAACAGGTCCATCCGGCATTCTGTGGCCACCTGCCGGACCCGCGCCGGCGGCAGCTCAGGATCCAGAGGTACATAGGCCGCCCCCGTCTTGAGAATGCCGAGCAGGGCCGCATAGGCCGTGGCACTCCGGGCCATCCAGTGACCCACCAGGGAGCCCCGGCCCACACCCTTGGTCAGGAGCATCCGGGCCACCCGATTCGACCACCCATCCAGGTCCCCATAAGTCAGAACCCGACCTGCTTCGTCGATGGCTGGACGCTGGCGATGCTGCTGGGCTGTCGCTGTGAAAATCTCCAGCAGGGTCTCACCCCGCGTGAGTCCGGGATCATGGAGAGGGCCAGAGAAAGGTCCAAGCAGGAGGGCCTGTTCCTCCGTGGACAACATGGAAACGCGATCCACCCGCGCCGAAGCATCCCCGCGTATGGTTTCGACCAGTCGGCCAAAGTGCACTAAGCTCCAGTCCTTGGATAGGATCACTCCTTCCCAGGCCAGATCTTCCAGATGCGCCACGTCGTCCTGGATCCGGATGTCCCCAGAGATTCGACCTGACCCGTGAGCGGAGCTCCCCTCGATGCGGCAGGCCTGAGTTCCGGGATCCAGGTTCTTCCAGACCGTGTCCACGAGGCCACCAACCAACTCCAGTTCCCGCGCCCGCATCGAGACCTGCCGATGGACGCCCAGTGCCTCAGTTTCAAGGACGATTCCTTCCGCCCCGAGGTGGGCCTCGGCGAGCAGCGCGAACGCCCCCAGAGCCGCTTGGAAGCAGGAAATCTCATGGGTTGCGGGAACTGGCATGACGACCCCGGATGGCAGCAAAGACCTGGGGAGACTGATTCCCGCGGCATTCAACCGGCGGACACTGCCCTCCGGACCTTGAATCTCAATCGGTCCCTTACGGACCCGGACGCAGGGCCCAGGGTTGAAGACCGGCCGGCAGGGGATCCCCCGCCCCTCACGCCTGGGGCCAGACCTCGTCGCGTATGGGCTCTCCGGCCCACTGGACGCTGAAGGCCTCCCGCGTTTCCGGCAGGCCTCCTCCTCCTCCGAGCACCAGGGCCAGTTTGGCGAGCGCCGCCCAGCGGGTGTGCAGACCACCCGACAGGGCTCCCAGTTCTTCGGCCTTCCGTCCAAGTTCGTAGGCGGAGAGATCCACACCGCCGTAAGGACACTGGGAGATCACCACCACGGGCAGACGACGCTGACGGCAGTCCTCCATGAAGACCTTGAGGTCCGGGCGGTCCATGGGCAGGTTGCCGGCGCCGAAGGCCAGGATCAGCACGGCTTTCGCGCCGGCGGGGGCGGCGAACCAGGACATGCCGGGGTGGGGCGTGATTGTGTGGATGTTCAGGTCGAGCTGGGCGCCCAGCCCCGCGGGCACCTGGCGGGTGAAGGCGCCGGCCTCGGGATGCAGCTGGATCTCGGCCCCGATTTCGGCCAGGGGGGCGAGGTTGGGACTCTGGAAAGCCTCGAACTGGTGGACGCTGAGCTTGTCCGTGGCCACACCCCGGAGCCAGTGGGTTCCGAAGCAGATGCCGATCTCGGGAATGGCCCGGCAGGCCAGATCCACCGCGTTGACCAGATTGCTGCGGGCATCGCTGCGTACGAAGGCCAGGGGCCGCTGGCTGCCCGTGAGCACCACGGGCTTGCCCAGGTCCGCCAGCAGGAAGCCGAGGCAGGAGGCGCTGAAGGCCATGGTGTCCGTGCCGTGAATGATGACGAAGCCGTCATAGGAGGTGGCCGATTCGCGCACTCGCCGGGTCAGCGTGAGGATGTGCGCAGGCTCGAGGCAGGCGGAATCCTGATTGAACGGCACCTCCACGGAAAGGCGTGCCAGCTGGCCCAGCTCAGGCACCTGCACCAGCAGGTGGTCCAGGAACGGCCCTGGTGCCAGGGAGGCGGGTTCGCCGCTGGGCGCCATACCTAGGGTGCCACCAGTGTGGAGGAGGAGGATCTTTCGCATGGAAGCAGTCTACCGGCTGAGGGCGGCTGCCTGGTGCCTGAAGCCCGAAGCCGGAGCCTGTAGACTTAACCATCCATGCGCCGCATTCCCAGAGCCGTCCAGCTGATCGTGGCCCGCTACATGCGGCGGCTGCTGAGGAACCGTCTGGACGGGCATCAGCTCCAGATCGCGGTGGATACAGCCCTGGCCACCCTGCCCATCCAGGAGAAGCTCCTGGTGCGCGAAGGCGCCCTGCGCTCGGACAACCTCAACCGGCAGCTGGCCTGGGCCATGGCGTTCGTGGCGGGCGCGGTGAACGCGGGCGGCTTCCTGGCCGTGGGCCACTACACCTCCCACATGACCGGCGTGGTGTCCTCCATGGCTGACGAATTGGCCTACGGGGACATCACCACGGCGCTGGCGGCCCTGGCCATGATGGTGAGCTTCCTGAGCGGGGCCTTTCTCTGCACCACCCTCATCAGCTATGGGCAGCGGCACCGCATGCGCAGCCGCTACGCCCTGACCCTGGTGGTCGAGGCGGGGTTTCTGCTGGTGTTCGGCATCATGGGCAGCCGCCTGGAGCAGAAAGTGGAATTCACCCTGCCCGTCACCGTCATGTTGCTCTGCTTCATCATGGGCCTGCACAACGCGGTGACGTCCATCATCTCCGGCGCGGCGGTGCGCACCACCCATCTGACCGGCACCGTGACCGATATCGGGATCGAACTGAGCAGACTTTTCTACATCAACGTCCACAACCAGCACGGGCGACAACGCATCGTGGCCAACCGCCAGAAGCTCAGGCTGTACCTGCTCATCCTCGTCTCGTTCCTGGGCGGCGGCGTGGTGGGGGCCCTCGGCTTCAAGCACATCGGTTTCAAGTTGACCGTGCCCCTGGCGGGCTTCCTTTGTTTCCTGGCGGCCCGGCCCCTGCTCCTGGAGCTGCGCCTCCTGCTCCATCGGCTCCAAAAACAGTGGGCGCCGGAAGAGCACAGCTGATTTCGCCTTCAGATCACATCGAACCCCACCATCCGCTCCACCCCCTCGATTTTGCGGATGCGGGCCGCGCCCTGGCCCCCGATGAGCAGACGGCAGCCGGAGGGCAATCGCTCCAGGAGGTCCAGGAGCAGCTTCCGGGTCGTTTCCCCGGCACTCTGGATGGACAGGCTCACCGCCACCCGGTCCACCTGCAGGGCCCTGGCCGCCTGGGCGATGCTGGCCACGGGCAGGTCCACCCCCAGCAGTTCGGTGCGCGTGCCCTGGGCCGCGTAGGCCAGGGCTGCCATGAGCATGCCCAGACGGTGGCGTTCCCCGGGGAGGGTGCAGAGCAGCACGCAGCCCCGGCTGGGGGTGCTGCGGAATTCCAGCCGCAGCTCCCGGAGGAGATCCTCCAGTACTTCGGTCACCAGGTGCTCGTGCTGGATGCCGATGCTGCCATCTGCCCAGGCCATGCCCACCCGGTCCAGGAGCAGGGAGACCACTTGCTGCAGGAAGGGCTTCAGCCCCAGCTGGTCGAGAGCCTCCCGCAACTGCCGGCGCATTCCATCCGTGTCCATGGCCTTGACGGCTTCGAAGAGCGTTTCCACCTGGGGTACCCGGGTGGGCACGAGCAGGCGCCGCAGGGCGGCCTCGCCAGCCTTGGCGACAAGGGAAGGCCGGTGACCCTGCACCACGGCCTCGGCCATGAGCCGCAGGCGGTGCAGGTCCTCCTGACGGTAACGCCGATGGCCCGACGGCAGACGAATGGGCACGGGGAACCCGTACCTTCGCTCCCACACGCGCACCACATCGGCCGAGAGCCCCGTTTCGGAGCAGATATCGCCAATGCTCAGGAGTTCCGCATCGACCTTGTCCATACCCCACCTCGTGGGGTCCATGATAGGTCCGGCATCACAATTGTCTAAATTTTTATTTGAACAATTTCAATTTGCAATCACAGCTGCCTTCAGCTCGTCGAAGCCCTGGTCGCAGGCGCAGCTCACCACCACGGCGCATTGCCCGGGCTGACTGGGCGGAAGCTGGACTTCCCCAATGAAAAGTCCATCCGGGCCTGTCCTGCCCGACAGGAGACCCGTGGCCTTCTTGAGGCTGGAGACGAGCTTGACCGACACGTCAGCTCCCGACACGGGGCTTTGACTCTGGCTCAGGCGAGCCCGGAACTGGACCCGGAAGAGGCTGCCGAAGGCTGGTTTCATGGGCTGGTCCAGAACCAGTTCCAGGGTGTCCACGTCGCCTTCCTGTTGCAGGAATTCCAGGATCGCCTGGTCCAGGGGACGGTCGTTGAAGGCCTGCTGCTCCACGAGATCCGGCGGGGTGAGATCGTACTTCCCGTTCTTGATGTCGCGAATCACCGCGCGGTGCTGTTCGTCCATGCGGCCCTGGATGATGGTTTCAGGCGGGGTGGGACCCGTCAGCAGATCCTCATAGGAGGAGCGATAGTTGTCCAGGATCTCGCCACCCACATAGATGAGGGTTTCGATCCTCGGGTTGGATATGCCCTTGTCTTCCGTCTGGACATGGAAGACCCGGTTCCCGTGCCGTACGTCCGTGTTGTAGCCGGTGATCATGGGATGAGCCTGAGGGGCAGCCTTGGGAAATAGGAATCTGAGCGGGTCATGCGCCTACTGATGCAATCTTCCCGCCAGATCAGGCATGACTTCCCAGGCGATCTCGCGCAGCACCTGGTCGCCCATGCGAGCCACCACAGCCTTGACCAGGGCATCCACCAGCACGGGATCTGTGAGCATGGCCTGGACCACGGCCCGGGCCAGTTCGGGGGTCACCTGCCCCGGTTGCAGCGGGGCCGTGGTGGGTTGCCCGGGAACGGCAGCTGGCTGCCCACCTGCGGCAGGAGGGACCGGTTCGGGAGCGGCGGCCGGCTCGGCAGCGACCACCGGCTCGGCAGCGACCACCGGCTGCTCCAGTGCCAAGTGAGCCTCAGGTGCTGGCTCGTGAACCTCGAGAACAGGCTCGGGGGTCTCCTCATCTGCGATGCCGATCAGGGACGCGGCCACGGGAAGGTGGGCGAAGGCATCCTCGGTTTCGGATTCATCTTCAAGCGTCAGCGCCGGAGGCGGCAGCTCGAACTCCGCGGGCAGGGATTCCAGATCCTCCAGTCCCGACAGCGTGACCAGCTGGTCCTCGTCTTCCGCAAGTCCAGGCATGGCCTCGATGTCGAAATCGGGTTCAGGGGAGGTAAAGGCCACGGGCGTCCGCTGGGGCTGGGGTTCTCCCGTGAGGTCCCGAAGGCTTTCGAGATCCAGCTCCTCCAGTTCCAGCTGCACCTCGGGGAAATCAATCGCTGACGGAACGGTCTCAGGAATTACCGCAGACGCTTCGGGTTCCGCGACGGGCTCCTCGGGCCAGAGGTCTTCGGCGGAGAGCAGCAGGAGGTCCTCTTCAGGCGCGGGCGGCTCCGGCACGGTGATCGGCTCCACGGCCTGCGCTTCCACCTCGGGGCGGAACTCCGGCAGCGAGGGCTCCGCGCGCTGCATCAGATCGCGAGCGGGGGTCGCCGGAACCGTGCTGAAGGGAGAAGGGTCGACGTTCACGGGCGCCACCAGCAGGGCCTTCACGCGGTCACCCAGCTCGCGCAGCTCGATGGGCTTTTTCAGGAAGCCCTGGATGGGTGCCCTGGCCAGCTTCGCGGGGTCCACCGGATCCAGCACCCCCGCCATCAGGGCGATGGGCATCCGGACGGTCTCTTCCATGCTGCGCAGGCGTGCCAGCAGCGTCCAGCCATCCATGCCCGGCATGGCCGTATCCACCAGGGCCACATCGAAGCGCTCACCGCGTTCAATGCGGTCCAGGGCTTCCGCGGCGGAATCCACGCAGACCAGTTCCACATCCGTGGGAGCCAGGAGGGATTCGGCAATCCTGTGGATGCTGGGATTGTCGTCCACGAGGAGGAGACGCGGCATCGGAAACCTCGGGAAGCCGGAAGAAGGAGAGAGAGCCTGGGCACAACGCTACCAGAAATGTGCACTTCGGTAGCAATCTCTCGGTTCAGCGAAGCAGCTTCCTGAGAATCCGCACCCGCTCGACCTCCACCAGCCGGACCAGCAGCACCCGGTCCCCCACCCAGACCCAGGCGGTGCCATGGGACTCTCGCAAGGCGATCTCGGGTCCCCGAGGCAACCAGCCCTTCACCGAGGCCCGCAGCCCCTGGGCGGCGCGCCATTCGGATCGGTACGATGCGAACAGGGTCTGGCGCTGCCGTTCGGGTGGCAGAGGGCTCTCGCTCCAGCGCTGGTCCCAGGCGTCAAAGGCGCCGTTGTCCATCCACACCCAGGCGGCATCCCAGGCTGGCCAGGGCTGCACCTCCGGAGCCACCTCCGTCCACTCCACCCTGCCAACGGGGCTGGTGAGCCGGATCATGCCATCCTCGGGCCCGGCTTGGGTCAGCGCCATGCGTCTCGGCGGATGGGCGTTCAGGACGCCGCTCCCACCAGCCCGCCGCCGCCACCGGCCGTCCTCCAGATTCCAGGCGGTCCAGCCCTGGGCGCCCCCATGCCAAAGCTGGCCCGCCAGGGTCAGCCAGATCCGATCCCCGGGGTGCCAGGGAAGTTCGACCCTCGCCCCTGGCAAGTCCCGGCCATCCTCCGACAGCAGCTCCGGCCGGGTGGCGATGCCCCGCGGGGCGGCGACCATGCCCGGCTCATCCCAGGGGGCGAGGGTCGGCTCCCCGGGTTCCCCTTCGCAGGGCAGGACGCTCAGCAGCAACCTTGGATCAGCGCGGCCCTCGGTGGGTTCGAAGAATCCGATCAGCACGGCGCGGCCGTCCCAGCTGAAGCGGCTCCAGGGGCCTGATTGGGCGGACCAGAGCACCCGCCCTTCGGGCACCTCGAGAAGGCGGGTTTCGAACCGCGCGGCACCCATCTGGAGTGTCACCAGGAGATGGTTGCCTTTGGCCGGATCCAGCCGGGCCGAGCAGAGCGGGGCGTCAAAGCGGTAGTGCCGCCACTCCAATCCCCGCCACAGCACGACCTCGCTGCGACCTCCGGGACCGTTCAGGGCCAGGCCCTGGTCAGCGAGGTAGGGCGAAGCCGGTTCCCAGGGCGTTCCGAAGCCCCCCTCGAAGGGCCAGGCATCCGGCTGGTCCGGGTCCAGAGTCCCCTGGAACCGGGGCACCCAGCCATCGACCAGACGGAACTCCGCCAGGGATTCGAAGCCCCCCAGGTTCATCACCGCCGGGGATTCCACCGCGGTGACCCCGCCGGCGCTGACCGGACGCGGCGCCTGTACCACCGCGAAGAGCAGCAGCATGGCGGCAATGAACAGGCTGGCGATGATGTACCGTTGGGGTAGCACGAGGGGCCCGGGACGTTGAATCATGATGCCCCATCCCCGCTGGAGACAGTTCCGAGATGCACCCTAAATCCGCCCTGGAGACCGAACTGAAGCTGTGTATCCCGGCCACGGGTCCCTACGGGCCCCTGTTGGCGGCCCTCGGCTTCCACGAAGTCACGCCCCCGCAGGCCGAAGTCAGCACGCTCTGGGATCGCAGGGGCGAGCTGCGAGCGGCCGGCTCGGCCCTGCGCACCCGCCGCTACGCCGGTCAATCCAGGCTCACCTGGAAGGGCCCGAAAGTGCCCGACACCCTGTTGAAAATCCGCCCTGAACTCGAGACGGGCATCGAAGACCTGGTATCCCTGGAGGCCCTCCTCCGCGCCCTGGGCTACGAACCGGTCCTGCGCCTGGAGAAGCGGCGCTCCGTGTGGAAACGGGCCGAACTTGAGGCCTGCCTGGATGAGACTCCCTTCGGCTGCTACCTGGAGCTGGAAGGCGATCCCCAGGCCATTCGTGCCGCCATGGAGGGACTCGGCCTCGCCACCGATCGCGCCGAGCCCCGCAGCTACCCGGAGCTGTACCAGGCGCATGGACTGGGTGCCGCACCCAAGTCCTGATCCCCTCCTCAGGTCCGGTGCGCGACATCCTTCCGCGCGAGCAGCCGTTCCAGGTAGCGGGACTTCATCTGCCGGCTGGCCATGGCCTGTTTCAGGGGGGGCAGCTTGAGGAGGACACCAAGGATGGCGGCCATGGCCCTGTGATGGAGGTGGGCCTGCTGGTCGAAGACCAGGTTCTGGAGCGTGCCCCGCTCGATGGCCATCAACACCACGCGGTGGGCCGTGTTCACTGGCGTGATCACGCGACGGGGCCGGGGGCGCAACCGCAGAGCCCCCTTCATGCAGACCCGCACGCAGACGCCACAGCCCAGACAGAGATCGGTCTCCAGCCGGGCCTTCTTCCGCTTCGGATGGAGGGGATCCCCGAAGGACACCAGCCCCATGGCTTCCACGGGGCACACCTCGACGCACTTGCCACAACCGTTGCAGGCCCCGGACTCCACTTCCGGCAGGTAGTTCGTGGTGGCGATGGGATGCAGCACCGCGAAGCGCTTGGCCGCCAGCATGGCCTCGCAGCAGCAGCCGCAGCAGTTGCAGATGAAACCCACCTGGTCGCGGACGTTCTCGCCGAACTGCACCAGGTTGCTCTCCACCGCCTGGGCCAGCAGGTCCAGCCCTTCCGGAACTTCCACCTTCCGGGCAATACCATGCCGGATGAGCGAGCCCGCGGTGCCGTTGAAGGTCATGCAGATGTCCAGGGGCGCGCCGCAGGCCTTCCCCAGGTGCTCCATCTTGTGACGGCAGTAGCAGGTGCCGATGCCGATGTGGGAAGCGGTGCGGATCACCTCGGAAGCCCGCTCGTAGTCCAACACTTCGATGGCGTCCTGCGGCAGTGCACCCTCGCTTACGAAGACGCGTCCCAGCTGGGTCTCCCCGCCGGTGAACAGCTCCCGGATGAAGTCCTCCTCCACGTTCAGGTACTGGTAGAACAGCTCCGCCAGCAGCTTCTGGTCATAACCGTTGCCCAGGCGCATCATGGAGAACTCGAAGAAGCCCGCCATGGGCGGCGGCAGCACGAAGGTGCGCGTGCCATCGGGGTGCTCCAGGTCCAGCAGCATGCCACGGTCCGCCAGCCGATCCAGGATGCCGAGGCTCGTGGCCTCGGACTGCTTCCAGCTCCGGGCCGCATGGGCGACGGTGAAGGGCCGGATGGGCAGCAGGGCCACCAGCCCTGCCTCCTCCTCCGTGAAGAGGACCCGCAGAATCTGGAAGAGCAGGTCCGTGGGCGGAGCCCCCTGGGGGAAGCGGTTGAGCCGCTGCACCAGCTGTCGGTGGCTGTCCTTCAGGGTGTGGTGGGCCATGGCGGGCCTCGGACAGGGTTTCCAGGCCCATTCTAGCGGAAGTGGGAGAATGGCCTGCTGGAGGTTCCCATGGGAAGCCGCCTTGTGTCCTGCGGAACCGCCCTGGCCCTGTTCGGGGCGCTGCTCTCCTGCGCTTCAGAGCGGCCGGAGGAGCAAGTCCGGAAGGCCTTCGAGGCCTGTCGCGCGGCTGTGGAGGCGGGGGACGCCGCCGCGGCCACCGCGCCCCTGGCCCCGGACTTCCGGGGGCCGGACGGCATGGACAAGGGGACCGCGCGACTCTTCCTCATGGGCACCCTGCGGCAGGAAAAGGTCGGTGTGACCGTGGTCCGGAACGAGGTCGCCATCCGGGGGGCCGAGGCCTTCCAGGACCTCGACCTGATCCTCACCTCACGGAGTAGTGGCCTGCTGCCCCAGGACGCAGCCCATCGCACCTTCCAGCTGCGCTGGCGCAAGACCGGCGGGACCTGGACGCTGCTGGAAGTTCAGAGCCCTCAATCGCTCGAGGGGCGCTGAAGCCGCTGCTGCCGAAGGCCCGGCCCCAGCCTCAAGGTGCCGTTCGGGATTTCAGCCAGCAGGGATTCCCGCACCTCCGGAGGTAGCCGCCGCTCGCGGCGCTCCTCCCGGAGCATGGCCTGGAAGGCGCCGAAAGCAAGGTACTGGCCCGGTTTGACGCCATGCTCTTTCCCCGCCTCGAGTACCCCCGGCATCTCCTGGTACCTCCCCAGGCCGTAGAGCGCCGAGCACTTCAGGGCGTAGGCCCGCGGATTCATGGGATGGTCCCGCAGCACCCGATCGCAGAGCGACAGGCTGCCCTTGGGCTGATCCACCAGACCCTTCGCGGCTTCATTTAGGAGGCTGGTGACCTCCTCCTCCGACAGCCGGGACCCGCCTTTCGCGGGCGGCACGGGCCTGGTGCTGGATTTTGGGGCTGCGGCCGTGGGGGTGGAATTCGCCGCAGGCGGAGTGGTCTCCGGAGTCGGCACCACCGGCGTGGTGACACGTGAAGGCGCCGGGGTCGGCGCAGGCGGAGACAGGGTGATCAGCTGGGTGGCGGCGCGCTGGTGCTGCCAGGACCAGACAGCCGCGCCGCCAGCCCCCACCGTCAAGATGGCGGCGATCCAGGGCCAAGGCTTCCGAGCCGGCCTCGACGAGGGGGTCTCCACCGCCGCCAAGCTGGGCCGGGGAATGGGACGGGTGGGCAGACTGCCGGGAAGGCCCGCCCAGTCAGGATCCGTGGCGCCCCGGAGGGCCCTCGCCAGATCGATGGCCGACTGGAACCGCAGGGCCGGGTCCTTGGCCAGCGCCTTGGCCAGCAGCAGGCCCGCCTTCGCGCTGATCCCCTGCAGCGCGGTCTCTTCCAGCGGTCTGGGCTCCTCGTTCACCAGCCGATACAGGATGGTGGCCGTGGTATCCCCCTCGAAGGGACGGTGACCCGCCAGGGCTTCGTACAGGATGACCCCCACGGCGAACAGGTCGCTGCGCGGGTCCGGCACACCGGTCTTGATGTACTCAGGCGCCATGTAGCCGAAGGTGCCCAGCAGGGTGCCGGTGCCGGTCATGTCCGAGCCGGCCACCCGGGCGATGCCGAAGTCCATGACCTTGGCGTGCAGGCGCTCACCCTCGCGGCGGACCCGGATGTTGCTGGGCTTGATGTCCCTGTGCAGCACGCCCTTCTGGTGCGCGTAGGCCAGGCCATCGCAGACCTGGGCGAGCACCTCCAGGGCTTCCACCGGGGCCAGCACGCGGTCCCGCAGCATGGCCTCCAGATCCACCCCCGGTACATACTCCATGGCGAGATAGAGCACTCCCTGGTCCTCGCCGAATTCGTGGATGGTCACCAGGTTCGGATGGTTGAGGGTGCCGGCTGCCCGGGCCTCCCGGGCGAAGCGCTCCCGAGCCTCGGTTCCTTGGGCCGCCTCGCGGTGGATGGTCTTCAGGGCCACTTCACGACCGATGGCTGGATCCAGGCCCAGGTAGACTTCGCCCATGGCGCCCTGCCCCAGGCGCTTCAGGATCTCGAACCGGCCCAGCTTCTGGAACATGTCATCACCTAAAGAGTGCCAAACCCTCCTCTTCGGTTGAGCGGCTGGAAACCTTCAGATTCCCAGGTAATCCATGAACTCTCCGTGGAGTTCCAGGGGCAGCCGACAGGACTGCATCTCCTCCATCACCACCTGCCGGCAGCGGGGCAGAGACCGCAAGTCCGTGGAGGTGATGCCCCGGTCCCGGGCCTGGCGGAGGGTCTGCATCAGCGCGTCCATCCGGCCCAGCCGGTAGAGGGTGACCAGCAGCATGGCGTGGGCCTTGGCGTTCCTCGGATCGATCTCGATGGCCTGCTTGAGCTGCCGATGGGTGGTCTCCAGGAGGTCCTTGTGCACCTCGGTCCGGTCATGGGGTCCGGTGCCGGAAGGCGCCAGGGACTCCCGCACCGACGGCAGGGGCGCAGACCTGTGGAGGGGACCCGAGCCTGACATCGTCCCGGGATGGGTCGGGGTGGGGCGCGCAGCGGGGATAAAGGCGGGCAGGTCCTTCAGGGGGTTGACCGGGCTCCCCCGCTCCGGACCGGGGCGCTTGATCCGGTGGGCCACCGTGGGGTGTTCCTGCTCCCAGCGCCAGCCGGTGTCCTTGGCCCCTCGGAGCACAAGGGCCAATTCCTCGGCGCTCTGGAAGCGGTTCCCCGGGTCCTTCGACAGGGCGTGATTGAGGATGCCCTGCACATCCCGGCTGATGCTCTGGAAGGCCGTGGGTGGCAGTGGCGCCGGCATTTCATGGAGCAGCCGGTAGATGACCGCGCCGGGCGTGGGGCCATCAAAGGGTGGAATGCCCGCCAGGGCTTCATAAAGGATCACCCCCACAGCGAACAGGTCGCTGCGGGAATCCGGCCGGCCGCTGGAGAGGTACTCCGGCGCCATGTAGTTCACGGTGCCGAAGACCGTGCCCTCGTCCGTGGTGTCCGTGTTGATGATCTTGGCCACGCCGAAGTCCAGCACCTTGGCCTGGAGGTTCTTGCCATCCCAGATCACCCGGATGTTCGAGGGTTTGATGTCGCGATGCAGGATCTGATGCCGATGGGCCATGGCCAGGCCATCACAGACCTGGGCCAGCACCTCCAGGGTGTCGCGGGCGGAAAGCGTCCCCGCCCGGATCAGCGTGCCGAGGTCCTCGCCCTTGACCAGTTCCATGGCCAGGTAGAGCACGCCTTGCTCCTCGCCCATCTCGTGGATGGTCACGATGTTCGGGTGGTTCAGCGCCCCCGCGGCCCGGGCCTCCGTGGCGAAGCGCTCCCGGGCCTGGGGGCCCATGCTGGCCGAGGTGTGGATGACCTTGATGGCCACCTCGCGCCCCAGCACCGGGTCCCGGCCCAGGTAGACCTCGCCCATGCTTCCCTGGGCGAGCAGCCGGATGATTTCGAACTTGCCTAGGCGCGTCAACACAGGAATTCCGTTCGAGGTGGTCCGATCATCCGATGGGCTCCGACTCGCCGTCCAGGCCTTTTTCCAAGACCCCCGGAACCAGCGCCTGAAGCCAGGCCTCGTCCCGCACGGGAATGCCGAGTTCCTGGGCCTTGGTCAGCTTGGATCCAGCTTTGTCTCCCGCCAGCAGCAAGGTGGTCTTGGGCGACACGCTCCCCGTGACCTTGGCCCCCAGACGCTTCAGCGTCGCCTCCGCCTCCTCCCTGGAGAGGGTGGGCAAGGTGCCCGTCACCACCGCCACCTGGCCGGCCAGGGGAAGGCTGGTCAGGTCCCTGGGCGCCGGGGGCTCGGGGTGCACACCGAGGCTCACCAGCCTCCCGGGCAGCTCCGGGTGCATGGCCGCGAAGGCGCGGACGGCCGCAGCCACCTTGGGGCCCACTTCTTCCACCGCCTGTAGCCGTGCTTCGTCGGCGACCCAGAGGGCCTCCAGCGAGGGGTAGGCCTCGGCCAGCAGCTCGGCAGTCCGCGCCCCCACCATGGGGATGCCCAGGGCGTGGATCCAGCGGGACAGTGGCTTGCGGCGGGCTTCATCGAGGGCCCCCAGGAGGTTCTGGGCGGACTTCTCGGCCATGCGCTCCAGTCCCGCGAGGTAGGCCAGGCCCAGCAGGGGCTCCGTCAACAGGGTGAAGACCTCCCAGGGCTGATCAAAGCGGTGGGATGCCACGACCTGCTCTGCCAGGGCTTCGCCAAGACCTTCGATGTCCAGGGCCGAGCGTCCCGCGAAGTGCTGCAGCCGCGCCACCAGCTTGGCCGGACATTCCGGATTGAGGCAGCGGATGGCCACTTCCTCGTCATCCGTCTTCCCCACCGCGCCCCCGCATTCCGGGCAGACCTCCGGGATGGCTGGGGCCGGCAGGTCCCGGGCCTCCTCGCCGGGCACCAGCGCCACGACCTTGGGAATCACCTCCCCACCCTTCTCGATGAACACCCGGTGGCCAACCTTCAGCCCCAGGCGGGCCAGCTCGTCGGCGTTGTGCAGAGTCGCCCGGCGCACGGTGGAACCCGCCACTTCCACAGCTTCCAGTTCCGCCACCGGCGTGAGCTTGCCGCTGCGGCCCACCTGCCAGGTGATGCCCAGCACGGTGGTGGTGACCTGGGTGGCCGGGAACTTGAAGGCGATGGCCCAGCGCGGCACCCGGTCGGTGGTGCCCAGGCGCTCCTGCAAAGCGGGGTCGAGCAGTTTCAGCACCACGCCATCCGTGTCGAAGGGCAGTGTCAGGCGGGCCTCCGCCTGGGCGGCAATGAAGGCCAGGACGGCGTCCAGGTCGCCTTCCGCATGGGCGGGCATCACGCCGAAACCCCAGGCGCCCAGGAGGTGCATGGACTGGGCGTGATTCTCGGCCGTTCCCTCGGGCCAGAGCACCTGCCAGGGCAGGAAGGACAGGCCCCGCGCGGCCACCTCCCGGCTGTCCAGCAGCTTCATCGAGCCGCTGGCGGCATTGCGGGGATTGGCGAACCGGGGCTCGCCCCGGGCATCCCGCTGCCGGTTCAGCTCCTCCCAGCGCTTGCGGGACAGGAAGACCTCGCCCCGCACTTCCAGGAACTCCGGGGCCTCCCGGGGAAGCACCAGCGGGATGTCCGCGATGGTCCGGGCGTTCTCTGTCACCCGCTCGCCGGTCTCGCCATCACCACGGGTGAGGGCTTCCACCAGCTGCCGCTGCTCATACCTCAGGGATAGCGACAAGCCATCCACCTTCAGCTCGGCGGCATAGTTCGGCGCAGCCTCCGGCGCGAGCCTGCGCCACTTCACTTCCCAGTCCCGCAGCTCGGCCTCCGAGTAGGCGTTGTCCAGGCTGAGCATGGGCACCGCGTGGCGGCGCTTTTCGAAGAGATCCACGGGCGGCGCGCCCACGCGCTGGGTCGGACTGTTGGGCTCCGCCAGGTCCGGGTGGGCCGCTTCCAGCTCCCGCAGCCCCCGCTCCAGGGCGTCGTACTCGGCATCTGAAAGGATCGGCTGGTCCAGCACGTAGTAGCGGTGCCGGTGCCTCCGCACCTGGTCGGCCAGATCCTTCATGCGCTGTTGCAGCGAGTTCATTTCACCCTCGACCGGTGCAGGACGCCCATGATGAGACCCAGGGCCAGGAAGAAGCTCAGGGTACTGCTGCCTCCCGCGCTGAAGAAGGGCAGCACCATGCCCTTGTTGGGCAGGGCCCCCGCCACCATGCCCACATTCACCAGCAGGTGCAGGGCGAAGATGCCCGCGGCGCCGGCGCAGAAGTAGACCTCCGCGTTGGTGTGAGCCACCCGGGCCGCCTCCAGGATGCGGTTCAGCAGCAGCCCGAAGAGCCCCAGGGCGATGAGGACGCCCAGGAATCCGCGCTCTTCGGCCCACACGCTGAAGGCGAAATCCGTGGTCTTCACCGGCAGGAAGTTCAGCTGGGTCTGGGAGCCGCTCGTAAAGCCCTTGCCGATGAGGCCGCCGGAGCCGATCGCGATGCGGCTCTGGTTCACCTGGTAGCCCTTGCCCTTCAGGTCGGCGGAGGGGTCCAGGAAGATCATCACCCGCTGTTTCTGGTAGGGCTTCAGCACAAATTTCCAGGCGCCGAAGCCCCCGAGGCTTGTGAGCAGGAGCAGGGCCATCACCCAGCGCGTCTTCAACCCCTTCATCAGCGGAATGATCAGCAGGATGGGCAGGAAGCTGAGGGCCATGCCCAGGTCCGGCTGGCGCTGAATGAGCAGCATGGGGAAGACCACCAGGCCCACGGCTCCGAAGAGTTCCAGGCGGCTCACGGTGTCGGCGTTGCGGGAGCCCAGACGCTGGGAGACATACAGGAGCGTCACCCACTTCATCAGCTCCGAGGGCTGGAAGGTCTGTCCGGCGAGCACGAACCAACGCGTGGCGCCGCCGATCTTCTTCCCCACCACCAGCACCGCCGCCAGGGCCACCAGGCCCAGCAGGTAGGCGGGGAAACTGAAGCGGAAGATGCGCCGGGGATCCGTGGTGGCCAGCAGCAGCAGGAACACCAGGCCCAGCAGGTTCCAGACACTCTGCTTCAGCCAGATCCCCGCCTGGGGCGTGTTCCGCCCGGCCGAGTAGAGCGTCAGCGTGCCCAGGGCGATGAGCGCCAGCAGCACCCAGAGCAGGCGCGGGTCCAGGGCGCGGAACCGTTCCCTCATTCCGGCTCCTCCGGCGGTTGCGGAGGAACGAAGGGATCCACCAGCTTGCCTCCGGGCGGCGGCAGGGGGTGGGTGAACCGGTCGAGGCACCAGTACTTCACAAGCTTGGCCGCGACGGGGGCGGCCGACGTGGAACCGAAGCCCGCGTTCTCCACCACCACCGCGAAGGCGATCTGAGGGTTATCCCGCGGCGCGAAGCCCGCGAAGAGCGCGTGGTCCTTCAAGAATTTCGCCTGGCGGGCATAGTGGGCCTTGTCCACGAAGGTCGCGACCTGGGCCGTGCCGGTCTTGCCCGAGAAGGGGATCTGTCGGGCGATCTCCCGTACGAAGGGGTTGGTGGAGGCGGTCCCGCTCTGGACCACCTCGGACAGCCCCTCGTTCAAAACGGCCCAGATTTTCGGATCCAGCGGCGTGTCCCTGGAGCCCGGCGCCGACGCCGGCACCAGTCCATTGCTCTGATCGTCCCGGAAACCGTAGAACAGGTGCGGCGTGAGAAGCTTCCCTCTGGTGGCCAGCAGGGCATAGAAGCGAGCCAAGCCCAGCGGCGTCACCCCCACGGCGCCCTGCCCGATGCCCACGCTGATGGTCTCACCCCCGTACCACTTGGGATCCCGAGGATAGGTCTTCTTCTTCCAGGCCCGGCTGGGGATGCGGGTGCGCTTCTCCTGGGGCAGGTCGATGCCCGTGCGCTCCGTGAGGCCGTACTTCTCGGCGGCCGCGTAGATGTCATCGATATCCAGGCGGGAGGCCAGCTCGTAGAAGTAGACGTCGCAGCTCTGGGCGATGGCCTGGACCATGGACAGTCCACCGTGCCCCGTGGGCTTGTCGCAGCGGAAGTCCCGGCCATAGAAGTTCTTCTTCCCGGCGCAGTAGATGACCGTGTTGGGAGTGACGACGCCCTTCTCCAGGGCCGCGATGGCCACCAGCAGCTTGAACGTGGAACCCGGCGCGTAGATGCCCTGGAGGGGCCGGTTCACCATGGGCCGGGTGACGTTGTTGGCCAGGTACCGGTCCACCATGTCCTGGCTGAGCCGGTTCAAGAACAGGTTCGGATCGTAGGCCGGGCTGGAGTACATGGCCAGCACCCCGCCATCCCGCAGGTCCAGCACCACCACGGCCCCGGCCTCCTCGCCCATGGCGTCCTGCGCGATCTTCTGGAGGCCCGCGTCCAGCGTGAGAAAGAGACTGCGGCCGGCCACCGCGTCCACCTGTCCGAAGTTCGCGACCTCCGTGCCCAGCTGGTCCACAAGGATGCGCTTCTGGCCATCCACGCCCTTGAGCTTGTCGTTGCCGCTCGCTTCGAAGCCCTCCTTCCCGATGGTTTCGCCCAGGCGGTAGAGTTCCGGCTTCGCCTTCATCATCGGCTCGTCCACTTCACCCACGTACCCGAGCACGTGACCCGCCAACTCGTCACCGAGGTACACCCGCCGCGGCGCCACTTCCACGCTGAGGAAGGGGTACCTCGCCCGCACCCGCTCCGCCAGGGCGATGCCCGACTCGTCGAGGTTCTCCTTGAGCACCAGGGGGCGGCCCTTCCCCGCCAGCCGGTAGCTCTGGACCTTTCGCGCCAGGGCCGCCGGATCCAGCACCAGGGCCTCCGCCAGCGCAGCGATCACCTCGGTCTTCGTGGGCAGATCCTCACGCTGGATGACCAGGTGCAGGGCCCGCCGGTTGTCCACCAGCCGCTGGCCATTGCGGTCGAGCACGAGTCCCCGCGGTGCGGGAATGGGCCGGATCTTCACTGCCTGCTGCAGGGCGAGCTGGCTGAATTCCCCGGAGCGGACGAGCTGCAGCCAGGCATAGATCAACACCAACAGACCCACCAGCCCCCAGGCCATCGCCTGGAAGACCCCAAGTCTCCGGCGCAGAAGGGGGCGCTGCCGCGGATCCATCAGCGCCGACCGGAACCTGGGTGCACGTGGAGCAGACGCCAGGTGGGCCAGGCCCAGAGCGGCAGGCTCAGCAGAACCCACAACCCGCCCCAGCCCCAGGGGTGGGGCCCCGCAGCCAGGGACACGGCGCCATGCACCAACAGGACCTGCAGGACGATGAGGGCGGCCAGCCTGGCCATCCAGCCCTTCAGCCCCTCCAGAGGCCAACGGCTCGCCAGCCAGCCCGCGAACAGGACGAGGGTCAGGTCCGCCCAGGGTGTGCCGCCCAGGTGCGGGTAGACGCGCAGGGAGCCTTCCAGGGACCAGCCTGCCGCCAGGCCCCAGAGGGCGCCGGACAGCGGCGAGCCTGGGCGGGGGGCGAGGGCGAGCACCAGGATCGCGTGGAGTACCAGCTGAACCTGGGGAAAGGGTGCAGCGAGGAAGATCAGCCCCAGGCCGGTGGCGCAGTAGAGGTTCTGGCGGATCGGGGACAGCTCCTGGTTCCTCATGGCGCCCCTCGCTTCCGCTGCGGTTTCTGCTCGGGTGCCACGAAGGGCACTTGGGCCTCCAGGGGCGGCTGGAAGGGCAGCAGCAGGACCGCGCTCACCCGGTCCAGCGGCGCCGACAGATGGACGATCACGTGGAGCTCCAGGTCACCCTGGGCCACTTCGGCCACGTAGCCCACCAGGAGACCCCGGGGAAAGACGCGGTCCAGGCCGCTGGTGAGGACAGCCTCCCCCACCTGCACCACCTCCTGATTGCTGAGGTAGCGGATGAGCGCCCGGCCCGAGCCCAGGCCCTGAAGAACCCCCGTGGCCCGACTGCGCATGAGCATCACCGCCACGGAGGCATTGGGCGCATCGGCGGGCAGTACCTTGGCCTGGGACGGCCCCACGGACCACAGGCGGCCCACGATGCCCTCGGGGACGATCACGCCCTGATCGGGCACCAGGGCCAGGTCCGCGCCCCGGTCGAGGATCAGCCCCCCGAAGGTCGCCGGGCGTGTGCTGAAGATCACCCGGGCTGCGGTCAGCGACAGCGGGATCTGCTTCTTCAGGCCCAGCAGCCGCACGGCCACATCCGCTTCCTCCAGCCGGGGCGCCTCCTGGGCGGCCTGGGTCTTCACGCGGTCCAGCTCGGCCGTCAGCCGGGCGTTCTCCGCCCGGGTTTCAGCCAGGCTGCGCCGGGACTCGCGCCGGGAGGTCCGCCAGGCGTCCCACCGGGAGGCGAGGCTTTGGGAAGGTCGGGAAAGCGTGTCGGCCACCCTCGCCCAGTGGCGCCCCGGGGCCGGGCCCAGGAAGACCCAAACCCCGTGCCCCAGCCACAACAGCGTCAGGATCAGGCGTTGCCACGCCACGCGGCTCCATCTCCACCTGGCGGCACGGACGGCCATGCGTCCTCCGTGCTAATCGAGGATCTGGATGCGGCGCAGAAGCGGGATGTTCTCCAGCAGGAGGGCGGTGCCGCGCACGACGGCAGTCTGGGGGTCCTCCGCGCGGAAGACCGGCAGGTGGGTCTCCTTCCGCAGCCGGTCATCCAGCCCCTGGATCAGCGAACCGCCGCCCGTGAGGCAGATGCCCCGGTCGATGAGGTCCGCCGCCAGCTGGGGCGGGGTCTCGTTCAGGGCCTTGCGCACCAGGTCGATGATGGCGTTGATGGGTTCGGCCAGAGCCTCGCGGATCTCCGCGTCGTTGAGGGTCAGGGTCTTGGGCAGGCCCTCGAACTGGTCCCGGCCGCTCACTTCCATGGTGCGCGTCAGATCCGAGGGGAAGGCGGAACCCAGGGTCCACTTCACTTCCTCGGCAGAAGCCTCGGAGATGAGCACGTTGTATTTCTCGCGGATGTACTTGACCACCGCCTCATCCATCTCGTCGCCGGCGATGAGGATGGAATCCGAGAACACCTTGCCGTTGTAGCTGATGACGGCCACATCCGTGGTGCCGCCGCCGATGTCCACGATCATGCAGCCGCGCTTCTCGTTGATGGCCAGACCGGCGCCGATGGCGGCCACCATGGTCTGGTCCACCAGGAACACTTCGCCCGCCTTGGCGTCGTAGCAGACCTGCTTCACGGCCCGGCGCGCCACCTGGTGGGCCCGGGGCGGCACGCTGACGACAATGCGGGTCCGGGCGATGCCGCGGTTGGGGCGGGCCTTCAGGATGAAGGCGGCGAGCATCTTCTCGGCCGCATCCACTTCGAAGATCATGCCGTCCTTCATGGGCCGGATGGTGCGGACGCCCTGGGGCGCCCGGCCCAGCAGCTGCTTGGCCTCGTCCCCTACGGCCTCCACCTCGTGGGTGACGGTGTTCACGGCCACAATGGAAGGCTCATAGATGACAATGCGGCCGGCCTGCTTGGTGTGGATCAGGGTCGAGGCCGTGCCGAGGTCGATGGCCAGATCTGAATTGAACAAGTTGGACCAGAACTGGCTGGAGAAAATGCTGGCCACAGAGGACTCCTGGAGAACCTACTAGTGTGCCACGTGCAGATCCTGCCGGCCACTGCAAGTCGATTAGAGCGAGCTAGTGCCTCGCCGTCAGTAACGCCTAGATCTCCCGAACTAGTGGGTCGCGGAACAGGCTGCGGGGCAGCCTGTGGAGCGGGGACCCACTCCGCCTGACGCGGGCTCCCCCGGAGCCCGCTCCTGCTCGCAGGCTCGCAGAGTCGGAGCCTCGGAGGGAATCAGGCCGGAGTGGGTCGCGATCAACCTCTCGCTGCCAGCAGTTCCTCAACCAGCAGATCCCCGCCCAGCCTTTGGGGCAACTCCTTGTGATAGCCCCGAAACCCGCGAACCGGATGCGGGTCACGAGCGGGCAGGCCTGGATGGCCTGCCCCGAGTGGGGCCCCGCACCGGTGAGCATCAGGCGCGTGTTCGGGGCGGAGTTACAGCCTCGCCGCCAGCAACTCCTCCACCAACAGATCCCCGTCCAGCCTTTGGGCCAGCTCCTTGTGGTAGCCCCGAACCCAGCGCTTCCCACCCACCAGCACGAACGGAATGGCCCGCTTTCCGGTCTCGGCTTCGAGCTTCTCGGCGGCCCCGGGCACGGACTCGATATCCACCTTGCTGTGAGCAATGTCATGTTCTGCCAGCCAGGCCTCAAGGCGGCGGCAATCGGGACACCAGGTGGCGCTGTAAACCGCCAGGTCCATGCCTTCCAGCTCCGCAATTCGACTCATGGGATCCTCCCGGACCTGTCATTCTGGATCCTTTGATGTTCTTAGTGGAGATTCCATGTCCAAGACGACTGCCCATGCTGCCCTGATCGCCGGGACGGCTCTCCTTCTGTCCCTGGCCTGCAAGACCGGTCAGCCCGACACCAGCCGCGTCATCGCCAACGTGGGCGGGGAGAAAATCACCGAGGCCGAGTTCCGGGATGTGGTGAACACCATCTCCCCGGATCCCAAGGAGGCCCAGGCCTTCCTGAGCGACCCGGCCCGCCGGGATGAGCGCGCCCAGCTGGCCAACAACTTCGCCATGAGCCGGGCCATCTCCACTTATGCCAAGCAGACCGGCCTCGATCGGGAACCCGGCGTCAAGCGCCAGCTGGAGCAGCAGCAGGCCAGCGTCTACTTCCAGGCCCTGGCGAAGAAGCGCATGGCCACTGCGGAGCCCACGGACGAGCAGCTGCTGGCGTTCTACAAGGAGCAGGTGGAGCGCATGAAGGCCCAGGGGGCCGGCGCCAATGTCCCTCCCTTCGAGGCCGTCAAGGCCCAGGTCGCCCAAGGCTTCAAGCAGCAGCGCATGGCGACCATCAGCCAGGACATCCAGAAGGAGATCAAGGCCAAAGTGCCCATCACCCTGGCGGACGACTACCGGCCCGCAGGGGAGTAGGTCCCCAGCCTCCACCCAAGGAAAGGCCCCCGGGACTGGGGGCCTTTCCTTGTCCGAGGTTCCGGCTGCTCAGGGCTTCTCGAGCACGTCCACCAGGGCCACAAGGTCCTTGAGGGCCTTCTTGGCCACCGCCGTCTGCCGTTTCGGCTGGCTGGCCTGGAAGCGCTTCAGGGCATCCTGCACGGCGAGGGCAGCCATGGTGTGCTGACCCTGGTCCTGGTCGAGCAAGGGCTTGAAGGCCTGGGCCACATTGGGCATTGGCTGCCAAACACCTGCGTCGACACCACACCAGGCGGACATGGCGGCCCGGTTCGCCTGGAGCAGGTCCTGCTTCCGGGACTTGGCCTGGAAGCGGCTGAGGGTGGCTGAAATGCCCAGGGCCCCGATGCCCTGCTCTGCGGGCTTCATCTTCAGCATGGCTTGCAGCTGCTTGCCGATGAAGGCCACATCCGGCTCGGGCATAGTCTTCCGGGCTTCCGGCTGGGCCTTTTCCCAGGCCGCTTTCGCCTTCGCAACCAGTCCGGGCATGCTGCTCCGCTTCCCCTCGATCAGGGCGGCAGGAATGGCCTTCAGGAGCTCCTGCATCGGCTCCAGGGCGCCCGGGGCAGCAGGAGCCTGGGCGAACACCAGGGCTGGAAGGGCAAACAACAACAAGGACATGGACAACTCCGGAGCCAAAACACCAGTTTAACCCGGTCCGACCCGACCGCGGCAGCGCCCCTTTGCGGGGTAGGCCTTGCGTGAGGGTCGATTGGGGGTGCTTGAACCCCCTTCACGGAGAGCCGCCTCAGGCGGCCTTCCCGACTAATTCAATAAATCGGGCGGCCGGACGATAGGAACGGAACCAACCTTGCAACAACCCGCCCCGGGGAGTCCTCCATGGATGACGCCATCCTTAATGAACTGCGGAAGTTCGTGGCCCCGGAGTTCATTTTCGGCCTCGACGCCCGGCAGCTGGCGGGCCGTTATGCCCGCAAGCTGGGGGGCCAGAAGGTCCTGCTGATGAGCGATCCGGGGGTGGCACAGGCCGGTTGGACCGAGGAGATCGGCAGGCAGCTGGAGGCGGAGGGGCTGCAGGTCATTCCCTTCCTCGGCGTATCACCCAATCCCCGGGACACCGAGGTGATGGCGGGGGCCGAACTGTTCCGCTATGCCGGCTGCGACCTCATCGTGGCGGTGGGGGGCGGCAGCGTCATGGACTGCGCCAAGGGGGTCGGCATCGTGGCGGCCAACGGCGGCTCGATCCTCGAGTTCGAAGGCGTGGACCAGGTGCCGGCGCCCATGGTCCCCCTGATCTGCATCCCCACCACCGGAGGCACTTCGGCGGATGTCTCCCAGTTCGCCATCATCACCGACACCCAGGAGCGGGTGAAGATCGCCATCATCAGCAAAGCCGTGGTGCCCGATGTCGCCCTCATCGACCCGCGCACCCTCCTCACCATGGATCCCTACCTCACCGCCTGCACGGGCATGGACGCCATGGTGCACGCCATCGAGGCCTTCGTCTCCAACGCCAGTTCCCCCATCACGGACGTGCATGCGCTGGAGGCGATCCGCCTGGTGTCCACCCACCTGCGGGCCAGCGCGGAAGCACCACAGGATCTGGAGCTGCGGACCAAAATCATGCTGGCCAGTCTGCAGGCAGGGCTGGCCTTTTCGAACGCGAGCCTGGGCTGCGTGCATGCCATGGCCCACAGTCTGGGCGGGTTCAAGGACCTGGCCCACGGCGAGTGCAACGCCCTGCTGCTGCCCCATGTGATGGACTACAACTTCAGCGTCGCTCCGGAGCGCTTCCGCCGCATCGGCGAGGCCATGGGCTGTGAATTGAAGGGCCTCAACGACCGGGAATGCCGGGCGCGCCTGTTGACCCAGGTCATGGACCTGCGCCGGGACTGCGGCATCGACCAGGGACTCGAGGCCAGGGGCGTGCACAGCTCTGACCTCTTCCGCCTGGCCAGCAAGGCCATCCACGACCCCTGCAACGCCACCAATCCGAGACCGCCCAGCCAGGCGGATCTCAAGGCCATCTTCGAAGAAGCGATGTAGATGCCACAGGGACCTGACTGGGGACAGATGCGGAGAGGCATCATTGGCCTGGGGATGGAGTCCTCCCGGAGGACCTACTACCCCGAGCTGCAGGCGCGCCTCGCCCAGCTGGAGGACACCCGCGAAGGCTTGCGGCGCTCGGAGGAGAACCTCCGGAGCCTGTTCGACAGCATGCACGACGCGGTCTTCATCCACGACTGGGAGGGCCGGGTCCTCGAGGTGAACGAGGCCATGCTGGCGATGTATGGAGTCACCCGGGAGACGTTCCGGGACTACAGCATCGCGGAGTATTCCGCTCTGCCGGAACTCCCCGGGAACGCGAGGATAAGCGTGGAGGACATCCTCCACCGGCTGCGCACCGAGGGCCCGCAGGTCTTCGAATGGCGGGCCAGGCGCCCCCAGCGGCCGGACGGCGACTTCGATGTCGAAGTCTCGGTCCGGCGCGTGACCTGGTACGACCAGGACCTGGTGGTGGCCGTGGTCCGCGACATCTCCGAACGGAAGCGCCTCGAGGCCATGCTCCGGCAGTCCCAGAAGCTGGATTCCCTCGGCCAGCTGGCGGGCGGGGTCGCCCATGACACCAACAACATGCTGAGCGTGATCATCGGCTACACCGACATCCTGCTGGAGAAGGTGCCTGAGAACCCCGACCTGCGCCGGGACCTCGAGCAGATCCGCAAGGCCGCCGTCCACTCCGCCAACCTCACCCGGCAGCTCCTGGCCTTCGCCCGGCAGCAGGCGATCCAGCCCACGGTCGTGGACCTGAATGCCCTGCTGGACGAGACCCGGAAGATGCTGACCCGGCTGATCGGCGAGCAGCACACGCTCACCTGGACACCGGCCGCCGGCCTCTGGACGGTGCGGGTGGACCCCTCCCAGGTGGATCAGATCCTGACCAACCTGGTGGTCAACGCCCGGGATGCCCTCGCGCCCGGTGGCACCATCACCCTGGAGACGGCCAACCTCACCGTGGACAGCGCCATGGCCCAGGCCCATGCGGACTCGGAGCCTGGCGACTACGTGAGGGTCAGCGTGAGCGACACGGGACAAGGCATGAGCCCCGAGGTCCAGGCGCGGATCTTCGAACCCTTCTTCACCACCAAGGAACTCGGCCGGGGGACTGGATTGGGCCTGGCCATGGTCTATGGCATCGTCCTCCAGAACCGGGGCTTCATCACCCTGGAGAGCAGCCCCGGCCAGGGCACCACCTTTTCCGTCTACCTGCCTCGCCACCTGGGTGTGGCGCTCCCGTCGGCGGCCATTCCCCAGGAGGCCGGCCCCTGTGGCCATGAAAGCATCCTGCTGGTGGAGGACGAAGAGGCCCTGCTCGAACTGAGCCGCCGGATCCTCGAGGGGGCCGGCTACCGCGTTCTGACCACCCCGAGCCCCATCGAGGCTCTGCGCATGGCAAGGGAGGAGGGCCCGGCCCTGTCTCTGCTGGCCACGGATGTCGTGATGCCCGGCCTCAACGGGTCCGACCTCCTGCAGCGCATCCGCGGGATCAACCCCGCCATCCGCTGCCTGTTCCTGTCCGGCTACCACTCGGGAACCATCGAGCTGAAGCACGGCACGGGAACAGGGTCCGACTTCCTCCAGAAACCCTTCACCCGCCTGGAGCTGCTGAGGAAAGTGCGGGATCTGCTGGATGGGTAGCCGCAGGCCCGGTCTGCCCGGAATCGCCCTGCGCTGTGGAAAGGGCATCGTCGACCGTGTTCCCTTCCATGCACAATGCTGTCATCAAGGATCCAACCCCCCGATGGCTTTCCCCAGGTCCAGATGGCGCTCCCCAAGTCCCCCAGCCCGCAGATTCTCGTCGTCGAGGACGAGGGTGAACTCGCCGCGCTGATCCAGACCAATCTGGAACCAGAAGGCTTCTCGGTCCTCCTCGCGCCCGATGGCGAGACCGCCCTGGCAGTGCACCAACACCATCCATCGGACCTGATCGTCCTCGATCTGGGGCTGCCCAGGATGGGCGGCCTGGAGGTACTGCGCGCCCTGCGGCGCAAGCAGGACAAGGTACCAGTGCTCATCCTCACGTCCCGGGCCGGCAGCGAGGACCGCGTCCAGGGCCTCCACTACGGCGCGGACGATTACCTCACCAAGCCCTTCGCCATGCTGGAGCTGGTGGCCCGCATCCGAGCCATCCTCCGGCGTTCCGGGCCGGCCGAGGTTACGAAGCGGATCCTGGAGAGCGGCCCCTTCAGGATCAACCTGGTGCAGTTCACCGTCCACCGGGGCCGCCTGGATCTGAACCTGAGCATGAAGGAATTCCGGCTGCTGGAGGTGATGACCTCCCATCCGGGCCGTGTCCACTCCCGCCAGGACCTGGTGAACCTGGCCTGGGAGCACGATGCCCGACCGACCCTGCGCACCGTGGACAAGCACATCCAGACCCTCCGCAAGAAGCTGGGGGACAGCGACGAGCACCCCATCATCCAGACCCTGGAGCGGGAAGGCTACCGGTGGTTGCTGCCTGTCCGCTGATCGGCCGTTCCAGAGAGGTGTCCTCCGTGGAACACGGATTGAACGGTTCACTGGCCACCAGTGAATCCCCGTCTGGAGCCGCGTGCTGTCCCGTGGAGGAGGAGTCGAGATAAGGACACCAAAGCTTGGCTTTGGCTCGATACTTTATTCCATTGAATGACTCGTCAAGCAACAATTAAAGTCAATCAAAAGAAGGATAAAATTAACCCGACTCGATATTAAAAATTCATCCATTTTTCGCTTGACTTCATTGCGCGACACCTCCGGGAGCGGTCCACCATCGGTCAACCCACGGGAACCGCTTTACCTCACCCCCATCCCCAGGAGGACCCCCATGCTGTCATCCGCCCGAAACCTGAGCGCAGCCAGAATCTGCGCCCTCCTCGTCGCCTCCTCGGGCGCACTGTTCGCCCAGAGCAATGCCGCCGGTGGCATCGGCGGCACCGTCAAGGGCCCGGACGGAGCGCCCATCTCCTCCGCCCTCGTCCGGCTGGATTCCGGGCGCGGCACCTTCGAAGCCCGCACCGACCAGAAGGGGCAGTTCCTCTTCTCCCAGCAGATTCCGGGTGGGGCCAGGCTGAAGGTCCACGCCGAGGGCATGACGGATGTATCCATGCAGGTGACCGTGGTCGTGAACCAAGTCGCCCAACTTAATATCGCCTTGAAACCGATCGCCGGGGCCACCATCGAGGTGGTGGCCTACGCGCCTCCCCAGGCCGGCGCGGACACGAGCACGGCCCTGATTGGAGCGACCTTCACCCAGGAGACCTTGCATAGCCTGCCCATCATCGGGGATCCGCTGAATGCCCTCATCGTCACGATGCCCGGCACTCCCAGCGGCGGGTACAACTTCAATGGTTCCCAGGACAACCAAAACAGCTTCATGTACGACGGGATCGAGGCCAGGACCGCGTCGTCAGGCCAATCAGTCCTCCAGGTCAACCGGGACCTCATCGAGCAGATCCAGGTGCTCACCACGGGCGTATCGGCCAAATTCGGCCGGTTCACCGGCGCCATGGTCGATACCGTCAGCAAGAGCGGCACGAACGAGTTCATGGGCTCCATGACCCATGAGCTCCTCAGCGACTCCTGGAACGCCCTGCCCAGGCAGTCCTTATTCACCGACAGCCAGAGGGTTCCCAGGCATGTCACGGACCTGCAGTCCTGGACGGTCCTGGGACCGATCATCAAGGACAAGCTGTTCTTCACCGTGGGGTACCAGACCCAGACCCCGTCCACCTTCCACGTCGTGACCACCTCCCTCCGAAGCGGGCTGTTCCCGTCCTTCCAATACGACAGCGAAGCGCAACAGTCGACCAAGGACCTCAAGCTGGACTGGCAGATCAACACGGATCACCGCCTTTCGGCAGCCTGGCAGCAGTACCAGAGCACCTCAACGGAAGGCACCAGTGGCTCTGGGCAGAGCAGCCTCGCCACCACCTCCGGGCCTTCCAAGACCGACATCGGGTTCTACTCCCTGGGCTACCTCGGGATCCTGAACAGCAACCTCCAACTGGACGTGAAACTCTCCCAGACTCACAAGCAATCGGGAGGTCCGGGCACAGGCTCCCCGGGAGGGGCCGATGTCATCACCTGGATCGACAAGTCCGTAATTGGGTCCGGAGACAAGTACGACAATGGAACCGTGCGTTCCCCGCTCGCCAAGGAGAAGATCACGACCTTTGGCGTGAACTTCACCTGGCTGGTGGCCGACCACAAGGTGGAAGCGGGGTTGCAGGACTACTCCAGCAACTACCAGACCATGGGCAACACGGCTCCCGACGCAGGCTACATCGGCCTGACGCCTTCCGGGGCAGAGATCTACTTCAACGGGTGGACCAGTGCCGCACCGCCCAGCATGGACCGGCAGTACCGCGCCATGGCCACCGGCAATTCCCTGCGCACGCGGCTCATCGAATTCGACCCGCTGCAGGGTCAGCGGGACCTGCGGGTGACCGGGCTCTATGCCAACGATGTCTGGCGCATCAATCCCCACTGGAACCTCACCTATGGCGCCCGCCTGGACCGTTACAAGTTCACCAGCTCCCCCGAGGGGGACACCTTCTCCCCGACAGCCTTCACGCCCCGGGCCAGCCTGAGCTACGACCTGAAGGGCGACGGCAAGCATGTGTTCGGCCTCAGCGTCGCTGAGTACGCGGGGTTGACCAACACGGGCGACTTCACCAATGCCACGGTCACCGGCAACGTCCCGGTGCGCATGTACAAGTACTATGGGGCTGGAACGGGCGCGGATGCCCTCAACTCCAACGGGACGGTGAACTGGAATGTCTGGGGCAATGCTCCGGGGGTGACCGGCATGAACAACCCCTATTTCCAGAGCGCCAACCCCATCACCAACCGGCAGACGACGGTGGCTTCGGACATCAAGCCGCCGCGCACCCGGGAAGCCACCCTGAACTACCACTACACCGACCAGGTGCAGAACTTCATCGCCACCCTGTTGTACAAGGTGCAGGACCACTACGTGGATGACCGCTGGGACGGCGCCCCCGGCCTCGCCCCCGGCACAGCCCCCATCGTCCTCTGGAACGATCCCGGCGCCGAGGCCCGCACCATCAGCCTCCAGCTCCAGTACCGGCGCCAGTTCACCCCCGCGCTCAGCGCAGGCGGCAACGTCTCCTGGACCGGCGTCAGGGCGAACGCGGGACAGGGCAACAATTCCTACCGCAACGACTTTGGCGGCCTGATCCCCAATGATTACGTGTCCCCATACGGGCCGCAGCCCGGCCAGTGGTCCTCCTCGACCACGCCCTTCATGGGCCACCTGGATGTGACTTACCGCCTGGATCTCGGGAAATACGGCACGGTGACCACGTCGCTCCTGGGCCACTACTGGTCGAAGAGTTTCGCCGGGTACCGGGGGATCTACGGGTACACGCCGGACGCCATCGCCAACCAGGGCTACTCCCCGGATCTCGAGCGCACGTTCACGAACGATCCTGAGTGGTGGCCCGAGATGTACCAGTTCGACTTCCACTTGGGCTACGACCTGAAGCTGACCAAGAAGGTGGCCCTCTTCGCGGCGCTGGACGTCAAGAACGTCTTCAACCACATGATGCCCATGTACAAATTCTTCTCGTCCGTCCTCATGGATGGGCAAGGGAATGTCTACACCGACCCGTCCACCTACCCCGCCGACTGGTGGTCCAATCCCTCGTATAAGGCCGCGCCAGATAAGACTGGACCTTATGGGGATGGAAACGTCGGGGCCTACACAGACCCTCGGACCATCCAGGTCAAGCTGGGCTTCCGCTTCTAGACGAGAACGACAACCCCTTTGATCAAGCCATGCCTGGGAAGGTCCCCAAGCCTTCCCGGGCTCCTGTTAGGAACCCCATGCGCTTCTGCACCTGCCTTGCTCTTTCGATCCTCGCGCTGCCAGCCATCACAGCGCCCGCGCCCTCGGAGGACGCCCATGCCCTCGTGGTGAAGTACGCCACCGTCCTCAAGGACATTCCCCGCCTCAGGGCCGAGAAGAAACCGCTTCCCAAAGAAGCCCTCCTCGAGTCCCTTTATGCGCGCCTCGCCCACGAAACCCAACCCGAGATCCGGCAGGTCCTCCTGGTGGCCCGCCAGTTCCTGCTGGAAGCGAAGATTCAGACATCCAAAGCCATGCCGGATGACGTGAGGGATTTGCTGTCCTCGATCGACAACGGCTTCGGGTTGGAGATGGCCGCCCAGATTCCACCGAATTCTCCGGCCCTGGAACTCGTCGCCGCGGTGGAGCCGGACTACCTCAACTTCATCGCCTGGCATGCCAGTGGCGGCGGCTTCGTGCCACAGCTGGAAGCGGAGGCCGCGGAGAAGGCCTTCGCCTATCTGGACCAGGTCTTCGCGCAGAACCCTTCGCGAGACGTCAAGGCGCTGGCCCTGATCTCCGGGGCTGAATTGAACTCCCGTCCACGGAGGCTGGCCGAGACCAAGGCCTACGTGGACCGCCTGGAAGCCTTCGCGCCGGGTCATCCGGCCATCGCCAAGTGGCGGGAATGGCTCGTCCGGGCCGCCAAGGAGGATCAATTCGCCCCACGGGTCGGGGGGAAGGTGCCAGCCTTCAAGCTCCAGGATTTTGATCATCAGGGACAGACCCTCACGCCCGGCACCTTCAAGGGCAAATACCTGCTCCTGGACTTCTGGGCCACCTGGTGCGGACCGTGCCTGAAGGAACTGCCCAACCTCCATGCGGCCCAGGCCAAGTTCAAAGGCCGTGGCCTCGAAGTCCTCAGCATCTCCCGGGACATGAAAGCTGAGGCCATCACGACCTTCCGGAAGGATGTGGCCCACCCCATGCCCTGGCGGCACGCCTTCCCCCAGGGCAAGGACACCGATGCTCTCATGGCATCCTTCCAGGTGCGGGGCATCCCCCACATCCTGCTGATCGGCCCCGACGGAACCATCCTGGCCACCACTGAAGACCTGCGGGGCAGCAAGCTGGAGGAGACCCTGGGGCGATGCCTCCCGGCAGTGAGATGATCCCTGCAATACACGGCTCAGCATCGAAACGAGCCGGTAGGATCTCCGCATGTCCCTCGTCCACCTGAGCCACCCCCGGCCCCGGGCCCTGAGCCCGGGCCGCTGGGCCCGGGCCTTCCGGCTGCCCAGCCAGAAGGCCGCAGCCTGGACCGTGCTGGCGCTCTGGGCCGCCGTCTGCGCCCTGCTGGCCCTGGTGCCCCGCTGGTGGCTCGAGGGCTGGTCCGTCAAAACCCAGGACCGCTGGTTCAGCGCAGCCCTGGCCAAGGCCGGCAGGATCCCCCAGGCCTGGGAGAACGCCGACAGCAACATGCCCAAGTTCACCCGGGGTGATGAGCCGGCGCTGCAGAAGTACCTGGCCCGGGAGTGCCTCATCGAGGCACTCGTCGACGCCAAGGCCGACCGCGTCTGGGTTCGGGTGCAGGACCGGCTGCGGCCGGCCACCGCCACAGAAGCCATCCAGCCCAGGGATTGGACCATCAGGGCTCTGGCCGCCACCGGCACCCACCGCCGCTGGATTCCCGAAAGACTGAGGACAGGGGCTTGGCAGGGCAAGAGCATCGTCGTCGCATTCGATGGCCAGTGGTGGCAGGTGAAGGCCTGGACGCCAGGCAGTCCCGAGGTCGAGCGGTGGCTGGAGCAGAACCTTGAGAGCAAGGATGGGTACCGGTTCGGGGTCCTGAATTCATCGGACTACCGCGACCAAACCAGGAAGCTGGGGAACCACTCGTTCCTGACCAGCCAAGCAAGCAATGCCGCACCCCGCACCCTTCAGGTCACGGATCTCAGCGAAGCCCCATTCCGCAATGCCCCGGACCTGAACCACTACTTCGGGGATCCCTGGATCGTCGTGGTGATGATGTCCCCCGGCGAATTCCAGAGTTTCAGGAATGCCTATCATTTCCGCCGCCGCATGGCCTGGCTGGCCTACGGGGCCCTCGTGGGGATCAGCGGCCTGGGCCTGGCCCTGTTCCTCTTCTCCCAGCAGCGGGAGCGCATCCAGGCCGACCACCTGGCCTCCCTGGCCCACAGCCTCAAGACGCCCCTGGCGGTGCTCCGCTCCCGCTGCGACACGGTGCTGAACAAGGACTTGGGACGCGAAACCCGCCAGTCCCACCTGCTGCAGATCGGCAGCGAGATCTCCCAGCTCACTCGCCTCATCGAGCGGGGCCTGGAGCAGACCCGGCCCGGCAGCCAGCAGCCTTCAGGAGATCTCATTGACAGCGCATTTTTCGAGGACCTCGACGAGGAACTGACCCCGGCTTTCGAAGCCAGGGGACGCCAGCTCGAAGTCTATGGTTCCATTGTCGCCTTTCATGCGCCTGCATCCTCCCTCCGGACGGCCCTGGTGACCCTGCTGGAGAACGCCCTCCTACACGGGGCTGGCACCGTGGAGTTGCGGGCCGTTTCGGACAAGGGCCACGCAACCCTCTGTGTCCAGGACGAGGGGCCCGGTCTTCCACCCGACATCCTTGAGGCGCTATCGAGCGGCACTTCCTTCAAGCCGCCCATCCTCGGGGCCTCTCCAGGCACCGGACAACATCTGGGGCTCATCATGCTGCGCAACCTGGCCCGGAACGAGGGCTGGGGCCTCCGTCTGGAGAACCTCGAACCCGGCTTCAGGGCCTGCCTGGAGATCCAGAGCTGAGGCCCGCTGTCGAGCTCGCCTGATTTCCGCTTCATCGATCTGGCCCGCGCGGCCTCCCTTTCGATTTCAATGCCTACGGGTTATTCCCAGAAGTAACAGACAGATTCCACCGGTAGCCTTCCCGCTCCAGGGTCTGGATGACGGGGACAGCGGTGGTATCACCGAGCTTTTTGCGAAGGCGAGCGATGTGTACGTCTACAGCGCGGATGCTCGGGCGGGCTTCTGGTTCCCAGGCCATGTTGATCAGCTCGCGCCGGCTGTGCACGCGTCCGGGGTGGGTCACCAGCACCTCCAGGATTCGAAATTCCCGGAGGCTGAGGTTAAGGTCCACCTTCGAGCGGGTAGCGGAAAGCGTGACGAAGTTGATGCGGAAAGGTCCGCTGCGGAGGATGCGAGGAGAGGCCGCCTTGGGATCTGAACGGCGCAGGATGGCCTGGATGCGGGCGATGAGCTCGAGCATGGAGAACGGCTTACCCAGGTAGTCGTCGGCCCCGTAGGAAAGCCCGAGGATCCGGTCCTCCTTGGTGGTGCGCGCCGTCAGCACCAGCACGGGCACATTGTCCTGGCGACGCCTGAGGGTGCGCAGAACCTCGAAACCATTGATGTCTGGAAGCATGAGGTCCAGGACGATGAGATCGGCCACCTGCTCCTGCTGGCGTTCAAGCCCCTGAGTGCCGCTGGCAGCCGTGGTGACTTCGTAGCCCTCCGCCTGGAGGTTCACCATGACCATATCCGCGATGGGAGCCTCGTCCTCGATCACGAGGATTCGGCGCTTGGTGGGGGCTTCGGCATGCATGGCCCAATGGTAGTGCAAGCGGTGTCGAGGGGGCCGACTTCAGGCGGGAATCTGACCGGCCTGGATGCCGCTAATCTTCCCTGTGAACTTGCCCTTTCCCGCGACAGCTCTTATGAACAGGGGTCATACCATGGTCGGGACTGGGGCTTAAAAAGGCTGGTTTTTGTCGCAGGATGAAACCTTGTGCCTCTTGTACCGACCATCAAGGATGAATTTCAAGCTTTCAGAAGTTGCCCGGGCACTGGGGTCTGTGGGACTTCAGAAATCGCTGCCTCGGCCAGAACAAAACTCGTCGGTGTCCGCCTGACCGTGGTTCTTTCAAGGAGTCTTTCATGCGCACAAGCACCCTCCTGACCCTGCTGGCCGTCCCCGGCATCGTGGTGGCCCAGGACCTTCCAGCTGACCTGGCCAGCCTCGTCAAATCCCACCGGGCCAGGCTGGAGGCCTATCAGGCGAAGTACATGGAACTCAGGGCGTCGGAAAAGTCCACCGACACGTTGAAGGGTTTCTTCACCAAGGACATCAAAGCCTGCAAGGCCCGGTTGGCTCACGAGCAGCGCCCGGACATCCGGGAGGTCCTCGCCGTGGCGCTGAGAACCTATGCCATGATGGCCAGCCCAACTGCACGCACTGAGGAGGAGAAGAACCTGCCCTCCCTGAACGGCATTCCGGCTCTCTCCCCTGCTTGGGCCATTTCACCGAGGATGCTAGCTTTAGCGGCGCATGAGATCAAGGATGCCAAGGCGCGGGACGCCTTCATGGATCTCGCCGCTGCCAAGCACCCGGATCCTGAGGTGCGCCGGGCCACCCTGTTCACCATCTTCTACACCGCTCGCCGGGAGAAACAACCGGCCCGTTGGGAGCCGGCCTACGCGACGTTGACCAAGGACTTCCCAGGCAGCCAGGAACTGTCTCTCGCCCAGAAGGATGTCCTGGCGGACAGCGCCGTTCAGGTGGGACAGCCTGCGCCCCGCTTCGACATCCCTTCTCTGGAAGACCCTTCCATTCACCTCACGAACGTGGCCTTCAAGGGTAAGTTCCTCCTGGTGGATTTCTGGGCGACCTGGTGCGTCCCCTGCGTAGCCGGTATCCCGACCATGGACAAGCTCTATGGCGAGTATAAGGAGCGCGGCCTGGAGATCATGAGCATCGCCGACGAAAAGGGCCCTGAGCCGGTGGTGGCCTTCCGCAAGAAGCCCGGCATGGCCATGCCCTGGAACCATGCGGTATGCATTTTCGACCGCAAGTCCATGAAGCGCCTCAACCCCATCAGCGATGCCTTCGGCATCAAGGAGCTGCCCACCCTCATCCTCGTCGGCCCCGATGGCCGGGTCCTGGCCAAGGGCGAGGAGTTGCACAGCGACCTGGGCAAGGTGCTGGCCCGCTTCCTCCCGGCCAAGGGAGCCGTCAACTACGACCTGCTGGAAAAGGAACGGGACGGGATCAGCACGTCTGTCCGAGGGCAGATGCAGGCCTACTACAATGCGAAGAAATCCGTGGAGGGCTTCAAGCCGAATTTCGGTACCGCGCTCCAAGAACTCCGCGCCAAGCGCACGGCCGCCCAGGGCGAACTCAAGGAGGCCTACCTGGTGCTGGAGTTCGCGGTGGCCGCCCAATTTGATGAAGGCAAGGACATCCGAGCGAGCATCCTCAAGGAGGTGCCTCCCGAATCGGCCGCCTGGAACCTCGACTGGGATGATGGGCCCGTGTTGGACAAGATCCTGGGCGAGGAGGCCAAGCCCTACCAGGCGGCCATGAAGGCCAAGGGCATCCCGGATGTGCGGGCGGCCTTCGGGGTGACCGAGTTCCGTCAGCTCCAGGAGGCTGGGCGGATGGAAGAAGCGGACCGTCTCCTGGCGACCCTGGTCAAGGACTTCCCCGAGAACGACTGGGTCAAGCAGTCGGCGGCCAGCATGGCGGCCGAGAGGAAGACGGAAATCGGCAAGCCCATTCCAGGTTTCAGCATCCAGGACCTGGACCATCCGGATCAGACTTTCACCCCGGCTTCCTTCAAGGGCAAGTACCTCCTCTTGGATTTTTGGGGCACCTGGTGCACCTGGTGCGTGAAGGAGCTGCCCACCACCCACAAGCTCTACGAAACCTACAAGGGCCGGGGCCTGGAGATCCTCTCCCTCGCAGCCGATACGAAGCCGGAACTGGTCAAGGAATTCCGCAAGAAGCCCGGCATGCCCATGCCCTGGAAGCACGGCTTCCTAGGGCACGACCGGGCCAAGCCCCACGCCATGCTCGAGGCCTTTGGCATCCAGGGCTTCCCCACGCTCTTCCTGCTCGGCCCCGACGGCAAGGTCCTAGCCAAGGGCATGAGCCTTCGGGACGGGAACCTGGAGAAAACCCTGGAGAAATTCATTCCGCGTTCCTGAGCTTTCACGGCTCCACTTCGATCCCACAGCCTTCCTTCGCAATACCACCTGCTCCGGCAGAGGGGCTCCGCCGCCAGTGCGATCCTGATCGGATCGTGGGTCTGGGGATGTGGGCCACTCTGCCGGAGCGGTTGTGAACACCCAGCGCAGAATCGAAGGAATGCGTGCGAACCACCCCCAAGGGTGTCTCATGGAACGAAGGGGTCCAGGTATCAATTCTGGTACCAAACAATCATCCCTATTTAATTAATGTGTAGGCGTGATTTGGCATGTAAACACAGTAAACAAACAATTAAAAAACGATAGATGCCTTGTTAAATGTTTCGAAAATTGTCGCATGACGAAATCTTGTAACTCAAACCTGCAATCGAAACCATGGCTAGTGAATTCTCCCCATTCCCCAATCTCCCCAACTCGCTGAGGGTCCCCATGAAGAACCTCTTTCCACTCGGTAGCAGATACCGCCTCTGCGCCATGCTCGTCGCTTCCTCGGGTCTGTTGTGGTCCCAGAGCAGTGCCGTGGGCCACATCACAGGCACGGTCAGAGGTGCTGATGGGAAAGTGCTGGTGGGTGCCCTGGTCCAGGCGGTGACGCCCCGAGGAACGCTCGAAACGCGCACCAACGAGAGTGGCCAGTTCCGCTTCGTACAGTTGGTGCCCAACCGAATAAAGGTGAAGGTCAACGCCAAAGGTTTTGCGGAATTCGCCGCAGACACGCTGGTGGTGGTGAATGAGACGACCACCCTGAACGTGAAGCTCCATTCGGAGGCTTCCGCAACGGTGGTGGTGGTCGCCGAACCCGCGGACACCACGGACACGGCCCAGGCCAAGACCGGACTCGTGACCACCTTCGAGAAGATCGACGCTCTCCCCATCGTGGGGAACAACTTCTTCGACCGGGTCGACCAGGCGATCGTGCGCGCACCTGGCGCCGACCTCTTCATCATCCACGGGGTGGACGAAACCCAGAACAATTTCCAGGTGGACGGCGTGGACGCCACGGACCAGAGCTTTGGCGGAAGATCTGTGAAGATGAACAACGACTTCATCGACCAGGTCCAGGTCCTGTCCGGTGGTATCTCAGCCAAGTACGGCCGCTTTGCCGGAACCGTGATCAACACCACCACCAAGAGCGGTGGCAACGAGTTTCAAGGCTCTTTCCGCCTGGATATCACCGATCCCAAATGGAACGGCGTCGGCAAGCTCCCCTACTACTACGAGCTCTATCACATCCCCCCCCCCGGCAAGCCGAAGGACAACCATTTCATCACGCAGAGCTACACCTTCCTGGGCCCGGTGATCAAGGACACCCTGTTCTTCGCGGTGGCCTACCAGACCATCTCGCCCCTGATTTCCTATGCCACCACCACAAATTCGCCGGATTTCGGGGGCGTTCCCTACAAGATCACCCAGAACGACACCATCAAGGATATGAAGCTGGACTGGCAGGTGAACACCTCCCATCGCCTGTCCGCCTCCTGGAATGAGCACACCGCAGCCAACAACAATGGGTCTGCGTCCAACGGGTACACCACCACTCTGGCGACCCTTTCGGGACCTGCCCTTGAGAAGAAGGGCTACTGGGCCCTGGGTTACACGGGCCAGCTCCGGCCCGACCTGCTCCTGGACGTGAAATACAACGACACCACCAGCCGCTCGGGCGGCCCCGGTACCGGCCCCACCGGCGGGGACACCGTGCCCACCTGGTTATCGTCATCTTTTCCCTATGATGTCCTGGACAACGGATTCGGCTCAAGCCAGCCCATCACCAGCCACATGAAAAACCTATCGGCCAACTTGACCTGGTTCCTACAGGCGGCCGGTGAGCACCAGATTGAGGCGGGCATCCAGGATTTCCACTACATTCGGGATAGCGCTGCCGCGAAGACGCCCTCCGGCTACGTGATCTACTTCAACGGCTATGTGCCGGGTGCGACCACCCCGGGCCTGGCAAACCGGGTCCTGACGGCCAACAACGCCGGAGCCACACGCCTGGAATCGTGGCAGGCCATTCACGGGGAGGCCGACACGAAGGTCGATTCCCTCTACCTCAACGACACCTGGAAGGTGGACAAGAACTGGTCCGCCAACCTGGGCCTCCGTTATGACAAATACAAGGGCGACTCAAAACCTGAGCACAATGCCTATGACTTCAGCGCCCTCACGCCCCGCTTGGCCTTGAACTACGACCTTCGGGGCGACAAGGCCCATGTGGTCTTCCTCTCCGCCGCCATCTATTCAGGTCAGATCACCCAAGGCGTACTCGGGGCCGCCTCCGTGTCCCAGACGCCGATCCTCAACAGCTATGTCTATGCCGGCACGGGCGGCGCCAACCAGGGGCTGGGCACGGACGCCCTCACGCCCTCGGGTGGGATCAACTGGAATGCCTGGGGCAATGGCAGCGGCGCAGTCGGCCAGGGCAATCCTCAGTTCACCCAGGATCCCCTCACCAACCGCAATGTCTTCGTGGATCCCAACCTCAGTGTCTTTCCGGCAGCGCTGTCTAATCTGAGCGTTGTGCGCTGAAATCCGAATTTGGGGTCCACTTGAGCGTCCACCACTCAACCCAAAGCGCCCAACTTTGGGACCCGATCAGCCTGAACTCGTCGGAGCCGGATAGGAC
>CAISFO010000078.1 GCA_903884655.1 uncultured Holophagaceae bacterium | reverse complement strand
GGGGCATCCTGATTACAGTTTATAGGTTTTAACCTATGACGCAAGACCCCAGGCGAATGATTTTCCAAAGTCCAAGACTTCATGCCTCGGAAGTGGCTGATGCCTAACCTTCAGGCTGAGGGTCGCCGATAATCAGGAAACCGTATTGCCAGGTATTCAGCTGAAGACCTTGGTTTACGGAGAGAAGTCCCTTCTTTCTGAATTTACATTAAAAGCTGGCAGCATACTTCCCGCCCACTCACATCCTCAAGAACAAACAGGCTATTTGATCAAAGGCAACATCAGACTCACGATTGGAGATCAGACATTCGATGTTATGCCAGGCGATAGTTGGAGTATCCCTGGCAATTTGCAGCACAATGCAGAGATCATTCGGGATTCAGTTGCTGTCGAGGTCTTCTCTCCTCTTCGCGAAGACTATCTTCCCGAAATGTGATTTGACTCTGGCCCATCCGGCTTACCCCTTGGCTCAACTCGGACACCGCTGCCTGGCCTTTCGTTCTTTCTCTTCGTTTTGCCTTTTCGTCTCCGCTCAGCGCCTCAGTGCAGGCGGGGCCGTTCAGGGTCATTCGTCAGGCCTGGTACTTTCGGCTCAAGGATGGAACATGATTCTTAAATTGCTTCGTACCGTTATTGGAACCGCGATTGCAGCTGCATTGATGCTGATGGCAGGTGGTTGTGGAGGTGGTGCTTCCAAGGCAGCAGCACCCGAATTGAAGCCACCTTCGGGCAGCTTTGCGCACCGCCTCGGTTCAGGCCGGGCCGGTTAGCCTTATTTGTGAGGTCTCTTCCCCAGATGTGCCCAGATCCATAGCCCTTCATCGATAGGAGGTGAAATGCCTCGCCAAATTGTCTTTACCTCAAAGGCACCTAAGCCTCCAGCGACCTATAGCCAGGCGGTCAAGGCGGCAGGGCTCATCTTTGTTTCCGGAACCGCTCCAAATGACCCGATTACAGGCCAGATCAACGGAATAACCATTCAGGAGCAAACGTCCCAGTGCCTATCCAACATCGCTGCGATCCTCGAGGAGGCAGGTAGCTCCCTGGATAAAATCGTAAGCGCCACCGTGGTCCTGGCAGACGAGGGTGATTTCCCAGGGATGAATGAAGAATGGCTTCGTTGGTTTCCCTCAAACCCACCAGCTCGTCAAGGAGCAAAGCTTCCAGTGAAGGTCGCCGGCCTCAAAATCTCGATCGCAGCCATAGCAGAGGCCTGACCCTCCGCCGCTCGAGGGACACCGCCTGCAGTGTCTCTAGTTCGCTCGGCTTACCGCTTTCTCGGCTTCCAGCTGCGCTTCGTCACAGGCGGTGCCCAATCAGCCTCCTCCACCAGGGGGCTCAATGAGGATCATCAATTCAAGCAATCAGAAGGACTCTTTGAACAGCCTCGTTAAGGCTTGTGCCCGTGAATGGTTTGGGAAGCAATGCGTCGGCTCTCACGTCCTCTGGCACATCCTTGCCGCTGCCGGAACTAATGATGACTTTAACCAAAGGATTGATCTCTCGAAGTCTCTTGGTGGTCTCGATTCCATTCAACCGCGGCATTTCTATATCTGTGATGACCAGGGCAATGCTGCACTGATGAGCTCGATATTTTTCCAAGGCGTCCAGACCATCCTCCGCTTGAATAATCTCGAATCCAGCAGCTGCAAGAAGCGCAGCCAGGCATTCACGAAGCATGGAATCATCGTCAACAACCAGCACCTTGCCAACCTTGATCGTTGGTGGGGCCGCGGCGGTAGTCATCATGCATTTCCCCAGGTATTTATTTAATAGGTACTTACCAATGAAGGTGAGACTCACTCTCACAATATTAATGACATTAATATAGCCCTATGGGCCCCTAGCGCAAGGTCAAAATTCAAGCCCTCGGCTTGGACAAATCACACCCGCCGCCCAGCCTCTCGCTCAACCAGGACCCTGATGGACTGCACACGCCAACCATGAAATTCGAAGGGGCAGTCCCGTGCGGTCGTACCCTGGACCCGGCGCGGACCCTGACACTGTCCGTTAGTGTCCCAGGACCATTCGGCAGCCGGCATCCCGAAGCAGCTGGGTCAATTAGATTCCCTCGCTTGACCCTATCCGTTGGAGACGCAATGACCCCGAACCCTCACACAGGAATTCTGGGTGCTCTCTTCGATGAGTACTCTCGAGCAGTGAAGGAACTGCAAACCCCCATTGCTACACTCTCTGAGGAAACATTCGAATACGTGTTCGATTCGATGACTCAGGATTCCGACTGCCGATCCATCCAAACCATTCTGAGTCATGTTGTACGTTCTGGTTTCGGGTATGCAAATTACATCCGCAGACATTTTGGCTCCCAGATCGATTCACCTGAAATTTCGATTGTCGCTAAGTGCGATGCGGCTACATTCTTAGACTTGGTGCTTGACTACACAGAGGCCTCCATCCAGGCGCACTGGGGGCTTGATGACAAGGCTCTTTCAAATTCTCAAATCATCTCGAAGCACGGGCCCACTTACACCATTGAGCAGCTATTTGAGCACGCGATCGTTCACATCCTTCGACATCGTCGCCAAATAGAGAACGCCCTGGCAACCGTCCAGTACCCGAAATAAAATCCCTTCAACGGAGCCCGGCTCAACCCTCCGTGCAAGGCCTTCTGCTCTGTCTCGACTCCCTGCCTGCTCGACACTGTTCAGCAGCCTGGTGCAGGCGGGTTGGGCAACCGAAGCATTTAGCTTCACTCGTTAGGTCAGGCAAGGAGCCTCGATGCGACTCTGGTCCATCCATCCTCGCTACCTTGATCCCAAAGGCCTCGTAGCCCTGTGGCGCGAAGGCTTGCTGGCTCAAGGTTCTTGCGGGTGAAACCAAGGGGTATCGAAATCACCCCCAATTGACTAGATTTAGGGTGTCCTCAGATCCGGCGAATTTCATCGCTGCCAACTTGAAGGAAATTCATATTGAATCATTTCGGCGAGGTTATCACTTCGATGAAAGGAAGGTCGGAGGGGTTCACATTCTGGATTCTCCCACTGTCCCGGAAGGTCAAATCGAATATGAGTGGAGGCATCTCGTGGCGAAGCTCAAAACGCGTGATCGAAACTGGCTTGAACCATTCAATATGATCAAACAACCGCTCCCACACCCACTCTTTCGTGTGATCAAAGGTGGAATTGCCTCTTGGGGAGTTGTTTCGGCCTGACCCTCCGCTCAACTCAGGCCCCGCCTGCATCAACCCACAACCCTTTTCATAGGAAACACTGATGAGAGCCAATTCCGCCCCAACACTGGCCTTCTGCATCGTGTCGATGCTTCCCGCGAGCCAGCCCATGCCCGCTGGATGGGTGCTCGCCGGTGACAAGCCGACCGAGTACGCAGTCAGCATCGATGCGACTGCCCATACCGGGAAAAGGGCTGCCCAGCTTGCGTGCGTTGCCACGAAACCAAGCGGCTTTGGCACTCTCATGCAGAGGTTCGATGCCATCAAATACCGAGGCAAGAGGCTTCGATTGACCGCATATGCGAAAACCCTTGATGTATCCGGATGGGCCGGATTGTGGATGCGAATTGACGGACCATCAGGTCCTTCCCTCGCCTTTGACAACATGCAGGACCGACCCATCAGAGGCACTACCGATTGGGCTCCATACAGCGTCGTTCTCGACGTTCCAGATCGTGCCCAGGCCATTGCCTTTGGCGTTCTTCTGAACGGCGCAGGTTCAACATGGGTTGATGATTTTGATTTCGAGGTTGTGGGCCCAGCAGTCGCAACTTCTGGGAAGCCCCCACTCCCTAGCTCTCCGCAAAATCTGGGCTTCGAAGACTAGCCTTCCCGCGGCCGAAGCCTCCGCTCAACACGAACCCTACGCAAAGCCTTATAAGTTATTTACTTATCATCCCGCTTCCTTGGCTTCGCTTGCCGCTTCAGTGTAGGTGGGGACGTTTTGCTTCATTCGTTTGACGCCCGGAGCATGCCACACATGAACCAGCTCATCGATCCAGAACCCTCTGAGCCAGCCCCTAAAATGGCTCATTGGATATTGGGCTCCATGAGCTGCTTCTTCTTCGTCCTGGGGTATGGCGTCTTGATCTTATCCAACTCAGAACCCAGTAGGGGACCCAGTGAGGCGGCTCTTGGTGGCTGCTTTGTCAATCTCTCGGCCCTGTGCATGGCACCCCTAGGGTTCCTCCTCGGCTGCCTTGGGGTCGCAAAAAACAAAAGGTCGACCCTTTCCTGGGTGGGCATTCTCCTCAGTGTGATCCTGGCTTGCAGGGTGTGGACGGGCATGCAATAAGGTGGACTCTGCCTGCACCATACCCCGCTCAACCTGGATCCCGCCTGCCGGGCTGCGGACTCCTCAGCACTTCCCGCCGCAGCCGTTCCGCTCAACGTCTCGGTGCAGACGGGGTGGCGAGGTGCGCTCGCCAGGCCATTGACTAAGGGTCATACTTCAGGTGCCATCCAGACGAGGGTCCAACCATGAAGAGAGTTGTCGGCATCGGTGGGGTATTCATGAAGGCCCGGGATCCCGAGGCGCTTCGGGCCTGGTACCAGGGGCACCTGGGCATTGATGTTCAAGACTGGGGAGGTGTCGTCTTCCCCTGGGACCGGCCAAGCGGGGCCACGGTCTGGAGCATCTTCCCTGATTCCTCGGAGTATTTTGCCCCTAGCACGGCACCCTTCATGGTCAATTATGTGGTCGAGGATCTTCACGCTGTCCTTGCCGCATTGCGATCGGAAGGCTGTGAAGTCGATTCCAAAACCGATGAATCCGAATTCGGAAAGTTCGGTTGGGTCATGGACCCTGAGGGGAATCGGATTGAACTATGGCAACCTCCAGAGCCACCAGGACCCTGAATCCAGACCTCTCGTCCTCGACCTGCTCTGCGCTCGATTCGGACCCGCCAACCATGTCCTCCACTCACGTTCAACCTGCCGTTTCCCTGGCTCAGCTCCTCCCCACGGTTCAGAGGAGGCTGGCCCGCTGGATTCGTCAGGGGCTCAGGAGAGTCACGATCCTTCGAGTCGCCAGCGTCATCGTGGGCTTCGTGAGCACTTGTGCTGCGCTTCCGGCGGAGTTCGACCGCCCATGGAATACGCCAGAGACCCCTTTTGTCCTGGATTGCTACCACGCGAACAACATCGACTGGGACCTGTTGGCGAAGGAGCCTAGAGTGGTTGCCATCATTCACAAGGCCACGATCGGGTCCAAGAGGATCGACCCCAAATACCACTCCCGATGGAGGGAAGCCAAGCATCGTGGCTACCTTTGGGGCTCGTACCATCTCGGGCTGGCGGGAAATCCAGAGAGGCAGGCCGACTACTACCTGAGGACCGTGAAACCAACTGCCAACGACCTCATCGCGCTCGATCTGGAAGATGTGAATTCCACCAAGTACATGAATGCCACCGAGGCCATTCGCTTCATCAAGCGAGTGAAAAAGCGATTGGGCCGCTACCCGGTTCTTTATGTCAATCATGCAGGAACAAGGCACATCAACCATCGGTTCAACAACACCGTCTTCACGCACACCCCGCTTTGGTACGCCAAATTCACCGGCACGATCAATGACTTCCCAAGGGGTGTGTGGGCCAGTTATACGCTGTGGCAGTTCTCGAGTGAGATCCTCACTCAGCAGGCGATCCCTGGAACAGAAGCCGACATGGATGTGAATATTTTCAACGGTTCCATGGATGACCTCAAGGCCAAGTGGCCCTTCACGCGAGACACCTTGGGACGGTTCCGTCCTTAAGGAGCACCTCCGTCGGCACTTCCCGCTCCTCCCGGGCCCCTTCGTTCTTCACTTCCATTCCTGCTCTTCCTTTCGATTTCCTCCGTTCTGCTCATCCCCTTGCTGCAGACGGGTTCGGTGTACTCCAGTCGCCAAGTGCCCAGGTAGCCCCAATGAATCATCCAATCCCATCGAACCCTGGACCAATCGTTCTTATGGTCACCAGGCTCATGGCAATGGTGCTCGGGGCACTAGGAGCAATGGGATGCTCCCTGGTCAAAACCGAGGTCGTCAAGGTTTCCGGGGGCGAGGCCATCAGCGTCGAGGTCGAGCACGAGTGGCCTCCCACAGGCCATGGGGGAATTCTGTACCTCCCAGCGGAAGGAGGGGCCATTCGCATCACCAGCGTGGGCGTGTTCCTGAATGCCAAAAGGAAACTGGTGGCTGTCTTCGCATTTCGAGTCAAGAACGGCGGGACTCTTAACTCCGTCCTCATCGAAGACGTGACGGATAACCAGGCCGAGGTTCTGGTTGATGATTCCGGCCCCAAGCTCGATAAGGGTGACTGGAGTGCCAGTGTCGACCTGAAACCGATCACTGGTTCATGTCCACAATGGCTTCTATCGAGCAAGGAAAGCATTCGCATCTACCGATTTTCCATTGCTGCAGCCAAAGCTGAAAAATTGGTGATTTACCAAGCCGTTACCTACAATAGCCGCTACAAGGAGTTCCTGGTCCGCAACCTGCGGTGATGGATGAAAGTTGAAATGGGTTGCGACCTTCATCGAATGCGTGGATGGGTTGCCCAGCTTCCATCTGGTGACTCCAATGATCGCGCTCATCCACGTCCCGCTCGTCGTTCGTGTGCCGGCCCAGGTGGAGCGCTTCGACGGCCAGGCGTTACAGGACATTCCGCATCGTCATTTCGTTGGTGACCAAGGAGCAATGGCCCCATGGATCGTTCGTCCCGCAATCGACTTACTGAAAGGCTTCTCCCCACTTTTGCAGGGGACAGCCTGTTTGATGCCATCGCCCGAGCGGTCTGCCGGGCCGGTTGCCTGCCGCGCAAGGAACTCTTCGAGGCCTGGGAAGTCGCTCGGCGCGTCCGGCGTCGATTCAGAGGGGGACGGGTGGTTGATCTGGCCTGTGGTCACGGGCTGCTGGCACAGATGCTCCTCCTGCTGGACGACAGCTCGCCCGAGGCATTGGCCGTTGATCATCGAATGCCCCAGAGTGCCGCCACCCTGGAAGCATCGATCTGTGCTCAGTGGCCCCGTCTGCAGGGCAGGGTCAGCTATATCGAGACGGACTTGCGGAAGGTGCCGCTGGAGCGCGATGATCTGGTCGTGTCGGCCCATGCCTGCGGCGGGCTGACCGATCTGGTCCTGGAACGGGCGGTCGAAGCTGGCGCCCGTGTCGCGGTGCTGCCCTGCTGTCACGATCTGAAGGAGGCGGACCTCGGCGGCCTGGAGGGTTGGATGGAGGGCCCACTGGCGATGGATGCCACCCGCGTGTCCCGCCTTCGCTTCCAGGGGTACCGGGTCTTCACCCAGCTCATTCCCGGGGACATCACGCCGAAGAACAGGCTGCTGTTGGCGGAACCGGAATATACTTCCAGCCATTCAACCTGATGGCTCAACGCCTGGGCCCTGGCTGAACCTGAATCCGCCTGCAGGGTCCTCAACTGGACTTCTTGTTCTTTCCGGTTCCCCACTTCCGCCGAGCTTCATCTGTCAGGTCCCCATGCAAATGCTCACTCCCATGCTTCTGCTCATTCTGCTGGTTGGATGCAGAGGCCTTCCTTCGGCCAAGGATGCCGAGGAGAGCTCAAGACTCTGGAAGGAAGTGGTATCGAGGTACCACTTTCGTGTCCTCTCCAAAAACGGAACCAGACCAGCTGTCTATGAAATCCCTGGAAGCAACTACTCGAAGATCCTCGTGTACGGCGAATATTCTGCGCAGGAGCAAGAAGAGATCTATCAAACAGTGGTCTCGGCTTCGAAAGGGATCATCACGAAACCGGTGCATCTTTGTTTTTATCCGATCGAGTTGAGGGATGAAAACCTGTTGCGGGAGGAGACCATCAAAAGTGAGCCCCAACCCTGAACCCTTTTTCAATCGGCCTGGATTCGTGGCCGATGACCGGGAGAGGTTCATTCTCCCAGGGGTTGAGCTGTCCTGTTCAAGCGTGGGCAGACCGCCGTTCGAGTGAGCCCCCTCGTTCCCGCCCATGCCTTCAGGTCCCCTTTCCCCGGCGCAGGGATCAGGTATATGCTCAAGCTCTTTTCGGGAGGTTCCGATGGCAGGCAACCCCGCTGGATGGTTCGAGATCTATGTGCAGGACATGCCCAGGGCCAAGGCGTTCTACGAGACGGTGCTGGGGGTCCAGCTGAAGCTGCTCAACGCCTCCACACCGGAGCTCTGGTCCTTTCCCCAATCCATGGCCGACTATGGCGCGTCGGGCGCGCTGGCCCGGATGGAGGGGGTTGCCTCAGGCGGGAACAGCACCCTGATCTACTTCTCCTGCCAGGACTGCTCCGTGGAGGCAAACCGCATCACTAAAGCGGGCGGAAGAATCCTGAAGGAGAAGTGCCCCATCGGTGAGTACGGCTTCATCGCGCTGGCCTTCGATACGGAAGGCAACCTGTTCGGTCTGCATTCCATGCAGTGAAACCTGCGGACCAGCCTTGGCTCGACGGGGATCCGGCCCGCAGGATCTGCACGTTTTCCCGTTCTCCGTGGTCTCTGTCCCCCGCGCCATCACCCTGGTGCCGCCAGGGCCGGTTCCCTTCTTCCGTCAGGGCCGCATGCACAGGTTGTCTGAAAGGTTGCTCGATCCAGCCGTTCCCGGGGACCTCCAGGCCCTGCAGGAACTGCACGGCTCTGTTCCGGATTTCTACCAGACCACCTATGGACGTCCCCCGGCCGGCCAGGAGGCCGAGGCAACCTTCCTGGATCTGCCCCCGGGGAAGGGCCCCGAGGACAAGGTCGTCCTCGGCTTCTTCGAGGCGGGTGCCCTGGTCGGGTGCGCGGAGCTCCTCCGGTCCTACCCTGACCCGTCCACGGCCTACCTGGGCCTCCTGCTGGTGTCCCAGGCCCACCAGGGTCGCGGTCTCGGGCGGCGGATCCTGGAGCGAGTCTACGACCTGGCGGCTGGGTGGGGCTGCGAAGGGCTTCGGCTGGCGGTCATCGCGACGAACGGGAAGGCCCGCCGCTTCTGGTTGCGCCAGGGGTTCCTGGAGGTGGCGCGCAAGCCCTACCCAGGCGCCACGGGTCCGGCGCTCGTCCTGCAGCGTCCGAACCCCCGGTACCGTCCGGCGCGTCCCGCCGCCAGCATGGCCCCGGCTGAGGCAGGCGCCCCGTTGGAGAACCGATGAGCACGCCTCCCCTTGTGGCACAGTTCTACGCCCGCATCTGGAATGCCGGTGATGAGGATGTCGAGGACCTCCTGACCCGGGACTTCAGCTTCCGGGGCTCCCTCGGCCCAACGGCGCGGGGGCCGGCGGAATTCCTGGTCTACGTCCGCGCCGTTCGCGGCAGCCTGGCCCACTACCACTGCGAGATCCTGGACTGTGTGACGGAAGGGCCGGAGGCGTTCGCGAAGATGCGGTTCTCCGGAACACACGTGGGGCCCTTCCGAGGGTACGCCCCCACGGGCAAGCCCATCCATTGGCAGGGCGCGGCCCTGTTCACCTTCCGGGGCGGCCAGATCGGCGAACTCTGGGTGCTCGGCGACCTGGCTGGCCTGGATGCACTGCTCCGGGAGAACGCCTTGGCCACACCAACCTGAAAAGAGTCCCATGCCCACACTCCTGGACCGGACGATAGTGGATCCATGGCGGCTGAGGACGCCACCGGGAACCTCCGAGTCCACCCTGCATACGGAGGAACAGGATGGTCGGACGATCTTCGTGTGCACCGTCGGCGCGATGGTGCTCAACCACGACACGCGGGGCGTCGATGACCTCAGGGCGATGCTGAGGGGGGCCGGTGATTGGGTCGACCTGGGCGGCGCCGACGAGCAGAAGGTGGCCAAGGCCGGCACCGTGGAAGCCTGGGGACGCCCACCTGCGAATCCGGTCGGTGGCTGGTACGGCCTGAAGAAGGGCCTGCGCGGGCGGTTCGGTGGGTACCTCCCACCGCTCCTGGAGGCGCTGGGTCTCTGCGACCTGGAATTCCAGCCGAAGCACCACCGCATGCGGGCCAAGCCCTGAGGACCGGGTCATGGCGGGTCGCGGTTGAAGCGGGTAGGGGAAGCGACTACCATCGGCGGGCTGATCCCCGGCCGCAGACGCACCTCCGTCCATCTGCGGTGAAGCGAGCCTTCCCGCCCAGCGAGTGACCATGACCCCGCAGAGCCCACCGAACTACCAGGTCGAGTTCAAGGCCACCCATGCCAGCCGGCCGGGGTTCCGCATCAACGAGCTGCGCATCTCGCCCAGCCAGAACGTGCCGTGGCACACCCACAGCGTCATCCAGGACACCTTCTATGTGCTGGAGGGGCGCCTCAGGATCTTCCTTCGCGAGCCTGAGGCCACGGTCGAGCTGGGTCCGAGCGAGACCCTCTCCATTCCTCCCGGCAGACCGCATCTGGTGACCAATCCCGGCCCGGGTTCGGCCACGTTCCTGAATCTCCAGGGAATCGGGGAATACGATTTCATCCCCGCTCCTGGAGGGGAACCGACCAGCGGCAGGTCTTAGACCCCTGGGCCCGCCTCGGTTCTCCATCCGGATCCGTCGTCTTTTCGCGTTGCTCCGGCCCCGGTCCGGAACCCTCATGGGGGAGGCTGGCTCTGACATGACTGCCGATCTGTTCAGCCCAGGATTTCGACTCTCCTCCACAGACGTGGCAATCCTGATCCTGGGTGCGAGCACAGCGAGCTGGGCCCTGCAGAGGTTGCCGTGGCTGGGCCTGGTCATCCTGTTCACCGTTGGCCATTTTTTCCTGTTCTGCAATGTGCTGCGTATGGCGCGATCCCTTGAGCTGATCTGGTCCTCCTGCTTCCTGCTTCTGGCAGGTTGCACCATCCTGTCTGCGCGACCTGGCTGGCCGCTGACCTTTGGCGCCTCCTTCGGCGTCACCTGCCTGGTCGGGTGGCTGCAGGCCCGCCGTCCTTCCTACCATGGGGTCGCCTGGCATCGCATCAACCCGGGGCTGCCACAGTGGTGGGAGCGCCAGCACGGATCTGAGCGCACACGGCCCTGACCCTTTCCGGCCTTCCGGCTCGGACCACTCCCAAAGGAGACTTCCATGCGTCAACGGAGCCTATGGATCACGGGACCGAGCCTTGTCCTGGCCCTCCTACCCGCGAGCCCCGCCTTGGCCCAGGCGAATCCGGTGCCCCTGCCCGGACCCGCGCCCCAGGGCGATGGCACCATTCTCCTGACCATCTTCCTGAAGCACGACCAGAGCAAGCCCCTGGGCAAGATCAACGAGGAGTTGAAGGCGCAGGGCTTCTTCAAGGCGTTCCCTCCGCCCGGCATCCAGGTGGCGTCCTGGTACGTGGTGATGGGCATCGGCCAGGTGGTGACGCTGCGGGTGCCAGCGCACCGGCTGCGGGAAGTGAATCGCGTGGTCGAGGACACCGCCTGGGGCGCCTACCGCACGGAGTTCTACCCCACCTACGATTTCAAGACCATCGCTGAGCAGCTGCACGCCCAGGCGGCGGGAAAGTAGGTGGCCGAGACCATGGACTCCCCCACGCCATCCGCCGCCTGCACCTGCGACGCTGGAGTGGCAGATACGCGGGCTGGCCGCCGTCTCGAGTACCTGTGCCTGGGCTGGACAGTCCTGGAAGCCGGGGTAGCCCTGGCGGCAGGACTCCTGGCGGGCAGCATCGCCCTGGTGGGCTTCGGCGCGGATTCGGTGATCGAGGGGCTCTCCAGCGCTGTGCTGCTCTGGCGGCTGCAGTCCCACCGGAATGAGCACCGCGAGGCCCTGGCCCTGCGGCTGGTGGGCGGATGCTTCCTGCTGCTGGCCGCCTACGTGCTGATCGAGGCGGGTCACGCCCTCTGGCGTCATGAGGTGCCGAGGCCCAGCCCAGTGGGAATCGGACTGGCGGTCCTTTCGCTGCTCATCATGCCGATTCTGGCCCGAGCCAAGCGCCGGGTGGCGGGCCGGATCGGCAGCGCCGCCCTCTCAGCCGATGCGCGCCAGACGGACCTCTGCGCCTACCTGTCCGCGATCCTCCTCGGCGGCCTCGCCCTCCACGCGGCCTTCGGCTGGTGGTGGGCCGATCCCGTGGCGGCCCTGGTCATGGTTCCCATCATCCTCCGTGAAGGGCTGCGGGCCCTGCGGGGGGAGGCCTGTGAGGACTGCCACTGAGCCCAGCGTGACAAGGCCATTTGAAAGGCCCGCGGATCGGTTAAGGTCTTCCATCCACCGCAGGGAAGGGAGGACCCATGGGGCAAGTGGTCGCTGAACTGTCCGAAACCCACATCCAGTTCATCCAGGCGCAGCGGATCTATTTCGTGGGCACCGCCACCGCCGACAGCCGCATCAATGTCTCGCCCAAGGGCATGGACTCCTTTCGCGTGCTGAGCGGTAGCCGCGTGGCCTGGCTGAACCTCACGGGCAGCGGCAACGAGACCGCGGCCCACGTTCAGCTCTTACCGCGCATGACCGTGATGTTCTGCGCCCTCGAGGGGCCGCCGCTGATTCTCCGGATTTACGGCAAGGCCCGGGCCGTCCACCGGGGCGACGCGGCCTGGCAGGACCTGTTGCCCCTGTTCCCGCCCCTGCCTGGCGCGAGGCAGATCTTCGACCTGACTGTGGAGGGGGTGCAGACCTCCTGCGGCATGGCCGTCCCACGCTACGCCTTTGTCGAAGACCGGAATGAGCAGATCGAGTGGGCCTTGCGGAAGGGCGAAGCGGGTGTGCACCGCTACTGGGAAGACAAGAACCAGGTCAGCATCGACGGCATCCCCACCCACATCCTCGAGAAGAGCTGGTAGGGCGCACCTTCAACCATATTTGAGCCCATGGAGGTCCCCTCATGGCCAAGGCAAAGTCCGCACCCATCCAGTGGCTGTCCGAGGCCGAGGACCATGACTACCCGGCTGCCGGCTCCTACCTGGCGTTGTTGCATCCCGCCGACCGGGTGGCAGCCCTCCTGACGCGCCTCCGGGCCGAGCCCATTGTCCAGTTCAAGGCCAAGGACATCTTCCGGGCCTCGCGATTGTCCCTGCTGGGTGTGAGCAATTCCCACGTGGAGAGGGACCGGAAGAAGATCAAGCGGGGTCAGGCGCTCTCGCCCCTCCTGCTGGTACGGGATGAAGCCGACGGGAGGGTGGTGATCGCGGATGGGTATCACCGGCTCTGCGCGGTCTACGCGGTGGATGAGGATGCCGTCATTCCCTGCAAGATCACCTGAAGGCGGCCGAAGGGACCTCGATTGCCCCGATCCTGATGGGGTACTCTTCCTACTGGGGCAAGGCTGTCCCGGAGAGAGCGCCCATGACCGAACAGACAGGACAGGATTTGGACTCGCCCACTGACCGGGACATACTCACCACGCGGCTGCTGCCGGCCCCCCGGGCCCGAGTGTTCGCGGCCTGGACCGATCCCGAGCAGCTGGCGCGGTGGTGGGGACCGGCGGGCTTCACCAATTCGTTCCAGGAGTTCGACCTCAGGCCCGGCGGCCAGTGGCGCTTCACCATGCACGCGCCGGACGGCGCGGGCTTCCCGAACCACAGCGTGTTCCGCGACATCAAGCCGCAGGAGCGCATCGTCTTCGACCATCTGTCCGGGCCGCTGTTCCAGGTCACGGCCACCTTCGCCGATCAGGATGGAGGCACCCTGCTCAGCTTCCGAATGCGCTTCGGGAGCGTGGAGGAGTGCGAGGCGATCAAGCGCTATGCCCTGGAGGGGAACGAGCAGGTCTTTGACCGGCTGGTGGCGCTGCTGGCCGAGGGCTGAGGCCGCCCATGACGGATTCCTTCGAGGCGCGGCTGCAGGCCTTCACGGAGGCGGAGTTGCGCCAGTACCTGCAGCGGTACGAGGAGTACCGCACCCACGCGGTGGAAGCGGCCCTGGCGGAGCTGGCGCGGCGGGGTCTGGTCCTGTCCGCCGAGGAGCGCGCCCGGATCCAGGCGGGCCTGGAGGCGCGGGAGGCGGCCGCCCAGGCACGGCTGCAACGCAGCTTCGTCACGGGCCTGGGAGACAGCCTGGCTAACCGCCTGGCGCGCATCCGCCAGATCACCCTGGGCCTGCTCGCCGCGGGCCTGGGCGGCGCGATGGTGCTCTACCTGCTCGCCGCACCCACGGGTACCAACCCCCTGGGCTACGAGCCCGAGGACACCAAGAAGTACCTGCGGGACCTGGAGCTCTACGGGGGCAAGGTCAACGTGCTGGCCACGCAGTTCACCCGCTGGTGGGACAGTCTGTGGCAGGGGCGGAACCTCGCCTACACCGTGGCCATGCTGACCGCACTCCTGGCCCTGGCCTTCTGGTTCATCGCCACCCGGCGGGCCCGGGAGCTGGCGGAAGTTGAACCGGACGAAAATAGAATTGGCTAATCTTTCTTGATGGGGAGGCACCCATGACTCAGGCCCTGCTGCTGGTGGATATCCAGAACGACTACTTCCCCGGTGGCGCCATGGAGCTGGTGGGCAGCCCCGAAGCCGGAAAGCAGGCTGAGGCCCTGCTGCAGGGCTTCCGGGCGGCGGAACGGCCGGTGGTGCACCTCCAGCATGTCAGCACGCGGCCCGGGGCCACCTTCTTCCTGCCCGGCACGGAAGGAGTGAAGATCCACCCGAGCCTGGCCGCGCTCCCGGGGGAGCCTGTGTTCCAGAAGCACTACCCCAACAGCTTCCGGGAAACGCCCCTGCTCGGCCACCTGCGGGACCAGGGGATTGATCAGCTGGTGATCGCCGGCATGATGACCCACATGTGCATCGACGCCACGGTCCGGGCCGCCGCCGACTTGGGCTTCCAGTGCCAACTGGCCCAGGACGCCTGCGCCACGCGGGATCTCACCCACCAGGGCGTGACGGTCCTGGCGGCCCAGGTGCAGGCCGCCTTCCTGGCTGCGCTGGATGGCACCTTCGCCCGCGTGATGACGGTGCAGGACATCTGCGCCGGGTTGTGAATGCCGGTGCAGGCTCAAGGCTCCGTGTTGAAGCTGATTTCTCTTCCTTCTTGGAAGCCCCATTTCAGGAGTGCTCATGACGCCCCTCGCCGCTGATCTCCTGGTCATCCTCCGTCGGGACCTCCGCTGCCTGATTCGCGAGGTCGAAGCGTTCCCCGATGATGCGACGCTCTGGCGCACGGTGCCGGGCATCGCCAACAGCGCGGGGAACCTGGCCCTGCACGTGGCGGGAAACCTGCGCGCCTACGTGGGTGGCGTGCTGGGGGGCTCCGGCTACCAGCGGAACCGGGAGCGGGAATTCAGCCAGCGGGAAGGCTCCCGCGCCGAGGTGGTGGCCGCCCTGGTGGCGGCCTCGGAGGAGATCGAGGCGGGCTTGCAGGTCCTGACGATGGAAGCCCTGGCCGCCCCCATCCCTCATGACGTGATGGGGGTGCGGCCGGCCACAGGTCGCTGGCTGCTGCATCTGGCGACGCACCTGGCCTTCCACCTGGGCCAGGCGGGCTACGTGCGCCGGGCCCTCACCGGCGAGGCTGGCGGCACCGGGGTCATGTCCATTCCGGAGCTGGTCCCCTGACCCGAGCTTGAGCAGGGCTGGCGGCAGGCGCAGAATCGGAAGGCGCATCCAGGAGGATTCATGTCTCTCGCGGGGAACGTGGCGTTGGTGACGGGGGCCAGCCGGGGCATCGGCGCGGCCGTGGCGGAAGCCCTGGCGGCGGAAGGGGTGGCGGTGGCCGTCAACTACTTCGGCTCCGAGGATGCGGCGAAGGCCGTGGTCAGTCGGATCCAGGCTGCCGGGGGAAAGGCCCTGGCCATCAAGGCCGACGCCCGGGACCGGACCCAGCTGGAGCTCATGGCCAGCATGGTCAAGGCGGAGCTCGGCCCCATCGGCATCCTGGTGCTGAACGCCTCCATCGGTTTCCCCATGGCCTCCTTCCTCGAGTACCCCTGGGAGGGCTTCGAGGCGAAGCTGATGGGTGAATTGGGCGCGGCCTTCCACGGCTGTCGGGCCGTGGTGCCGCAGATGCTGGAACGCAAAGGCGGCTCAATCATCGCCATCACCAGCGGGCTGGCCCGCAACCCCGGCTGGGGCTTCTGCGCCCACAGCGCCGCCAAGGCTGGCCTGGAAGGGCTGGTGCGGGCCCTGGCCTGCGAGCTGGGTCCCATGGGCATCCGCGTGAACGCCGTGGCGCCCGGCCTCACGCTGACGGACGCCACCGCCCACATCCAGGACAAGCACAAGAAGGCCGCTGCTGATCACACGCCGCTGCGGCGCAATGGCCAGGCCGAAGATGTGGCCCAGGCCGTGGTGGGCCTGCTGCAGGCTGGATTCGTCACCGGCGCCACGCTGCCGGTGAATGGCGGCAGCTACGTTTTCTAGAACACAACGGGATGTTCTATTCTGGAGGATCTGGCCTTCCGGCCGGGCGAGGACGGCACATGGCGCGGCGGCTCTGGACAATGATCAAAGGCGGCTTTGCCAGCTCGGTGCTGGTGGCCAATGTGCTGACGATCTGCTCGGGGATGATCCCCGTGGCCTTGTTGAAACTGGCACTGCCCTTCGGCGCCCTGCGGCGGGGCACTGACCGGCTGCTCAACGCCCTGGCCGAGGGCTGGATTGCCGTGAACGGGTGGTGGATGGCCCTGGTGCAGCGCATCCACTGGGATGTGAAGGGGCTGGAGGGCCTGCGCCGCAAAGGCTGGTACCTGGTGAGCAGCAACCACCAGAGCTGGGTGGACATCTTTGTGCTGCAGAAGGTCTTCCATCGCCGGGTGCCCTTCCTGAAGTTCTTCCTCAAGCGCCAGCTGCTCTACGTGCCGGTGATCGGTCTGGCCTGGTGGGCCCTGGACTTCCCCTTCATGAAGCGACGCACGGGCAGCCGCGCCCAGGATCTCGCCACGGCCCGCCGGGCCTGCGAGAAATTCCGCCAGATTCCCACCTCGGTGATGAACTTCCTGGAGGGCACGCGCTTCAGCCGGGCCAAGCACCAGTCGCAGCACTCGCCCTACCGGCACCTGCTGAAGCCGAAGGTGGGCGGTCTGGCCACGGCGCTGTCCGCCATGGGCGAGCGCTTCGATGCGCTGCTGGATGTCACCATTGTCTACCCGGATGGGGTGCCCACCTTCTGGGACCTGCTGTCCGGCCGCATGAAGCAGGTGGTGGTGAGGGTCTGCGAGCGGAAGATCCCGACGGACCTGCTGGGGGGCGACTACGAAGGCGATCCCGCCTTCCGCCAGCGCATGCAGGCCTTCGTGCAGGCCATGTGGACAGAGAAGGACGCCCGCATCGAAGAGATCGTGCTATCCCTGCGGCAGCCCGCCGGGGCCTAGACAGACGATTTTTCGCAACCGAGCATGGGGCCGTACTCACCTGGCTCGGAGGCTCAGCGTCGACTTTGGTCACGAAGCCGGGATTCCACCCACTTCGAATTTGACATCGCACCGAGGTCAGATACCTTGGAGTCGAAATGTTCGATTAAACATAACGATGCCGACTGGGACGCCACATGAGGCTGTCCCATCGGCCTGGGGGCTGTCTTCCGACGTCGGGAAGCTACCTCCTTTGTCTTGGGGGGAATGGAACATGAAGATCACCCAGAAAGCCATCCTGCTTTCGGTCACGCTCACTCCAGTGCTGGTCCTGGCGTCGCCTCCGGTGGCCACGGCAGCTCAGGATCAGACGGATACCTCGGCGCAGACCCAAGTCTCACCTGAGAAGGCCGAAGGGAAGAAGAAGACCAGCGCCCAGGACACGAAGAACACGACGCCTGGGGCACTCGTCGAGGTCACCGGGACCCGGGACGCCGATGAGGTGTACCGCGTCGAAGCTGTTTCCTCACCGGGCCCGCTGGGCATGGGGAAACTCCTCAATGTTCCCCACACCATGGCCATCCTGCCCGCCACCTTGATCGAGAATGTGCAGGCCACCAGCGTCAAGGAAGCCCTGAAGTATCTTCCGCTGGCGCAGTTCCAAGAGCAGCAGGGGTCCGAGGTTCTGCGGCCTGCCACCCGTGGCATGCAGGGCAGCAACTACCAGAACACGCGGATGGACGGGATGACCATTTTCGTGACCGGTGCGAACGCATTGGAGCCCTTGCAACAGATCGAAGTCTTCAGTGGCTTGCCTGCCTCCGTCTACGGACCAGCCAACCCGGCGGGCATGTTCAACTTCGTGACCAAGCGCCCGACGAACGAGCCGCTGCTGCGACTGAACCTCGGCTACGACTCCTCGAACATTCTCACCGCCCATGCGGATCTTGGCGGGAAGATTGCCGGCAGCGAGGTCTTCAGCTACCGACTCAATCTACTCGACAGCCATGGCACCAGCTTCGTGACATACAGCGAACTGGATCGCAAGCTGGCCAGCCTGGCTTTCGATGTGCGTCCGTCCCGCGAGATGACGATCGAGTTCAACCTCAGCTCCTATGACCTGAAGCAACAGGGCTATCCCGGGTGGTTCACCTACGGAGGGAAAATCACCCTGCCGGACGCACCGGATCCGACCAAGGTGGGTTTCGGCCAGGCCTATGCTGGCGTGGACTTGAACAACAAGACCGAGAGTGCCCGCCTGATCCAGAACCTGGGCTCCAACTGGGTCCTCGTGGTTGGCGCACTGGCCCAGCAGGTCCAGCGGAACATCAACACACCCGTGAACAACCTCACCGACAATGCCGGCGATTACACGTCGTCTTTGGCCAATGGCTTCGCACCACACTTCGGGATCACCAGCGATATCGCCTATCTCAACGGCACTTTCAAGACCGGTGACATCCGCCACGATCTCACCTTGGGAACCACCGGGTTCAAGGCGACTACCTATGGGGTCCTCAACACACCGACTCCTGCCAGCGTGTTGCTCGGCTCCGCCAGCATCGCGACCCCGCGGGTCTTTGCCGAACCTCTGGCTGGCTTGCCGGATGTAGCCAATCAATATGTGTCGTCGGTCGCCAAACAACAGGGCATCAACCTCGGCGATACGATGGCCTTTTCAAGCCAGTGGTCGGTCAAGCTGGCCCTCAGCCAGGACTGGATGGAAACCGAGAACTTCAACAAGGCCGGCGCGATGACCACCTCGTTCAACAAGAACGGGTTGAGCCCGATGCCCAGCGTGATCTACAAGCTCCTCGAGAACGTGACGACCTATCTGACTTACGCCAGCAGCCTGCAGCAGGGGGACATTGCCCCGGCCGGCAGCAAGAATGCGAACACGGCGCTGGCGCCCTACCGCAGCAAGCAATGGGAGGCAGGAGTCAAGGTCACCACGCCGAGACTGGACTATTCGATCGCCTTGTTCCGCCTGGAGCGGCCCTTCGCCTATGTCGATGCGACGGACAATACGTTCAAGATCCAGGGCCGGCAAGTGAACCCAGGCCTGGAAGCCACTCTCATCGGCAAGGTCACGAACGACCTGCGGATCTATTCGGGGATCACCCTGCTTGATCCGAGGCTCGAGGCCACCGGCAATCCGCTGACCAACGACAATCAGTACGTCGGCATGCCCAAAGTTAGGTCCAACCTCTTGTTTGAATACTGGGTGCCGGAGGCACCCGGCTTTGTCGTCACCCTGGATTGGCAGTACGTCGGCAAGCGGCCGGGCAACGATACGAACACGACCTGGACGCCGAGCTACGAGGTCCTTGATCTGGGTGCGCGCTACACCACCCGTCTCCTGGGTAAGGCGGCTACGTGGCGACTGGTGGTGAACAACTTGACCGACAAGCACTACTGGTCAACCATCGGCCCGAGCAATATCACCGGCGCCAACACAGGCAACATGACGGCACACCTCGGCGCCCCCCGCACGGTGGCGGCCTCGATGTCGATCAACTTCTGACCGAGGCTGCGATCATTCGAAGGATCGCCTGTCGAATCCGCGGGGAAGGCAACACCTGGAACTAGCCTAGGGGAGTGTGTCGATGCTGAAACGACTGGTGACCCTTGTCTGCATGACCCTGCCCGGCTGGACCGCGGAGGACGAGGTACCCCATTCGGTCGAACCACCGGGTCTGATCATCTACCACGCAGGCAGCCTCTCCGCCGCGCTCAAGGCCGTGGAAGACCTGTACACGCAACGAACCGGCATCCGCATCCTGAACGTCGCAGGTGGGAGTGTGAGTCTCGCCCGGCAGGTGACCGCCGGCCGAGAGCGTTGCGATATCTATGCCGGTGCCGATGTCGAAGTCATTGATCGGCTGCTGAAACCGGCGGGTTTCGCGGATTTCAGCGTCCGGATTGCCCAGGGTGCCATGGTCCTGGCCTACTCCACGGCCAGCAAGCAGGCGGGGACCATCGCCGCCACTGGCGGCAGGTTCGACCCGCCCCATGCCATACCGGATGCAGCTCCAGACTGGTATCTGCAACTGATCCAGCCCGGGGTGACGATCGTTGGTTCCCATCCCTTTCTCGATCCTGGCGCCTATCGCGCCGACCTGATCTTCCAACTCGCGGCCGACCGCTACTGTGTGCCAAACCTCTACAACGACCTGCTTGCCCACTATGTCATAGCGAGGGTTCCCGGAGGCCTGGGCAAGGCCTTTGATTATCAATTCACTTACGAGCACAGTGCGCGCGCGGCCAGCAAGGCTGACCAGACGAGAACCTACCGCTACCTCAGGCTGCCGGATGAGGTGAACCTGGGAGCGCCAGGCCTGAATCCCCTGTACGCCAAGCGAAGCGTTACGATTCCTGGCCTCCAGCTCAGCGAGACTACCCCGACGGTCAGCATCCCGGGGGGTCAGGTGACCTGGGGATTGACCTTGATGAAGGCCGCACCCAACCGTGCGAACGCGGTGACGTTCCTTCAGCTGCTCTTCAGCAGCCAGGGAGCGGCATTGATGAACACGGTGGGGCCAAGCCCAATTAGTCCGCCGCGTGTGAGCAAACAGGATTTTGCGCGCCTGCCCGCTGCCCTGAAGTCACTCGTGGAGACGGAATGAACACCCCCGCCCTTGGCGTCTGGTGTCTCCGGGGTTCTTCTTAGGGCCCTGGGCCCGGTGCACTGGACTTCCTTCAACTCCCGGACGGACCTTTCTGTCTCACGGAATTACCCAGGCGCCGTACCTGGCACCGGAGCACCCAGCTGAGGTAATGCAACAGAGAGTCCCGTCGCCGGTCCTTGCCAGAGCGCCGTTCTATGCCGTTGGGGGGGCCGAGGTTGACTTTCCTGCGGTCGGTGGCCCGCTTCTCTTCGTAATGGATCGCCAGCAGCAGGTAGCCGAAGAACGCGGCCACGACAATCAGAATCCAACTGTTGGTTCCCACTGGCGCTCCTTGGGTGGACCATGGTACTCCCCGTGCCAAGGCCCGATCAGCTCAGCATGAGGGTTCCGAAGGGACTGCCGAGCACGGGAGGCAAATCTGGCTCCCGGCCTTCATACAGTCCGGCCATGCCCGCGTCCGGATGGCGCTTGGCGTCGGTGGGAAGGGAAAGTCCAAGGAAGCAGACCCGGGCGGCGAGGTTGGTGATGAGGGCCGCCTCGTCGCCGGCCATGGCCTGTTCGGTGCGGAAGGCCCGGCGCACCACCTTGTGGTGGTTGAGGCGCTTGCGCAGGCGCGCCAGGATCCCCGCGTAGTCGTCCAGGGCCAGGGGCGCGCCCAGCCGCGCCCGGCGGTCGAGGGTAGCGAAGGCATGGAGCAGAGCCTGGGGTGGCAGCGAGGCGCCCTGGTGCTCGCCATGCAGCCGCTCGTGCAGGAGGCTGAAAGACGCCAGACAAGGCTGAAGCCGGCCCTTGGCGAAGCCGGCGGCATGGGCCAGGTGGGCCCCGAACAGCAGTCGGGTGCCCCGGTCGCCCAGGTCGTAGGGGGCGGCGTGGGCAGCCTCCATCACCGCCTCGTAGGCCTGCCTGACGAAGCGCTCCAGCAGGATGCCCGGCGCGAAATTGCGGATCCGGGCCGCATGGGTCACCACCAGGCAGAGCCGCACGAACTGGCCGTCGGCGATGCGGGTGTCCTGCAGCAATTCGGACTGGATGCGGTGCACGGCTTCGAAGAGCTGGGCCCGCTGGAGCATCAGATCCTCGCTCCCGGCGGCGTTACCGTCCGCCAGGAAGAGGTCCACGGCGTAGGGCAGGTGCCAGCCGGCGGCGATCACCGAGTTCGGAATCAGGGGCCGGATGCGGCCCACCAGGGCCTGCAGCCGCTCCCGATTGCACCAGAGGTAGGCGCGCTTGGGTTCGTCCCGGGAGCCCCGCAGGAGCCGCATGAGGAAGCCGATCTTGGCGCGCAGCGAGCGGAGGTCCGAATAGAGGGCCATTTTTTCGTAGGCGTTCAGCAGGTTCTCGTACTCGGAGATCAAGGCCGAAGGCCGCTCTCCCCGGGCCATGCCCTCCAGCAGGTAGGCCAGCAGGCTGGCGGGATCTTCCCGGAAGTGGAGGGCGCTGGCGCTGCGGTGAGTGAGGGGGCCGAAGGCCGCCTGGAGGGCCAGCTCCATGGTTTCCACCACGGGGGCTTCCGGCAGGGCGGCCTCGCCCGCCTCGGTGAGGACGAAAAATCCCTCGGGTTCCACCAGAGTGCCTGGAGGGGCCTGCTTTTGCGCCAGGTCGATCTCTCGGTCCGTGTCCGCCAGGCGGTCCAGGCATTCCCGGCCCTCCACCTGGATGTACTCCTGGATCCGGTCCAGGTGGGCGGGTACCTGCTCCAGGTCTTTCACCCCACGGACTTCGATCTTCAGGCGCTCCAGGAGACCCATGAGCTGCAGGACATCCGGGTCATCCGGGCCAGGGCGGGGCGGGGCGCCCAGGGGCAGTAGCCCCGCCAGCCGGGATCGCGGCGCCATCCGGCGCAGCAGCCGATCGGCGCAGCCCCGGGCCTCCAGGAGAAAGCGATGGCTTTCCTGCAGGGCCTCGTAGCGGGCTTCCAGGCTCACCTGCTTGGGACGCTCGTCCTTTTGAAGGAGGCCCCGGGCCACAAGGTCGTCCAGACCCTCCTGGCCGATGGCCTCCAGCCGCACCGTCTCAGCAGAGGCCATGAGCTTGAGGTGGTCGAGCCAGATGGCGGGAGTGTCCATGGGCAGAGGGGTGGATTCCAGGTAGGCGCAAGGGGCGCTGGCATGTCATCGGCCGGTGGGCAAAGAATCCCAAGAATGGGACTTGGGGGCCTGGAACCAGGGACCGGCTGGACCCGATGACCATCCTGTCGAGAGATGGCTGGAAAGGCTTTTTTGCCTGTGATTCCAGTGATTCCGGTGATTGGTCCGTTTTACGCCCCGCATGGGCCCGCCTTGGCCCAGTCACTGTCATCACCGTTATCACCGGCTGAATTGAGTCCTGCCTTTTCTCTTTGTTCCCCGGTGGATCTGTTCGTCCCCGGATGAGCTTACAAACAAAAACGGACCCAGCCAGCAAGCCGGGTCCGTTCCTTGAATCGAGCGTTTCGTTACCCGTTCACCTTCACGAACTGCTCCATGAAGTCCACAAGGGTCTTCACGTTGTCCACGGTGACGGCGTTGTAGGCGCTGACGCGGATGCCGCCGATGTCGCGGTAGCCCTTCAGCCCCACCATGCCAGCCTTCTTGGCCTCCTTCACGAACTGGTCGTCCAGCTCGGGGGTGGGCAGGAAGAAGTCCACGTTCATGAGGCTGCGGTGGGCCTTCTCGGTGACGAAGCCCTTGTAGAAGCCCGGGTGCTTGTCGATGCAGCCGTAGAGCAGCTCGCCCTTCTTGCGGTTGCTAGCCTCGATGGCCGCGAGGCCGCCGATGCTCTTGTTGTAGGCCAGCACGTTGCGCAGGATGTAGATGCCGAAGGTGGGCGGGGTGTTGTAGAGCGAGTTTTTTTCCGCGTGGAGCTTGTAGCGCAGATAGCTGGGCAGGTCCTGGGCCTCGCAGGTCTCCAGGAAGTCCTCGCGGATGATGGTGAGCGTCACACCGCTGGGGCCCAGGTTCTTCTGGGCGCCGCCGTAGATGAGGCCGAAGGGGGCCACATCGAAGGGCCGCCACATGAAGTCCGAGCTCATGTCGCAGACCAGGGGCACGGTGGCCTTGGGGAACTCGTGCCACTGGGTGCCTTCCACGGTGTTGTTCGACGTGAAGTGCAGGAAGGAGCTGTCGGGGTTCTGCTTGATCTCGCTGGCGTAGGGCAGGCGGGCGAACTTGAGGTCCTTGGTGCTGGCGGCCACGCGGACGTTGTCGCCGGCCACGAGCTTGGCCTCCTTGGTGGCCTTCTCCGCCCAGTTGCCCGTGACGATGTAGTCGGCCTTGCGGCCGCCCCGCAGCAGGTTGAGGGGGATCATGCCGAAGCTCAGGTGGGCGCCGCCCTGGAGCATGAGCACCTTGTAGTTCGAGGGCAGGCCCATGAGCTCCTTGGTGAGGGCGATGGCCTCCTCGTGGACCGCGTCGTATTCCTTGGCGCGGTGGCTGATCTCCATGACGGACATGCCGGTGCCCGCGAAGTCCAGCAGCTCTTCCTGGGCCCGCTCCAGGGCGGGCAGGGGCAGGCCCGCGGGGCCGGCGTAGAAGTTGATCACGCGATGGGTCATGGGAGGCTCCCCCGAAAAGAAACAGGTTGGTAGTTTACGCCTTGAAGTCCTGGAGGATAAGAACCACTTCATCCCCGATGCGGCCAAGGTTCTCCTTGGAGTTGGCGCCGAGGTGGGGCGCCATGACGACGTTGGGGGCGCTGAGCAGGGGGCAGTCCGCCGGGGGCGGGTCGCTGGGCCACACGTCTGTGCCATAAGCTCTCACCTTGCCACTCTGCAGGGCGGCCGCGAGGTCCGCGTCCACCACGCACTTGCCGCGGCCCGTGTTGACGAGGATGACGCCGTCCTTCAGCTTCGCCAGGAAGGCCGCGCTCACCATGCCCCGGGTTTCATCCGTCAGGGGCAGGTGCAGGCTGATGACGTCCGACTTGGCGGCCAGTTCCTCGAGGGACACGAGCTGGGCGATGGGGTGCTCCTTGAGGTAGGGATCGTAGGCGATCACCTCCATGCCGAAGGCCTGGGCGCGCTTCGCCACCTCGGTGGCGATGTTGCCGGCGCCGAGAAGGCCCAGGGTCTTCTTGAAGAGCTCCGTCCGCTTGAGTTCGCTCTTGAGGAACTTGCCCTCTTTCATGGAAGTGTGGGCCTCGATGAGGCGGGCAGGAATGGCCACCATGAAGGCCATGGCCATCTCCGCCACGGCCACGCTGCTGGCCCGGGGCGTGTTGACGGCCTTGATGCCCCTTTCGGCGCAGGCCTTCTTGTCGATGTTGTCCATGCCCACGCCGCCCCGGATGACCAGCTTGAGGTTCGGGGCCTTGGCGAGGAGGTCCGCGTCCACCTTGGTCTTCGAGCGGACGAGAAGGACTGTGGCCTGGGAGAGGGCGGCCAGGTCGGTGCTGACCTCTCCGAAGGGCTTGAGCCGCTCCGGCAGCTTGGCGTCAAAGGCGTCGGCGATGAGGATGTGCATGGGAGAACCCCGATGGAATGGTGCGTGGTGGTGATCAAAAGAAGAACGGGAATTTGAAAATCCAGGCGGTTCGGTGCCCAGGCCCGCAGAAATCGGGCTCGCCGCAGCAACTGCGGTCAGGACCTGGGGTCTCGCCTCTTGTTCGGCATGGTGGGGATCAGCCTTCGTACATCCGCACGAGGAGGCCGGAGCGGAGCTTGGGTTCAAACCAGGTGGATTTCGGGGGCATGACCTCGCCCGCGTCGGCCACGGACATGAGCTGGGTCAGCGAGGTGGGATAGACGGAGAAGGCCACGGCATAGCCCGCCTTCACGCGCCGCTCCAGCTCGTCCATGCCCCGGATGCCGCCCACGAAATCGATGCGGGTGTTGGTGCGGGGATCGTCGATGCCAAGGACGGGGCTCAGCAGGTTCTCCTGCAGGATGCTCACGTCCAGGCCGCGCACGGGATCGCTGGCGGGGAAGGAACCGGGCTTGGCCTTCAGCTCGTACCAGGTGCCACCCAGATACATCCCGAAGGTGGTGGGGGCCTGGGCGGCGCGGTGGGCGGACACCGCCACGTCGAACTTCTCGCCCACCTTGGCGAGGAAGTCTTCCTGGCTCAGGCCGTTCAGGTCCTTCACCACCCGGTTGTAGTCCATGATCTTCAGCTGATCATGGGGGAAGACCACGGCCATGAAGCTCTCGTAGGGCTCGTCGCCGTCCGTGGGAATGCCCTGGGCCTTGGCCTTGGCCCGGCAGGACTGGCCGTAGCGGATGGCGGCAGCCGTGCGGTGGTGGCCATCGGCGATGTAGAGGGCATCCACCCCATTGAACAGGTGCACCAGTTCGTAGACCACCGTCTCGCCCGACACGACCCAAACCGTGTGACCGATGCCATCCGGTGTGACGATGTCATAGACCGGAATCTGTTTCCGGATGTCGTTCACGATGTGGTCGATGTAGGGCACGGCTTTGTAGGTGAGGAAGACGGGCTCGGCGTTGGCGGCCTGTTCAGTGACGTGGCGGGTGCGGTCGTCCTCCTTGTCCTTCCGGGTGAATTCGTGGCGCTTGATGGCGCCGGTTTCGTACTCCTCCACGGAGCAGAGGCCCACCAGGCCCGCCTGCACATGGTCGCCCATGCGCTGCTGGTAGACGTAGAGGCAGGGGGTGTTCTCGGGGAAGAGGACGCCCTTCTCGATCAGACCCCGGAGGTTGGCCACACCCTTGGCGTAGACCTCGTCAGCATGGACATCGATGCCCGCAGGCAGGTCGATTTCCGGACGACCCACATGGAGGAAGGAGTGGGGGTTCCCCTGGGCCAACTCGGCGGCCTCCTGGGTGTTCACCACGTCGTAGGGGACGGCCGCCACCTGGGCGGCCAGTTCGGGCCGGGGGCGGTACGCGCGGAAGGGCTTCAGCTGGGACATGGACACCTGCCAGGAGAGGGGGCGCAAGGCGCACTGGCGCCATTATTCCCTCATCCATACCACTTGGTGGACCCAATGGTTGTTTTTTGACTAAAACAGGTAAATTTTTGACCAAATCCCGGCCGAGGTTCCCCTTGGCTTTCAATCCGTCAAAGGACGACCGTTCAGCCCGCCTGGCAGGCCAAGCCCCGTTCCGCGGTTTCCTGCTTGCTTCCGTGGCTTCCGCGACCCGTGCCTGTTCCTGCTCCTGTGGGCCTTCAGCCTTCAGCCTTCTCCGAACTCGGGGCTGCGCATGTCGGAGATCATGGCGGCATTCATCAGGAGCTCGGTGAGGGGCAGATCGATGGTGGGATGCACCCGGCAGGTCTCGACGAACTCGATGTCCGGCCGGTCCCAGGCGAGGATCTTGTAGGCCGCGGGCAGCCCATCTTCGGACCGGTAGGCCGCATGCACGACCTCGCCATTCTTCAGGTAGAGCAGTCCCATCCCAGCCTCGGACTTGACCGTGAGGGTGCAGGCCTTCTTTTCCCAGTTCAGCAACTGCAGGATGCTGTTCAATCCAATGCCCCGGACCATGCCCGCCGGCTCGAACAGGGCCGCGGCGCGGATGGCGTCCATCAGCAGGGTCAGGCGGGGCGGCTTGGTGAGGATGCGGATGGCACCCAGCTGCAGAGGCGTGTTCAGGTGCTGGTTCTCGTCCAGGCCCGTCATGACGATGATGGGCACCTGGGGATAGAAGCGACTGGCCTTGGCGATGAGGTTGAACCCATCCATGACAGGCATGTTCAGGTCCGTGACCAGCACGTGGACCGGCTCCTGCCGGAGCACGTCCATGGCCTGACCGCCATTCTCCGCCATGAGGATCTTGAAGCCCACCAGGCCTTTCAGTCCGGCCCGGTAGAGGCTCAGGGTGGAGCGATCATCCTCCACCACCAGCAGGGTCTTGGCCGGAACTTCGGCCTGGGGCAGGGGGCGGGGACGGGTTGGGAGATTCATAGACAAGAGTACCTTTCGGCAGAACCTTAGCGTTCCTTACCTTTCGGAATTCGTCGAGCGGGCGCCGGCTCTTTCGCGAGGATGGCCAGGGCTTCGGAAGCATCCCTGGGGTGGCCAGCCTCCCAGTCCACGACCCAGAGTGGCAGGTCGGCATCCTCATAGTCCCGGACCTTGCGGTGCCAGCTCACGAGGGACTGCACCACGGCCTCCTGGATATTCTCGGGTCGAGGGGGCTGGTGGCGGTCCCAGATGGGCTCGTGGAAGTACTTCCGCAGGGTGGCCTCGGCAGGCTTGCCCCACACGGCATAGGTGCGGTCCGTGGGCCCCCCCACGGGCTTTTCATTGAGATTCTCGCCGTAGAGGTAGTAGAACACCGCGTCCCCGTCGCTCCAGTGGCGCAGGACACCGAAGGCGCCCTTCAGCAGATGGTCCTGGAGGGCCAGGTCCAGGGGCTTGTCCGTCCGGAAGTCCCAGGGGCCCACGTGGGCGTGGGCCACGGAGGGGTAGCCCACCTCCGTGATCATCACGGGACGGTCAAACCGGGCGGTGAGGGTGCGGGCCTTGTAGACGATCCACCACCAGGCGTCCCGGATCTGGTCGGAGCTGGGGTACTCGTCGTACTTGGCGATGGGATCGTAGGTGTTGATGCCGATCACGTCCAGGCAGTCGCCGAAAGTGAAGCTGTCGTGGCTGTCGAAGTTCACGCTGTAGACCAGCTTCCCCTTGAAGACCTGGCGGACCGCCGCCGCCAGCCGCCGCCACTGGTCCGGAAAGGGATGGGTGGAGGCCATCTCGGTGCCGAGGCTGTACCACTCCACGCCGCCTTCCTGGGCCAGGGCCGCCAGCCGGAGGTTGAAGGCCGAGTAGTTGCGCCACCAGAGCTCCCAGTCGTCGGGCTGGATGTTGCCCCGCCACCAGTCCGCGTTATCGGCCTCGTCCCGCATGTTGATGGTGGGAAAGAACATCATCCGCAGGCCCCGGATCTTCGCCTGCTGGAAGGTGCGCCGCAGGCTCTCCTCCGTGGGGCTGGAGGTCGGATGGCGGTGGATCTCGTTGCTGTGGCCCGTGTCCATGCGGTAGATGGCCTGCAGGCTCACGCAGGTGGCCCCGGTGGCCGCGATGCGGTCCAGCTCCTGGTCGTAGTCGTAGTCCGGTACGCCCGCGTACAGCCCCAGCACGATGCCGCGGGGCTGGGGCACCAGGGCCTGACGCTGTCTGCGCCCGGCGATGCGCAGGGTGAGGGGGAGGACCAGGATGGTCAGGGCGACGAGGATGCGACGAATCATTCAGGGCTGCTCCAGGTTTCAGCCTAGCGGCTGTAACCTGGAGTTAGGAAATGCAATGCAGCTTCGTGGGCCTCACCGGCCCAGCCAACGACCGAGGTACTCCCAGCAGGCCCGCTGCACATCCATGAAGCCATCGGCCTGGGGGACCAGGTCCTGAAGCTGGAAGGCCCGGGTTCGGCCCCGCCAGTCCGCGCCCAGGGGGGTCACGACGAGGCCCACTTTCCCGGCGAGGGCCAGGGCCCGGGGCAGGTGGGAGGCGGAGCTCACGAGGCCCAGGCGGCGCCAGCCATGGCGCTCCTGGAGCCGGCAGTAGGCGGCGATCTCGTCCCGGGTGGTCCAGCAAGGTTCTGTCACCACCAGAATGGCCTTCTCGGGGATGCCGAGTCCACGCCAGAGCGCGCGGGTCTCTGTCCCGCCGTTCCGCGGGCCCTGTCGGCTGTCCTTGCCTGTGCCACTGGCCACCAGCAGGGGCGTCCGGCCCGCGTGCCAGAGCCGGGCCGCCAGGAGGACGCGGTCGCCAGCTCGCCCCAGCTCCGGCTGGCCGAAGGGATCCTCCTCGGTGCCACCGCCGAGCACGCACACCGCGTCGAAGGGGCCAGCCTTGGTGGGTGCCACCGGGGGGATCGCTCCCTCCAGCCGGGCCATGAGGGCCGCACCCACGTGGAGGTTTCCCGCCAGGCCATAGAGCAGGAAGGTGGCCAGCAGGACCGCGCCCAGGCCCCGGTGCCGTCGGCGGAAGCAGAACAGCGTGGCGCCCAGCAGGATCAGCCAGGCTAGCCCCGCAGGCATGAGCAGGAGGGCGAGGGTCTTCTGGAGGGTGAATTGGGACAAGGGGGCTCCGGGTCGGTCTAGGTCCGTTCCACCCGGACCTGGACGATCCGGGTCCCCTCCATGCGCACCACGGTGAGCCTCGCCCCGTCGACGGCCACGGATTCCTGGGGCCTGGGCACATGCCCCAGGCTGGCCATCACCAGGCCGGCCAGGGTGTCGAACCCATTCCGTTCCCATTCGAATCCCAGCGTCGCGGCCACGTCCTCCACGTGCACCTGGCCCGACACCAGCCACACGCCGGGAGCCTGTTCCTGCAGGTCCGCAGGGGCCTCGTGCTCGTCCTGGATCTCGCCGAAGACTTCCTCCAGCAGATCCTCCATGGTGACCAGCCCCGACACGCCGCCGAACTCGTCCACCACCAGGGCCAGCTGGGTGCGGGCCCGCTGGAGGTCGCGCACCAGGTCGGCCACGGGCTTGCTCTCGGGGACGAAGTGGGGAAGCTTCAGGAGGCTGACCAGGGGTGGCTGGGCGCCATAGGGCAGCTGCATGAGGTCCTTCAGCAGCAGCACCCCCCGTACCCGTTCGATGCTGCCTTCGTAGACAGGCAGGCGGGAGTGGCGGCTGGTGGTGAAGGCTGCCCAGGCTTCGGGGATGGTGGCCGTGACGGGCAGCGCCACGATGCGGGTCCTGGGGGTCATCACTTCCCGCACCACCGTGTTGCCGAAGGTGACTACGTTGCGGATGAGCTCCCGGTCCTCGGCCTCCAGGATACCCTCGGCCTCGCCTTCCTCCAGCAGGGCGGTGACGGCTTCTTCGGTAGCCTCCTCGTCCTCGTCATCCTTGGCCCGTTCCTCCGCGTGACGACGGCCGATCATCTGGGCCAGCGGATCCACCAGGGGGCCCAGGAAGACCTGGACTGGCCCGTAGAGGGGGAAGAGGCGGATCAGCCACAGGGAAGGATCCCGGGAAATGAGCAGGGCCGGCAGCAGGAGGTCCACCAGCCAGAGCAGGATCAGGACCAGCGCCCCCAGGCTCCAGGCCCCGCCCGGCAGGCTCAAGTGGATGGGCCAGAGCAGGACCACCAGAACCAGCAGCAGGATCCGGTTCCAGAATCCGAGGGCCATGCCCAGGGCTTGCGGATGCTCCAGCAGGTGGGCCAGGCGATGGTCGGTGATGGACTCCTCTTCGAGCAGGCGCCGCCGCTGCAGCGAGGGCACCGCATGGAAGGCTGACAGCAGCGCCGTCATGGCGGCACGGTAGATCAGCACCGCCAGGGCGGCATAGAGGTTCCAGGTCTGGGGGGCGCTGCCGCCGGGTTCAGGCATTCCCGATTATCAGCCAGTCTTGGGCTGAAACGAAGGAAACCGTGAGGGCTCACGACTTGGAACCCCGAAAGGGTGTGAAAAATCACCTCGTCTAATGGCCTCCTATTGGGCTGGTCGCGGAAAACCCGGGATTCCACAGAAGACGGGAAAAGGGCCGTGGCCCTGGTCCCGCGGGTCCGCCGCCCCATGCCTTTTTCCGTGCCTTCCGCGATGTATCCGAGACTTCCGTGACCAGCACTTTTCCCGTGGTTCAATCCTGGGGCTTGATCTTGTCCCGGGACTGGATGAGCCGGGTAATGTCGGTCCTGGCGCCGTCGCTGATGTGGAGCTTCAGGCGCTCAGCTTCGCGGAAGTATTCCTCGGGGTTCCGGCAGAGGCCGTCGGGGGTGGGCGGCAGGCCCTTGCGGGCCCGGGCGGCATTGAGGAAGTGGTAGGGCTCCTTGGCCAGTTCGGGACTCTGAAGGAAGTGACGGTAGGTCCACCAGCCGCCCAGCACGAACCACACGCCCAGGGCCGCCACGGCCTTGTGCTGGAGCCAGCGCATGCGCTCCGGGGTCTGCCGCACCTTCTGCCAGGCGATGCCCGCCCAGAGGTTCAGGCCGATGACCGCGGCGGTCAACAGCAGGGTGCCGGTCCAGCCCAGGCTGCCCCAGCCCAGGCCCGTGAGCCCGATGACCGCCGGGGAGAGCAGCACGCTGAAGAGCAGGTTGAGGTGCAGCATGTAGAGCAGCAGCGATTCCGCGCTGGCGGCCTTGATGGGATTCGGGCCGTTCCACTTGGGGCGCAGCAGCTCGATGGCGCCCATCAAGGAGCCGCCCAGGAGGATGAAGCCCAGGCGCCCCGCCACGCTGGGCAGGGTGGCGTTGCTGATGCCGCCCAGCTCGTTGTAGGTGAAGGCCCCCGACTTGCTGTGCAGCAGCCAGACGCCGTTGTGCTGGACCCACTCGCCGCCCCAGAGCCAGCTGTGCTGGGCCGAGGAACCCCAGGCCAGCAGCGCGGCCCCCAGCAGTGCCAGGGCTGTCAGGAAGCGGGGCTCACTCCAGCGCGCTTGACCCTCGACCGGCTCGACCCTCAGGTGGCGGTAGAGACCTCCCAGAAAGGCGCCAAAGGCCGGGAAGGCGATCCAGGGGAAGAGCGGAAACATGGCCGCCACGCCCCGGTCCGGGTTGCCGTTGAAGAGGCCGCGGATGGGCATCCAGAACCCGTCCGCTACGCCGCTGGCCCAGAGGGAGGGCGAGACCAGGGGCACGAAGATGGCGATCAGCAGTGCCAGGCCTGTGAACACGCGCGGGTTCCGCACCAGCCGGGCCAGAAGCTGGAGCACCAGCAGGGAATAGACGATGCACTGCAGCACGTCGATCTTGAACAGCTCGCGGAATTTCTGGGCGGTGTGGAGCACGGTCCAATCGGCGATGGTGATACCCGGCGCATGCAGGGCATAGGCGCAGAGCAGGATGAAGCCCAGCCGCCGGGCCGTGTCCGGCCAGAAGGGGCGGAGGGTGTTGTCCGTGCGGAAGGTGGAGATCACCAGGCTGTAGCCAGCGGCCATGGTGAAGCTGGGGGCCACCAGGCCGTTCAGATAGTTCAGCCAGTCCGGCCGCATGCCCGGGTGCAGCCACACGTTCACCACGTGCACTTCGATCATCACGATCACCGCCCAGCCCCGCAGCTGGTCGATCCAGTCACAGCGCTTCGATGGCGTCAGGTCATTCCAGGTGGACATGGTCGGCCTCGGGGTGGGGCGGGGAGGAACACTCGCGGAGCTTGAAGGAGGAACCAGGGATCGACGAAAAGCATGCCATGGCTCCTGCTCCTTCTCGGCGGACTGGCCTCAACTCCGCAATCCTGGCGCGTCACCTCAGCTCCGGCCCACCGGGAGTGCCGCCATGGTGCGGTTGATGCCGGCTTCATGGGTGGCCCGGAAGCCCGCGCTCAGGCGGTTCGGTCGTTCAATGCAGCTCCCCCCGGTCGAGGGATTCATAGGCCTTGAGGACCGCCACCATGTCCTCTTCGCCCAGACCCAGGGCCAGAGCCCGCTCGTGGACCCGCCGACAGGCATCGGCCAGGGGCGTGGGGACCCCCGCTTCCCGGGCGGCGTCCACCACCAGCCGGTTCACTTCCAGGACATTGATCACCGAGGCCTGGGCCGCGAAGTCCCGGCGGGCGAGCTTGGGCGCCTTCACCCGGGCCACGTCGCTGGCCATGGGGCTCTCCAGCAGGACCTCGTTGAAGCGTTCCAGGTCCAGGCCCTGCTGGGCGGCGAAGTTCAGGGCCTCGGAGAGGGCGGTGATGATGGCGATGTTGTAGAGAGCGGTGCTCAGCTTCATGAGGGTGCCGCCGGGGACGGCTCCGCAGGGCACCAGCTTCCGGCACATGGCCGAGAGCAGGGGCCCCAGGTGCTCCAGGTCTGCGGGTTCGCCCGCCATCATGGCCACCAGCTGGCCTTCCTCCGCAGGCACCCGGGAGCCGGACACGGGCGCCTCGGCGTAGCGGCCGCCCACGGCGCGGATGTCCGCCGCCAGCCCTCGGGCATAGGCGGGGCTGTGGGTGGCCAGGCTCACCACGAGGCGGTCTTTCACGCGGTCCTCGAAGGAGGCCGTCCCTCGGCCCAGCACCTGGTCCAGGGCCTCGCCATCCACCAGCATGGTGAGCACCAAGGTGCAACGGTGGAACACATCGGTGGGATCCGCCGCAAGCTCCGCACCGCCACGGAGGAGGGCCCCGGCCTTGCCTGGGGTCCGGTTCCAAAGGAGGAGCGGGAAGCCCGCCTTCTGCAGGTTCAACGCCATGGGCCCGCCCATGGTGCCCAGGCCGATGAAGCCGATGGTGTCCACGGAACCTCCCGGGCAAATCGTTCCGGGGTGTGGCCCGGTGAGGCCAACTATAGCGGTGGAAGGGTGGGCCCCTGGGCGGTCCCGGGACGTTCCGCAGACCACCCCTTCCCGAGGGCTCACTGTACGCTCCGAAGGGCCGGTTGGCTATGATGCCCGCATGCTTCCCAAGGTCCTCCAGTCCCGTCTGGTGCAGGCGAGGGGTTCCCTGCTCCTCTGCCGGGGTTGCCTTGGCCCGGTGGGGCAGGGCGCGGAAGCGGGCCTTTGCGCCCGCTGCTGGAGCGGCCTGCTGCCCCTGCCTGAGGGGCGCTGCCCCCGCTGTGCCTTGGTGCATGCCGAGGGCGATTGTCCCGAGGCCACCGCCTGGGAACTGGGGGATGCGCTCTGGGACTACCACGGGGGTCGCCCGCCCCTGGGGGCCCTACTGCTGCCTGGCATCAAGCAGGGCGAGGCCGGCTGGCGCGGGGCGCTGCTGGGGCGCATCGCGCAGGGACCGCTGCCGGGCTGGGTAGAGGAGGTGGATCAGGTCACCTCCGCCCCCAGCACCTTGTACCGGCACCTGCTGCGGGGTTTCGATCTCAGTGCCGAGGTGGGCAGCCTGGTCGCCGGGCGTATTGGTCGTCCCTTCCAGCCGATGCTGTCCAAATCCTGGCACAGCGGGCGTCAGGCTGCGCGCACGGAAAGCCAGCGCCGGCGGCTGCCCCGCAAGGCCATCACCCTGCGCCCCGGTGCCGCGAGTGACGGCAGGGTCCTGCTGGTTGATGACGTATGGACCACCGGCACCACCCTCTTGCGTTGCGCCCAGGCCCTGCGCGAGGGCGGAGCCCAAGAAGTGAGGGTGTTGACGGTGTTCCGGGCGCTGTAACTGGTGTTCCGGACACCAACAAGGCCGGTCGCGGAAGGCGCGGAATTCCGCAGAAGTCGCAGAAGATGTTTTGGTGCCATCCGCAGAAATGGATGCCTGTTGCCCTGTTCCGCACGCTTGGTACGTCTTCCGTGACCAGTGCTTGATCAGCGAACGGGCACCGGCCCCTTCGCCGCCCGGGCATACGAGGCCGGCCAGGGTACCTCGGCGCCCAGGACCTGCGCCGCCTGCAAGGGCCAGCGGGGATTCCGGAGGAGCTCCCGGGCCAGGAGCACCAGGTCGGCGGAGCCGACCGCCAGGATCTGCTCGGCCTGGTTGGCCTCGGTGATGAGGCCCACGGCGCCGGTGGCGATATCGGCCTCGGCGCGGATGCGCGCGGCGAAGGGTACCTGGTAGCCGGGGCCCAGGACGATCTTCTGCAAGGGGGAGAGGCCGCCGGAGGACGTGTCCACCAGGTCCGCCCCCAGGGCCCTCAGCTCCTTGGCCAGGGCCACGGATTCCTCGAGATTCCAGCCGCCCTCCACCCAGTCGGTGGCTGAGATCCGCACGAAGAGGGGCAGCTCTTCCGGCAGGATGCTCCGCAGGGCGCCGACCACCTCGCGGACCAGCCGAGTGCGGTTCTCGAAGGAGCCGCCGTAGGCATCGGTGCGGTGGTTGGAGAGGGGCGACAGGAACTGGTGCAGCAGGTAGCCATGGGCCGCGTGGACCTCGATGACCTGGAAGCCCGCGGCCAGGGCCCGGCGGGCCGCATCCATGAAGGCATCGATGACGGCGATGATGCCGGGTTCATCCAGGGCGGTGGGCACCGTCCAGACCGGGTCGAAGGGAAGGGCGCTGGGGGCCACGGGCGTCCAGCCCCCGGCGTAGGGCGGGACGCTGCCGCTACCCCGCCAGGGCGAGAAGGTGGAGGCCTTGCGGCCCGCATGGGCCAGCTGAATGCCCGGGACGGCGCCCTGGGACTTGATGAAGTGGACGATGGGGGCCAGGGCCTCGGCCTGGGCCATGTTCCAGAGGCCGAGATCCTCGGGGCTGATGCGTCCCTCGGGCAGCACCGCCGCCGCCTCGGTGAACACCAGTCCGGCGCCGCCCTGGGCCAGCCCGCCCAGGTGCACCTGGTGCCAGTCGTTGGGCACACCTTCCTTGGCCTGGTACTGGCACATGGGGGACACGGCGATGCGGTTGGGCAGGGTGACGCCGCGGAGGGTGAGGGGTTGGAAGAGGTGGGACATGGGGGCTCCGGTTTGGCTCGGAAGGGGGTTTCTGCCCCATCTCAAGATAGGGTCAGGAGTCTACGGGAAACATGGACGGCCCCGGGAATCCACTGGGCCGTCCATGCAGTCAACATACCTTGGTTCTCCTGACTCGGGGCGCACAGCACCACGAGCATCCCTGGGCTAGGCGTGCAGCGCCAGTTCCATGAGCGCCTTCTTGACCTCGGCCTCCATCTGGCCCGGGCGGATCTCCGCCAGGTCATAAGTGGCGCGGGTCATGGGCTTGTTCACCTTGAGGACACGGGTGAGGTCGATGGGCGTGGCGGAGAGCACCACGTCGCAGGGGGTGGCCTCGATGGTGGCTTCCAGATCCCGGATCTGGTGGTCGCCGTAGCCCATGGCGGGCAGGATGCCCTGGGCGTTGGGATACTTCCTGTAGGTGGCGGCGATGGAGTCCACGGCGTAGGGCAAGGGATCCACGATCCTGGCGGCGCCGCAGTTCTTGGCGGCGACCACACCGGCGCCATAGGTCATGGAGCCGTGGGTGAGGGTCGGGCCGTCTTCGATGACCAGGACGTTCTTGCCCTTGACCATTTCAGGCTTCACACAGGTGACCGGGCTGTTGGCGCGGATCACGACGGCCTTGGGATTGACCTTCCGGGCATTCGCTTCGATGGCCAGGATGTCCTCTTCCTTGGCGGAATCGCACTTGTTGATGAGGATGATGTGGGCCATGCGGAAGTTGGCTTCGCCGGGGTGGTACATCATCTCGTGACCCGTGCGCAGGGGGTCCGCCACGACGATGTGGAGGTCGCTGGCGTAGAAGGGCAGGTCGTTGTTGCCCCCGTCCCAGAGGATCACATCCGCTTCCTTCTCGGCGCTGCGGATGATCTGCTCGTAGTCCACGCCGGAGTAGATGACGAAGCCGTTGTCGATGTGGGGCTCGTACTCCTCGCGCTCCTCGATGGTGCACTCGTGCTTGTCGAGGTCGCCGTACTCCGCGAAGCGCTGGCAGGCCTGCTTGGCCAGGTCGCCGTACGGCATGGGATGGCGGATGGCCACGACCTTCTTGCCCAGCTTCTTGAGGATGTTGCTGATGTAGCGGGTGGTCTGGCTCTTGCCGGCACCGGTGCGCACGGCGGTGATGGCGATGACCGGGACCTTGGCCTTGATCATGGTCTTGTCCGCCCCCAGCAGCTCGAAGTCCACTCCCAGGGTGATGCAGCGGCTGGCCAGGTGCATCACGGTCTCGTGCTTGACGTCCGAGTAGGAGAAGACCGCCACATCCGGCTTCTCGCGCGCGATGACTGCCTCGAGCTCGGCCTCGTCGAAGATGGGGATGCCGCTTGGGTAGAGTCCTCCGGCCAGTTCCGCCGGGTACCGGCGCCCGGCAATGTCCGGGATCTGGGTGGCGGTGAAGGCCACTACCTGGAAGTCGGGATTGTCCCGGTAGACGGTATTGAAGTTATGGAAGTCCCGGCCTGCGGCTCCCAGGATCACAACGCGTCGTGCCTTCATGACACTATGCCTCTCGGTCCAGCGGAGGGCCGACACGCTCGTGAGTGGCAGTCCTGGCCCTGCGCGACACCGGGAATATAATCCCGTCAAGGTCCTTTGAACATGGGGTTGTGGCCGGAATCACAGATGTTCCTCCGGCGGCCGAGGGCCTATGCTTTGGCCATGTCCATCCCTGCCTATCTCTCGGCCTTCTTCCGCCGCTGGCGGCGCACGCTCCTGATCCTGGCTGGACTTTACAGTTTGTGGATCCTGGCGGGCTTCCTCCTGGTGCCTGCCCTGGTCCGCCCCAGGATCGAGCGGGCGGCGACCCAGGCCCTGAAGCGCCCAGTCATCGTGGCGAGACTGCGGTTCAATCCCTTCACCTTCGGCGTCACGGTCGAAGGACTCCGGGTGACGGAACCCGGCGGGGGCGACTGGATCACCCTCCGTCACCTCTACGTGAATTACGACGTGCTGCGCCTGCTCCGGCACACGGTGGGGTTCTCCACGGTCGAAGTGGACGGGCTCACTTTCCGGGCCGGTCTGGATGCGAAGGGACGCCTCAATTTCCAGGATCTGCTGGAGGGTGACGGCAAGCCGGAGGAGAAACCCTCGACCAAGGAATCGACCTGGATCTTGGATGTCCGCCACTTTGCCCTGCGCGATGGCCGGGTGGAATTCCAGGACCGGTCGGAGGCTTCGCCCTTCCAGACTGTGGTGGGGCCCATCGCCTTCACCCTGGAGGGTCTGCGCACGGAGGTGGGCCACCGCAGCGGCGTGTCCCTGGAGGCCTGGACCGAGGCCAAGGAGCATCTAGCCTGGAAGGGGGACCTGGGCTTCCAGCCCTTCGCCTCCAGGGGCAGCCTGCTGCTGGAGAACCTCTCCCTGCCCAAGTACCGGCCCTACGAACAGGAACAGGTGGTCACGGAGATCCGCAGCGGCACTGCAGCGCTCCGGTCCCAGTACCGCCTCGAATGGGGGAAGGACAACCACGTGGTGGAGTTCTCCGGGCTGGGCCTCACCCTGAAGGATGTGAAGCTGGCGGAGCGCGGCGTGGCTGAGCCTGCCGTGGAGCTGCCGCTGTTGGAGATCCGCGAAGGCAAGCTGGATGTGCTGGCCGCTACCATGGAAGTGGGCTCCATCCTCGCGGAACGAGGGGTGCTGCGCCTGCAGAATGGCAAGGAGAAGGGGCTGAACCTGGGCCGGCTCTTCCGCCCCACCAGGCCCAAGGTCAAGAAGGAGGACGACAAGCCCTTCAAGCTGCTGATCCGCGACCTGGCCCTCAAGGGATTCCGCCTGGGCTGGGAGGACCTGGGCCAGGCCCGTCCGGTGAAGGTGGAGGCCACGGACCTGAACCTTCACTGGCAGGATTTCACCTTGGACCCGGCGGCTTCGAGCAAGGCCGAGTTGGACCTGAAGCTGGGGGCCGGGTCCCTGAAGGCCGAGGGCAGCTTGCGTCTCTTCAAGAACACCGGCGATCTGACCCTGAAGGCGGACGGCCTGGAGCTGGGCCCCTGGGACTCCTACCTCGATTCGGCACTGGATCTGCGAATCGCCTCGGGCAAGCTGGGGCTGGATGGGCGCGTGCGCTATGCCTTCGAGGGACGCAAATCGGATGGCCTCAGCTACCAGGGCAGCGCAGCCATCCAGGGGCTGGAGGCAAGGGACGCGCTCCAGAATGAACCCTTCCTGCGTTGGAAGCAGTTGCAGGTCTCCGGCGCGGACCTGCGCACGGCCCCATTCTCTGTGGCCATCAAGAATGTGGGGTGGACGGACCCCGAGGGGCGCCTGGTGGTGCAGCCGGACGGCAATACGAACGTGGCCCGGGCCCTCCGGCTGAAGAAGGCCGACAAGGGTGACAAACCTGCGCCCGTGACGGCCTCGGTTCTGCCTGCCACTCCCGCCGCCGCACCGGATCTGGTCATCACCCGGCTGGGCATCACCGGGGGTCGCTTGAGCCTCATCGACCGCTCCCTGCAGCCCAACGCGGCCCTGGTGTTGAGCGACCTGGAAGGATCGTACCTGGGCCTGTCCAGCCATCCGGAGGCGACCTCCAAGGTGGACTTCCGAGGCAAGGCCGGCGGCCTGGCGCCCATCACCATCACGGGCCACGCCATGCCCCTGCGCAACGATCTGGATACCGACGTGATCCTGAAGATCCAGGGAGCGGACCTCACGGATTTCTCTCCCTACACGGGCAAGTACCTGGGCTACACCGTGCAGAAGGGCAAGCTCCTCGTGGATGCCCACCTGCGCATCGACCACCGCAACCTGAAGGCCGAAAACGCCGTGAAGCTGGACCAGTTCTACCTGGGCGACAAAGTGGAAAGCCCCGAGGCCACCCACCTTCCGGTGAAGCTGGGCCTGGCCATCCTGCGGGACCGCAAGGGTGTCATCGCCTTCGATCTGCCCGTGGAGGGCAGTCTCGACGATCCCGATGTGAAGTACGGCAAGCTCGTGTGGAAGGCCATCTTCGGCCTGCTGGGAAAGATCGCCACCTCGCCTTTCAAGCTCATCGGAAGCCTCTTTGGCAACGAGGTGGGGGACCTCAGCAGCCTCGCTTTCGCGCCCGGTTCCAGCACCCTCGACAAGGCCGCCACCGCCAAGCTGGAGGCCCTGGCCAAGGCGCTGCACGAGAGGCCCGAGCTGCGGCTGGAGGCGGAGGGGGCGACCGATGCCGATCAGGATGGCGCAGTGCTGCGCAGGGCGGGCCTGGAGGCCCTGCTGCGACGCACCCGGATGGCAGCCCTCAAAGCTGCCGATGACCAGCTCCTCCCCGCCGCCGAGCGCGAGCGCTGGGTGAAGGCCGCCTATGAAGCCGCTTTCCCAGCCACCAAAGAAGTGAAGGGAGCCCCACCGGTTCCGCCTCCACCCCCGGCGGAAATGGAGCTGCGGTTGTTGAGTGGCCAGAAAGTGGATCCGGCCGACCTCTTCCAGCTGGCGGATGCCCGGGTCAAGGGCGTGCTCGCCTGGCTGCTGGATACGGGCAAGGCCGATCCGGAGCGGGTCTTCCAGGTGCGCACCGGCCAGGCGAAAGGCGCCACCGTGGCCTTCTCGCTGAAGTAGCCCTCCTGTCCCATCCAGGTTTGTATGCTGGGCAGCATGCCTGTCACTGCTCTGGCCCTGCTGTTTGTCGCCGCCATCCTGCACACGACCTGGAACCTGCTGCTCAAGCAGGCCGGGGAAAAGCAGGTCGCCACATGGTGGGGACTCCTGCTGGGTTCGGCAGTCTTCCTGCCGGCCCTGGCCTGGACGGGGTTGCCCGCCCGGGAGACCTGGGTGCTGCTGCTGTGCAGTGTGCTGGGGGAGGCGGCCTACTACCTCATCCTCACCAGGGCCTATGGCGACTCGGATTTTTCGCTGGTCTATCCCTTATCGCGCGGCGCGGCGCCGGCTCTGATTGTCCTGTGGTCCTCGCTATTTCTGGGAGAGCGGCCATCGCTGGGCGGTGGACTGGGGCTTGGGGTCATCATCCTCGGGCTGCTCATCGTCGGTGGCAGTGGCGCACTCCGACGCATGGGGGCCACACCCCAGCTGCGTGGGGTGGCCCTGGCCCTGCTGCTGGCGCTGATGATCTCCATCTACTCGACCCTCAGCGGAGCGGCGGTCAAGCGCACCCCGGCCTTCCCCTATGCCGTGGCGATGTTCTTCTTGACCCCTGTCCTGCTGGCCCCCGTCATGTTCCGGCGATTCGGCTGGCCGCTCCTCAAGCGGGAACTCGCCTTGCACCATCGCCGCCTGCTCGCCATCGGACTGCTCATCGTTTCGGCCTACACCCTCAGCCTGGCGGCTTATCGGATCGCCCCGGTGGGCTATACCGGGGCCGTCCGCGAAGTGAGCGTCGTCTTCGCGGCATTCGCCGGGTGGCGTCTGCTGGGGGAACCCTCGGGCGGCATGCGGGTGGTCGGCTCCCTGGTCATCTTCACGGGGATCCTGCTCATCGCGCTGCTGGGCTGAACTCCTGGGCCCATGCCTCGATGCCTTCAGCGAGGTCCGGGAGGCCTGGCCCAAACCGCTCGGCGCCGAGCCAGTGGAGATTCGGTGGCAGGTCCTCGAGCAAAGTGGCCACCCGGCCCTCGTGGCCCGGCTCCAGCAGGGGGAAGGCGCCGGGGCAGGGATCTTCGCGCACCTGGATGGGCTCCGGCAGCTCCGGCAGCCAGCGGCGGAGCTCCCGGAACACGCCCGGCCAGGCCGCCAGCGCCGGGTCCACCTGGTAGGCGCCGCCCAGGTAGGCGCGGACCTGGAGCAGTCCCGGCACGCCCCGGGGGTCATCTGCCGTCAGGGAAACGGCCCCCAGCAGCCCACGCCCCTCAGAAGGATGGATGAGCAGTCCGAAGCCCCGCTCCCAACCCTTCACCATGGGATGGCGGCTGTGCCAGACGCGCAGGTCGAGTCGGGGGATGGCCTTCAGCAATCCGGCTGCCATGGGTGCGGCGGCCTTCAACAGCTCGGCGGCGGCAGTGGACGGCAGGGCCAGCACCACATGGTCCGCCTCTGCGGAACAGCCTTCGCCCCGGACGCGCCAGCGGCCGCCGGACAGGGGTTCCAAGGTCCGGGCCGGGCGACTGGTGTGGAGACACTCCATCCGAGTGGCCAGGGTTCGGGTCAGCTCGCCGACGCCATCTTCAGGCCATCGCGTGGATGACGGTCCCGCCCGCAGGCCGCCGATCAGCAGGCCGCCTTCGGCCTCCAGGTGCCGCAGGCGGGGCACGGCAGCCAGGCTGATCCGTTCCGGCGGCGCCGCCAGGATGCCAGCCACCAGGGCCGGCAGCAGCTCCCGGGCGAAGCCGTCGCCGAGCCTGCGGGCGAAGAAGGCATACATAGATTCATCGGGGTCGGTGCCTGCGGGGATGAACGGCTCCGCCAGCAGTCGCAGCAGGTCCCTGAAGCCAAGGGTGGGGGCCCGCAGCCAACCGGATAGGCTGGCCGGACTGGGCTGACGTCGTCCGCCTTTGCCCAGCCAGCGTGGTCCCCTGGGATGGGCTGCGAGCAGGGTCACGTTCAGCTCTTCCACCAGGCGCGCCATGGCGCTGCCTCGGCTCATTCGGAGCCCCTGGGGACCCCGCTCCAGCCAGCCTGGCTCGCCCCTGGGGCCTGGCCAGGGCAGCGTTTGCGCCCAGCCGCCCACGGTTGACGAAGCCTCCCAGACCTCGACGACATGATCCAGGCCCTGCAGGTGCCAGGCGGCCAGGAGTCCGGTGAAGCCGCCGCCCAGGACGATCGTGCGTGGGCTGTTCGGGGGTTCGTTCACAGGGCTCCGGAAGCTTCGCTTCTGGAGTATGCAACAAGACCGCTGGGTGCCACTCAATCAGGACGCTTGAAGGTCCAAACAAATCCCCACGCGCCATCGACGGGCGTGGTTATGACCGCTTTGGAGGCCGGTCGTCCGAGGATGCCTCGATGAGGCTGGCGGTTAGGCCGTCGTGATCTTCGCCAGCCTGGATGGCGTCGGGTTCCAGCTGGGAGACGACCATGCCCGCCAGCATCAGGATGCCGCCGAGGGCCAGCCGCAGGGTCAGGGGCTCGTGCAGGAGCAACACGCCGCCGATGGCCGCAAACAGGGCCTCCATGGACAGGATGATGGAGGCGTGGGCGGGATGGGCCGTCTTCTGGGCCACGATCTGGAGCGTGTAGGCGACCCCGATGGACAGTAGGCCTCCGTAGAGGATCGGGATGGCCGCAGGTCCTAGTCCGGCGAAGGGGGTAGGCTCCCGGATCACCGCGACCACTAGGCTCAGGATCGAGCAGGTGGCGAACTGTCCGACGGCGATCTCCAGCGCCTCCATCCGGGCCACCAGGCGGTTGATGAGCAGGATATGACCCGCCCAGAAGAAGGCACCAATCAGCTGCAGCAGGTCACCGGGGGCCATGGCGAAGCCCACCCCCACGCTGAGCACGAAGAGGCCGGTCACGGCCAGCACGGCGCCGATCCAGATGCGCAGGCCCGAGGGCCGGCCCAGGCAGACCCCGATGAGGGGCACCAGGATCACGTAGAGGCTGGTGATGAAGCCCGCGTTGGCGGCGGTGGTGGTGACCAGCCCCACCTGCTGCAGGCTGGCCCCCAGGAAGAGGACGAGACCGGCCAGTGCCGCCCAGGCGGACTTGGCGAGGGGGCTCATGCGGGTGGGGTTTCCGCCAGGGGTGTTCCCGGCCCTCCGCTTCTGCAGCAGGAGCAGCGGAATGAGGGAGAAGGTGCCCAGGGCGAAGCGGACGCCGTTGAAGCCGAAGGGCCCGATGTCCCGCATGCCGCTGCGTTGCGCCACGAAGGCGAAGCCCCAGATGAGGGCCGTGAGCAGCAGCAAGCCGTCCGCCTTGAGGGTCCCATCCGCTCGTTTCATGTCCCGGCTCCCCTGGTTCCGAGGTTACTGGATGGTCTCGACAGACCGTGGGCGAAGGCCCTGGGTGGTGCTGAAGAGGGCCTGGATCCGGGGCAGATCCTGGTCCAGGTTGCCATCCGGATGGAACAGCGGCAGCAGGCGGATGACATGCTCCCGGTAATCGAAGGCCACAGGCAGGATGGGCACCCCGGCCCCGGTCGCGATGGAATAGAACCCGGATTTCCACCGGCTCACGCCCTTGCGGGTACCTTCGGGCGACAGGGCCAGCAGCAGGGCAGGGGCCGCTTGGAAGGCCTTCACGCAATCACCGACCACGCCGTGGCTGGCGCTGCGATCCACGGGGATGCCCCCCAGCCAGCGGAAGAGCCGCCTGACCGGTGGCCGGAAGATCGAGTGTTTGCCAAGCCAGGACACCCTCAGGTCCAGCGCGAAGATCACGGCCAGGCCCAGAGTGAAGTCCCAGTTCGAGGTGTGGGGAGCGACGATGGCGACCAGCTTGGATACGTCCGGGAAAGTGCCCTCGATGCGCCAACCCGCCAGCCGGAGGTAGGCCAGTCCAAGCGCACGCCAGGGCCAGCCCCGGGGTTTGCGGAGGGCTACCGGGGGGGCTGGGAATGCCATGGGTGGTTGCAAGCGGATGCTCCAGGGAAGGGCCAAGGCGTCTACTGGGGGGTGGGCCCCAGGTTAACCGCCCGGCTTCCCCGAGGACAAAGACCTGCCTTCCGGCGAGGAATTGAACCGGAAGGTCCCGGAGTGGCCCCACCCCGGACCAGCATGAACTTACCTGGGACCTCCGGCTGCCCAACACGCCTCAGGACCTGACCTCAACCTCCTGGAAGGCTGACCGGATGCCGCCCCAAGAGCGGTCCAGATCTGACATTGAGACTTCCCAGTCCAAGTCCGGCGAGCCTTTCAGGAGCATGACCTGGGCTCCTGCCTGGTTGCGCAGGAGTTGCAGTTCATCAGCAATCTGGTCGACCCCGATCCGGGTACCCGCCTCACTGCGCTTCGCATGGGACCGGAGCTGGGCGATGACCGCGGTCCATTCAGCCAGCTGGGCTTCCAACCTTTCGGTATCGGCCCGTCGTTTTGAGAGTGATGAAGGTTGTTTCCGGGGTGAAGCCAATTGAGTGCGCATCCTGTCATCCCATCCGATGAGTTGGACATTCCTGCCAGGTCAAACCAACGCCCCTGGGCGTCCCTCGAATGGAATTATCAAATCTCATGCCAAAGGCGATAAGGATTCAAAAAGCAATGTAAATCTTTTTAAAATTGATCTTGTTTGCATGGAGTCAGATGTTGCCCAGGTGCAAGAGGTTGCGCCCGCCGCGCCCTGGCGCGGAAGCGCCAAATACGACGGACACCTGGCCGGTCAAGGACGGTGGATGCCCTCTTTCCGCATTCTGCCCCGGAGGGTGCTGGGGTTCATGCCCAGAATGCTGGCCGCGCCGCTGCTGCCTTCGATCCTCCAGTTGGTCTTCCGCAGCACCTGGCTGATGTAGTCGCGCTCCAGGTCGACCAGTGGCTTCGCGCCATCCGGCTTTTCAGCGGCCTTGGCCGCGTCGAAGCGATCCAGTATCTGCAGGGTGGTGCCCCTGGAGATGATCACGGCTCTTTCGATGACGCTCTCCAGCTCCCGCACATTGCCAGGCCAGGCATGCGCCATGAGCTCGCTCATGGTTCCGTTGGAGACATTCCTGATGCTCTTGCCAAGCTTGCGATTGAATTTGTCAAGAAAGTAATCCACCAGCAGAGGAATGTCCTCCGTGCGGTCCCGCAGCGGAGGCACGGTGATCGGGAAGATGTTGAGCCGGTAGAACAGGTCCTCGCGAAAACGGCCCAGCCGCATTTCCTCGTAGAGGTCCCGGTTGGTGGCCGCGATGATCCGGACATCCACCTTCACCGTCTTGGAACTGCCCAGGCGGCTGAATTCCCCCTCCTGGATGACCTGCAGCAGCTTGGCCTGGAGGTCGAAGGGCAGATCGCCGATCTCATCCAGCAGGATGGTGCCCTTGTCGGCCAGTTCAAACCGGCCCACCTGCTGGGAGCTGGCGCCGGTGAAGGCGCCTTTCGCATGGCCGAAGAGTTCGCTCTCGATCAGGCTGGCGGGAAGGGCCGTGCAGTTGACGGTGACGAGGGGATGATTCCTCCGCAGGCTCCTGCTGTGGATGGCGCGAGCCACCAGGCCCTTGCCGGTGCCCGTCTCGCCCAGCAGCAGCACCGTTGAATCCTGCGGCGCCACCGCTTCCACCCGGAAGAACACATTCTCCAGGCACCGGCTCTGTCCAATCACCTCGCCGAAGCTGTAGGTGTGATTGATCTCCTGGAACAGATAGGGGTTTCCTGCTTCGAGGCGCTGCTTGAGTTCCTGGAGCTCCGTGTGGGCTGTGCGCAGGGCGAGTTCTGCCTTCTCCCGAAGCTCTGTTTCCTTCAGGAGGAGATCCGTCGGCCAGCCATGCTGATCGACATTCCCCGCAGGTTCCGGATTGGGTTCCAGCGAAGGAGCCGCCGTCCGCTTGCTCCAGGCGAGGTCGGAATGGACGCCGACAGCACCAACGATCCGGCCCATTCTCAGGATCGGTGCCGCCGTGACCCTGAGCATGATCTCTTCGCCACTGCCCGCGTGGGTGGCCAGCACCACTTCAGTCACCCGTTCCCCACCGAGGGCTCGCGTGAAGGGCCGCTCCTCTTCCCGCAGGGGGAGCCGGCTGTCCGGCCAACGAAGGGTGAACCTCTCCCCCTTCTTTCCGAAGGAGGTGCGCAGATCGCCAAGGCAGGAGACACCGAACAACCGCAACGCTGCGGGGTTGCACCGGGTGACCCCATCCACGTTCATGATGCAGACGGCGTTTTGGGTCGTGTCCAGGATGGCGTTCATTTCCATCCGCTGCAGGAGCAGGCCGGACACGCGGGCAGCCATGGACCTGATCTTCTTGACCCGGATGGGATTGAACCGGAATAGGGAGGCGGACGTTTTTCCGGGGTGGAAGGTATAAAATTCAGAAAACATTGACATTATTTCACCAGTTGATCGGTTGATTACACATCGGTCATCAATCAATGTAGTCCTTTTCCCGTGGGAAACCCGTGATCTCCGAACATTCGGCAGGTTTTTTTTCAGATGCGACGGGAGCAGGGATGCTCATACCCGTCGCATGTGACGGTTCTGCGCCAGGACGTGGCGGGCTGGTACAAGGGTCTCTTGAAGCGGAGCCCACGGAATTGAATAAGTTTAATGATTGAAATCCTTGGAAATCATGGCGAGCCTTTCCCCGCTTTGGCATGCGACTTGATCTGTATAGCCTAGGTTGGTTACTAAAACTATTTGTAATCAACTAGATGAACCATGTCATTTCCATTATTAGTGGGATGAATTTATGAATCAAAAAAAAGCCATGCTAATCGACTTGACACTCTGTGTCGGATGCAACGCCTGCCAAAGCGCCTGCAAGGAGGAAAACCACCTTCCCCCCAAGGAAGAGAAGTACCTCTCGCTCACGGCCTATACAGCCTTGAGCAAGTACAACGACCTGTACATCCGCCGCATGTGCCAGCACTGCGACGTCCCGACCTGCGTGTCCGTCTGTCCGGTCGGGGCGCTGACCAAGCTGGAGGCCGGGCCGGTCGCCTACGATGAGGACAAGTGCATCGGCTGCCGCTACTGCCTCCAGGCTTGCCCTTTCCATGTGCCGAAATATGAATGGAGCAGCACCAAGCCCCGCATCCAGAAGTGCAAGTTCTGTGCGTCGAGGCTCGCCAAGGGCCTTCAGACGGCCTGCTCCGAAGCCTGCCCGACCGGCGCCACCAAGTTTGGTGATCGCGATGAGCTGCTGAACGAGGCGGCCCGCAGGATCGCGACCGAGCCTGGCAAGTACGTGCCCAGGATCTACGGCAAGGAGGATGTGGGCGGCACTTCCATGCTCTATGTCAGCCCGGTGCCCTTCGAGCAGCTGGGCTTCGATCCCCGGCTCGGGAAGACGCCCATGCCCATGCTGACCATGAGTGCCCTGTCCAAGGTTCCCAATGTGCTTTCCGTGGGGGGCGTGATGCTGGGCGGCATCTGGTGGATCACCAACCGGCGTAGCGAGGTGCAAGCCTTTGAAGCCTCCCAGAAGGAAGAACAGACCCGCCAGCATGAGGACAAACCATGAGCATCCCAGGCCTGCCGCGAATGACCGGATGGCGTCCCATCACCACCGTCTTGATCCTGCTGGGGGCCCTCGCCGCCGTGGCTCGGTTCACCTTGGGGCTCGGTGCCACCACCAACCTCACCGATGAGTTCCCTTGGGGGCTCTGGATCGGCTTCGACTTCCTAGGGATCGGCCTGGCTGCCTCGGGCTTCACCATCGTGGCTGCCGTGAATCTGTTCCACGCCAAGGAGTACGAACCGATCGTGCGACCCGCAATCCTGACCGCCTTCATCGGGTACCTGCTGGTGGTCCTGGTCCTGATCATCGACCTGGGTCGGCCGGACCACTTCTGGCATCCCCTGGTCATGTGGAACCCGCACTCGGTGATGTGCGAGATCAGCTGGTGCCTCATGCTCTACACGACGGTGCTCTCCCTGGAATTCGCACCAATCATCCTGGAGAAGCTGAACATCCATTCGCCGATCAAGTGGATCCACGCCATCTCGCTGCCGCTCATGATCTTCGGGGTCCTGCTGTCCACGCTTCATCAATCGTCCTTCGGCTCCCTGTACTTGATCGTGCCGAACCGGCTGCATGCCCTCTGGTACACGCCGCTGCTGCCGATCCTCTTCTTCATCTCCTGCATCGCCTCCGGCCTCTCGATGGTGGTGCTCGAGACCCTCATCTTCGCTCGGGACGGGCGGGACATCCTTGCGACGCCGCTCCGTGCCAAGCTGGCGAAGCTCATCGCCGTCGCGCTGGCCATCTACTTCGTCGTTCGGTTCCAGGATCTCCTGTCGAGAGGCATGCTGCGCGAGCTGACGACACTCTCCTATTACAGCCTGGCGTTCTATGCGGAAATCCTGATCGGGTTCGTCATCCCCTTCGTGCTGCTGCTCTTCGAGCGCGTCCGGACCTCGCGTCTGGGTCTTTATGCCGCCACCGTCATGGTCGTGGCCGGGTTCGCCTTCAACCGGATGAATACAGCCATCACCGGCTTGGAACAGTACCCGGCGCAGACCTACTTCCCGTCGCTGATCGAGATCTTCATCATGCTCGGCATCACGGCGGTCGGATTCAGCGCCTTCTCCTTCATCGTCAAGCACCTGCCGGTGTTCGAACCCGTGGCCGCCAGCCCACGCCTTCGGACCAAGGCCCCAGCCGGGCTGCCCGAGCCCGTCTTCATTGCCTGCGAACGCGAAGACCTCAAGCCTTCGTGAGCGGCCCCTTACCTCAACGCACTTCTTTCAGGAGGTTCCCATGTTCGACTTGGCCAATTGGAAAAACCCGGAAACACTCATGCTGAACGTGACGAATGCTGCGCTGGGCATTGCCACGGTCGTGCTGATCGCCTGGATCTGCGGGGCGGCGGTCCACGAGTTCGTGCTGCAGCATCGGGAATCCCACATCAAGCACTAGAGGGGAGGCTCGCCATGACTGTTCTGCTCGTCCTGTTCCTGATCCTCGCCTTTGTCGCGGCGGATCACCTGGTCCGCATGGCCTCCAGCCGTTCCGCAGCCAAGCACTAGGGATTGCCCGCCTGCCCATCGGCAATGAAGCAGAAGGGGCGCCTTGCGGCGCCCCTCCATTGTGGTGGTCCCGATTTTACTTTGCGGCCACATAAGCCTTGAGGCCTTCGGCATTAGGCTTCATCGCTTTTTCGCCCTTGTGCCAGTTGGCAGGGCAGACTTCGCCGTGGGTCTCGCTGAAGTCCACGGCGTCCAGGAGGCGCAGCACTTCCTCGACGCTGCGGCCCAGGTCGTTGTGGTTCACGGTGATGTGCTTCAGGATGCCGTCCTTGTTGATGATGAAGAGGCCGCGCAGGGCGATGCCGGCGGGCAGCAGCACGTTGTAGTCCTGGGCGATGGTCTTGTTCAGGTCGGAGACCAGGGGGAAGGTGACGCCCTGGATGCCCCCTTCCTTGCGGGGGGTGTTCACCCAGGCGTGGTGGCTGAACTTGGAATCCACGCTCACGCCGATGACCTGGGTGTTGCGGGCTTCGAATTCCTTGAGGGAATCGGCGAAGGCCAGGATCTCCGTGGGGCAGACGAAGGTGAAATCGAGGGGGTAGAAGAAGAGCACGACCTTCTTGCCCTTGTAGTCGGCAAGGGAGACCTGCTTGAACTCGCCATTGACGAGGGCGTCGGCCTTGAAGTCGGGTGCGGGCTGGGTGACAAATGCGGCCATGGTGCCTCCAAAGTGGGGATGTCCCCCGGGTTCCTGTGGGAAGAATCAGGCTACTTCGTCGGGCATGGGCCTTCAAGAAAAATATCCGACTAAATCAGTAAAGAATATGAAACCTGGAGGTCCGTTGTGAAGCCTCTGGCTTATTTTCGTGCCACTTTCACGGCCTTCCACACCAGGTGGATGCCCAACCCCACGACGGCCAAGGGCCACCAGCGTTCCACCCAGGCCATGGACAGGCCAAACCGGAGGTGGGCCAGGGCGAGCACACCGCCCACGATGAGAGCGAGGCCCCCGAACACCGAACCCTGCAAAGCAGGTCGAACATCCTCGGGGAATTCGCCCGGAGCCAGCCCCAGGATCCGCTGGTTCAGAAGAATCGACCGGCGGTGGGCATCCACGATGTTGTAGAGCCAGAAAAAGGACAGGAATATCGCCAGCAGCGGAGTCAGGGCACCGGAGTCACTGGCCAGGAGGGTGATGAGAGTGGCGACGACCAGGATGTTGACGAACCCCTGCTGGATGTAGCCGAGGTAGACCTGCCCCAGCCCGGGCATGAAGGACAGGAGGGTGGCGAGGGCGGTGGAACGAAGCCGCGGGTCCTCCTGGTAGAAGGCCCGGGTGCCCATGGTCAGGAAGGAGCCAGGGTCCCTGTCCGACGCAAGTTTCGGCTCCGCCGGGGGGGTGAAGGGAACGGGTTCGGGGGAGGACATGGGCAACTCCTTTGGTCAGGTCGATGAGGCTTCAGAGAGAAGAACGCGAGGGGGCTTTCGATGGTTCGGTGGAAGGCAGGGCCGCGCCTCGGGCTTTGGACCGGACCCAGTCCCAGACGCTGTTGGCGGTCTTGACGAGCCGCTGCCAGGTCTCGGCGAAACGCTGAGTGAACCCGGAGGGTCGTGAGGTCCTGGCGATATTCTTGGCGTCAAGGAATCGGGCCCGGGAAGCATGGACGGCACGCGACATCCCCTGCATGGGCACCTGGGCCCAGACCGTCGAGGTCCGCGGGTGGGTCCGAACCAGAGATGCGAGGGTGGAGCCCGCTGGGCGGGAGGAACCGGGCAGGGGCAGCTGCGCGAGGATGAGTCCGGCGGCAGTCGCCAGGTAGGCCGCTTCAAGCGCCACCCGGGGACGCCGCATGAGGCGTGTCCACCCCGATAGGAAGGGATCCCCGGAACGGTAGCTTTCTGTGAGAGGAGCGCGCGTCCGTTGCAACACACCCGCCAGGAAGGCTTCTCCGGGATCCACTGCAGCCAAGCCGGGCAGCGCCTGATGGAGCATTTCGAGGGCCGAGATCACGTCTCGACATCCTTGACAGTGGGCCAGGTGATGAACCGCCAATTCCTGGTCATCAGGGGGCAGGGTCCCGTCGACGAGGTCGCAGGCGAGGTCGCGAAGGCGGGCACAGGCGGGTCCACTGGTCCGAGCCAGGATGGAAGCTGTCAGGTCAGGCAAGGCTTGGGACAGGGGGAGGAGAGGCCGGATCATGGCAGGGCCCCTTGGCCCAGGACCTTTTCGGCCAGCTCCAGGCGGGCCCGGTTGGATCTGGACTTGGCGGTGCCCAGGGGAATGTTGAGCAGGCCGGCGATGTCCTCGAGGGACAGTCCCTGGATGTCCTTCAGCAGGATCATCTCCCGGTTGAGGTCGGTGAGCTCCCGGAGGGCCCGATGAAGCCTGGTCCGCCGGGCCTGGTCCTGGAGCAGCTGTCCCGGGTCCTCCTCAGGGGCAGGGAGGTCGCAGATGGCCTCCACCGGAATGTCCCAGACGGGAGGTCTGGCCTTCCGCCGACGGAAGAGGTCCATGCACAGGTTCCGGGCGATACGGAGCATCCAGGGTCGAAGAGCGGACTCCTCCGGCAGGCGGTGGCGATTCCGGTAGATCTGCACGAAGGTCTCCTGGGCCACATCCCGGGCGTCCTCGGCCTGGCCCAGGTAGTGGTAGGCGAGCCCGAAAATGCGGCCCTGATGCTGCCGGACAAAGCACTCCCAGGCGAGTTCGTCGCCTTCACCCACCCGTTGTAACAGCACCTCTGGTTCCATGCCTGAATCCTGCCCTCCTCTGAGCTGAACGCAAGCGGATGGCAGAAGGTTCGGTGGGTGCCCGCATGATAATCTGCCCGGTCCCAGCCTCGCCAAGGACCCCCATGCCGCCCATCCAGCTCTCCGTATTCTCCGAGACTGCCCGCCTCCGGCAGGTGGTGGTGCACAACCCCGGCCCCGAGGTGGACCTGATGGTGCCCGGGATGATGGAGAAGCTGCTCTTCGACGACATCCTTTACGGTGACTTGGCCCGGCACGAGCACAGCCAGTTCCGGAAGGTGCTGGCCCGGGTGGCCGACGAGGTGCTGGACATCCAGGACCTCTTCATCGAAGCCCTCGGGGAGGAAGGCGTGAAGCTGGCCTTCATTGGTGACCTGCAGCGCCTGGTGGGCCTGCCGGATGATACCTGTGATCTCCTGCGGAGCCTGGAACCGGCGCAGGTGGCCCGGGGTGTCATCGGCGGCGTGACCTGGGACGACATGCCCAGCCACACCCGCTGGGAGCAGGAGTTCGACTACCGGGTGCGACCCATTCCGAACCTCCTGTTCATGCGGGATCCGGCGGCGGTCATCGGCCACGGCTACAGCCTGAGCTCCATGGCCACCTGGGCCCGGGAACGGGAGCCCCTCATCCTCAGCTACGTGTTCCGGCACCACCCCCGGCTGCGGCACCACGCGGACCGGAACAACTGGTTCGATCAAGTGACGCCGCTGATCCGGGGCGAGATCAAGGCGCCCGTGAGCATGGAAGGCGGCGACATCCTGGTGCTGAGCCCCAAAGTCCTGGCCGTGGGCTGCAGTGAGCGCACCCAGGCCGACGCCATCCATCTGCTGGCCGAGAACCTGCGGGCCCACCGGGCCGCGGACGAAACCAGCTTCGACCACCTGCTCATGGTGCTCATGCCCCGGAAGCGCAGCGCCATGCACCTGGACACCATCTTCACCCGTGTCAGCGAGGGGGAGTGCCTGGTGTATCCCCCCTACTTCCTGGAGGGCAGCCCGGAACTGCTCAACGTCACGAGCATCGACCTGCGCCACGGGGAGCTGCGCATGGGCACTCAGCCCAGCCTGTTGAAAGCCATGAAGGCCGTAGGCATCGACCTTCGGCCCATCTTCTGTGGCGGCAGGGACCCCATCCTCCAGCAGCGGGAACAATGGACCGACGGCGCCAACGCCTTTTGCCTGGCGCCCGGCGTCATCACCAGCTACAGCCGCAACCTGGCCACCGCCGAGGCCCTGGATCAGGCCGGCTACCGGGTGCTGGCGGCGAAGCAGGTGCTGGCGGATCCCGGTCTGGACCTGCTGGACGGAACCAAGTACCTGGTCCAGATCGAGGCCAGCGAACTGAGCCGGGCCAGGGGCGGCCCCCGCTGCATGACCATGCCGCTTTCAAGGGATGGGTCCTGATTTAAGTATTGAAAAGACTCAAAGATGAATCCTGGACCCGGATGCTGATAAGCTTGGGGTTTGCGCCTCGTAACCCCGAGGCGCCCCTTTTTTTATGGCCCCCATGACGCGGAACGTGAGCGCGATAGCCAGACCGACCCTCCGGCATCGCCTGGAATTCGGTGCTTTTTGCGTGCTGGATGGCATCCTTGGCCGCCTGCCCTGGACCACCGTGCAGGCCATTGGAGAGATGCTGGGAAGCCTGTTCTACCTGGTGGACCCCCGGCACCGCCGCGTCGTGCGGGAGAACCTCCGCTTCGCCGATCTGGGCCTGGACGAAGCCCAGACGCGGGCCCTGGCCCGGGGCTGCTTCCAGCACTTCGGGGCCCTCTTCGTGGGCCTGCTGCGGTTGCGCCGGGCCACTCCGGAGGAGCTGGACCGTTGGATCAAGGTGGAGGGACTGGAGCATTTCGATGCCGTCCAGGCCAGGGGCAAGGGCTTCATCCAGCTCACGGGCCACTACGGCAACTGGGAGGCCGTGGCCCTGGCCCAGAGCCGCCATGGCCGTACCCTGGATGCCATCGGGCGGGAGCTCGACAACCCGCTGCTGGAGCCCATCTCCCTGGGCTTCCGCACCCGGTTCGGCAACCGCATCATCCTCAAGGACGGGGCCATGCGGGACACCCTGAAAGCCCTGAAAGCCGGCCGCGGCGTGGGTTTCCTGCTGGACCAGGATGCCCTCACCATCGGCGTCTTCGTCCGGTTCCTGGGCCAGTGGGCCTCCACCTTTGGCACCGCCGGCAGCCTGGCTGCCCGATACGGCCTCCCCGTGTTGCCGGTCTTCAGCTGGCCCAACCCGGATGGGACCATCACGGTTCGCTTCGAACCCTCCTTCGAGGTGCCCATCACCGGGGACCCGGTCCGGGACGGCTGGGTGGCCACCCAGCTCATGACCGCCCGCATCGAGGCCCAGATCCGCAAGGACCCCCGCTGGTGGTTCTGGATGCACCGCCGCTTCAAGACCCGGCCCGGGGAGGGGAATCCCCTTCCGGCTCCGCTTCCGCCCCCGGAGTGGGTAGAATTGGTCCAATCCTTCCAAGTCTGACCGGGCCCTGCGGCCCGCCTTTTTTTGACCCCCACCTTCCCGGACAACCCCATGCCCAAGCACGTCCTTGTCAAGCTAGAGCAGGAACTCAAGGTCATCAAGCAGGCCCTGCTGGTGGACATTCCCCAGGAGATCGCCCGGGCCGCAGGGCAGGGGGACTTGTCCGAAAATGCCGAGTACGAACAGGCCCTGGCCAAGCGGGACATGTTCCAGAACAAGCTGGTGACCCTGGAAAAGCGCATTTCGGAGGTGGCCACCCTGGATATCAGCCGGCTGCCCAAGACCCGGGTTGCCTACGGCTCCAAAGTCACCATCCTCGACCTGGATTCCGAAGAGGAATTTACCTACACACTGGTCCTTCCGGAGGAACTGGATGGCCATCCGCAGCATCTCAGCATCAGCTCACCCATCGGCATGGCGCTGGTGGGCCAGGAGGCAGGCAATGAGGTCCGCGTCCAGATCCCCGCAGGCATCCGACGCTTCGAGATCCTGGAACTGAAGACCATTCACGATGTAGCCTAAGGCCGGCCCCAGGAGGGGAGCAACTGATGAACAAGTACAAGCGTGAACAAAAGTGCTCCTTTTGCGGCAAAGAGCCCCATGAGGTGGAGCAGCTCCTGGCGGGCCCCGAGGCCTTCATCTGCAACGAGTGCCTGGAGGCGGGGCAGCTCCAGCTGCGCATGAGCCGCCAGGGCAAGCCCCTGGGCAAGCACGAGGCCCGGCTCAGCCGTCCCAAGGAGATCAAGGCCTTCCTGGACGATTACGTCATCGGCCAGGAGGCCGCCAAGAAGCGCCTGAGCGTGGCGGTCTACAACCACTACAAGCGCATCCTGACCCCCCGGAAAGCCCTGGGCGCCACCGAGGTGGAGCTGTCCAAGAGCAACATCCTGCTGCTGGGTCCCACCGGCACCGGCAAGACGCTGCTGGCCCAGACCCTGGCCCGCTTCCTGGATGTGCCCCTGGCCATGGCCGATGCCACCACGCTGACGGAAGCCGGCTACGTGGGCGAAGACGTGGAGAACATCCTCACCAAGCTGCTCCAGGCCGCCAACTACGACGTGGAGCGGGCCCAGCGCGGCATCGTGTTCATCGACGAAATCGACAAGGTGGGTCGCAAGAGCGAGAACCCCAGCATCACCCGCGATGTGAGCGGCGAGGGCGTGCAGCAGGCCCTGCTGAAGCTGGTGGAAGGCACCGTGGCCAACGTGCCGCCCCAGGGCGGCCGCAAGCACCCGCACCAGGAGTTCATCCAGCTGGACACCAGCAACATCCTGTTCATCTGCGGCGGCGCCTTCGTGGGCATCGAGGACATCATCAAGCAGCGCATC
>CAISFO010000077.1 GCA_903884655.1 uncultured Holophagaceae bacterium | reverse complement strand
GTGGTGGCCCGCGCCCGCAAGATCCAGCGCTTCCTCAGCCAGCCCTTCTTCGTGGCCGAACAGTTCACGGGCATGTCCGGCAAGTACGTGAAGCTGGAGGACAGCATCAAGGGCTTCAGCGAGATCTGCGACGGCAAGTGGGACCACCTGCCCGAGCAGGCCTTCTACCTCGTCGGCACCATCGAGGAAGCCGTCGAGAAGGCTGAAAAGCTGGCCGCAGTCTAAGTTTGCTTCTCCTCGCCCGGGATCCGCGCAGCGGATCCCGGGCATTCCAGAGAGATCGTCATGTCCCAAACCATCAAACTGGAAGTCGTCACACCCGAACGGCCGGTCTTCTCGGCCGAGGTGGCGGAAGTGCAGTTCCCCACCGCCGCCCGGGGCTACTACGGCATCCTGCCGGGCCACACGCCCCTGATGACCGAAGTGGGCGATGGCCTGCTCTACTACATCCAGGAAGGCCAGAAACACTGGCTCACGGTCTTCGGCGGTTTCGCCGAAGTGGGGCCGGACCGCGTCACCATCCTGGCCCGGGAAAGCGAAACCGTGGACATGATCGACCTGGAGCGGGCCGAGGCTTCGCGTCAGCGGGCCCTGAAGCTCCTGAAGGACGCCCAGACCGAGCACGATATGGCCAACGCCCAGGCGAAGCTGGATGCCAGCCTGATCCGGCTCCAGGCGGCGGGGCATCCCGCGGGCCACGGGTTCTGATCGGGGCAGCGAGGGTCTCACCTGGCCGACTGATGGTCATGAGGCATTCACCTGCTGCCTTCCACCAATGGGATCGTCGGTCCATTTTCCCCGGAGTGCATGTTGAATGATCTTCCGGTCCTCGACCCCCAACCCCTGCGGGACCTCCTGGACATGGGAGCCGCGCCGGAGCTGGTTCAGGAACTGATCACGCTATTCGAGGAAGACGTCCCCCTTCGCCTGGCGATGCTGAAAACGGCCCTGGCGGCCCTGGATGCGCGGCAGACCATGATGGACGCCCATCAATTGAGGGGAGCGCTGGGCAATCTGGGACTGCTTCGCTTCGCGGAGCTGGCCGCCGGCATCGAGACCTTTGCCAGGGAGGGCCATCTGGAACGCGTACCTGCCCTGGTCGAGGCCCTGCCCGCAGCCTATGAAGAAGCGCGACTGGCCCTCAGGGCGTGTTATCCGCCGGCGTGATGCACAGCAGATGAGGCTCACCAGACCAGGCGTTCGTCCTGGTCCAGCAGACTCACCCGGGAATCCTGAAGCGCCTGGAGCTGGGGCAGCATGGTGGCCTTGTCGCCAGGCGTCAGGTGGTAGATCCGCACAGGGATGTTTTGCTTCAGCTTCTTCAGTTCCGCGCCGAGCTTGGCAGGGGTCAGGTGCTTGGAGGCCTCTGCCAGCCAGGCCTGCTCGTTGGGAAAGCTGGCCTCGGTGATCACCAGCCGCAGGTTGGGTGTGGCATTGGCCACTTCCCAGATGCGGTCGGATTCGGCCGTGTCGCTGGTAAAGACGAAGGCGTCCTTGCCATCGTCCACCTTGTAGCCCACGCAAGGCACCAGATGGTTCACCCGGATCGGAGTGATCCGGAGGCCGCAGACTTCATAAGTCGTTTCAGCCTCGACCTCCGTGTAGCGGATGGTGGGATCGTTCGGGCTGGGTATGACGCTGAAATCCGGCCACAGCTCGTCGTTGAAGAGGTGGCGCCGGAGGACGTCCAGGGTTTCGGGCAGGGCGTGGATTTCCACCGCGTCGTGGGTGTGGCCGAAGATGTTCTTGGTGAAGAAGGGCAGGGTGCAGATATGGTCCAGGTGGGAGTGGCTGATGAAGACATGCTGGATCCTCACCTGCTCTTCCACGCGGAGGGCGGAGGTGATGGAGCCGGCATCGATGGCCACACAGCCATTGACGAGCAGTCCCGTCAGGCGCTCGCCATCAGCCTCGCCGCCGCTGCAGCCCAGGATCCGGAGTTCCATCGTTCCTCGGAGAATGAGCCTTCATCATACGGAAAAGGGGCGCTTCTTTGCGCCCCTTTCGTCGTCAACGGTTGAGGTCAGAACCGGATGCCCCCATAGATGCCGATCTGGACCTGGGGGAAATTGGCCTCGGCGAAATCGCTGGGGACGGCCGTGGAGTCCTTCTTGGAGAGTGGTGCGGCCACTTCCAGGGCGAAGAAGGGACTGACGACAGGGGTGGGAATGCTGAACCCGAGGTTCACCCGGGCCCAGGTGCGGCCGTGGGTGTTGTCGCCGTTGCCGACCACCGGGAGGGTGGTGCGCCAGGTCTGCTTCTCAGACCGATATTCCACGCCGGCACCCACATTGACCAGGAGCTTCCAGTTCACCATGGCACCCGCGGCCCAGTACTGGTTATCCAGTTCGCCGTACTTGGTGCCACTGGCGCTCAGGTCGCCCGTGCTCTTGTTGTGCCAGGTGGCATTCAATTGCAGGGCGGCCACCTTCAAGTCCAGCACATCGAAGGCGCCGCGAATGCCGAGTCCGGTGGGGCTGATGGCATCGTAGTCCCTGCTGCCGCCGAAGTTGGCGGCTTGGGCCTTGCCGAACTGCTTGTCCACCAGGAGGCCCAGCTCGCCAGCATTCAAAGGAATAAGGGTCATCATGGACAGGAACAGCACCTTGCTACGCATGGCAACCCCCCAACACCCGAATAGTGCATGATCAGCCCTGACTCAGGAGCGGTCAACCTCCTTTGGGTCTAGTTCCTTGTTAATCTCAGGTTCATGCGGGCGCACCTGCGGTTCCTGATCCTGGATGACTTCGACCCCGACACGGGTGAGCTGGCCCTCCGAGTGGCCTGCCAGCCGGGGCCCGAGCCTGGATTGGAACTGATCCGGCTCAAGCTGCATCTGGGTCGGGCGGGAAATCCCTTGGAGCCACTCGTCCGGGAGCTGAGGACTCACGTCCAGATGCCCTTGCCAACCCTTTGGGAGCACGGGCTTAAGACCATCATCCATGCCATCGAGGAGGAACTCGGCGGTCCCGAGGGTCGCCACGCCTTGCGCTACCTCTGGGTTCGAACTCAGCTGCTCCACCCTGCCGAACCTGCCCGGTCCACGCCCAACCACCCGGTGGCGAGGCAGGTGGAGATTCTTCGGGACTGGGCCCATCACCTGGACCAGGAGGGCCAGTCCCTGCGGGCTGCGGAAATCCTGGACCGTCTGCTGCTGCTGGCCCCCAGGGACGTCACCACGCTCGCCTACCTGACCACCTTCTTCCGCTCTCAGGGTATGGCCAAGGAGATGGCTTCGGTGGCCGAGCGATGGCTGAAGGCCGAACCCGGCCGCATCGAGGCCAAGCTGCGCCATGGCGAAGCCCTGCTGCGACTGGGTCGGGCCCAGGAGGCGCGGGCCGCCTTCGAGGCCGTCCTGAAGGTCCACCCCGTTCACCTGCTGGCCCACCTTGGCATGGCCCAGGCCCTGGCACTTCTGGGGGGCAATCTCTTCCCCCACCTGGATGCAGCCCAGGAACTGGATCCCGCCGCCACGGCTTCGGTGCTCAGGGAGTCCTTCGATTACAAGCTGCAGGTCACACCGCCTGGGGAGCGGACCTACCGTCTGGAGGAATTGCCAGCGCTGTTGGGTATCTCCGGGGCCGAGGTCCGGGACTACATCCAATATTTGCTGCTACCCCTCAGCGGTCCCGAAGGCAGCGTACGGGAATCCGAGCTGGCTCGGTGGGTCGGTGTCATGAATCGCTATGCCCTGCTGCCCAGTGGATTGAACTGGTCAGCGCCCACGCCACGCAAGCTTCCGGAGTTGGCTTGAAGTCTGCCTCGGGACAGGAACGGCCTCAGAGTCACAGGTGGCGATTCCGGGCATATGGGCCCATCGCACGACGAGGGCGAGGTCCCCAGGCTGATGTAAATCGAGCTCGAAGCCTGAATCCGACAGCTGATGGTCACTCACCTGCTCTGCGATGATGGAAGCTTCATATGGGAGTCCCATGTCCATTCTGCTGAGTACCGATCTGCCCTTTCCGGTTTTCCGCCGAGGCAAGGTTCGGGATGTATATGACCTCGGGAAGCAGCTCCTCATCGTGGCCACGGACCGGATCAGCGCCTTCGATTGCGTGATGCCCGAGGGCATCCCCGACAAGGGCCGGATCCTGACGGCTGTGGCCGCCTACTGGTTCGCCGCCACGGAAGACCTGGTGCCCAACCATTTTCGCGGCAACCTGAGCTGGCCTGCCGTGTTGGAACCCTACCAGGGGGCCCTTAAAGGCCGGGCCGTCATTGTCGAAAAAACCAAGCCCATGCCAGTGGAGTGCGTGGTGAGGGGCTATCTGGCCGGCAGCGGCTGGAAGGAATACCAGGCCGACCGGGCCGTATGCGGTGTGGCTCTGCCTGCGGGCCTCCGGCTTGCCGATCGGCTGCCCCAGCCCATCTTCACGCCGGCGACCAAGGCCGAGGAGGGGCACGACGAGAACATTTCCTTCGAGCGGATGGCAGGGATCGTGGGCTCGGACCTGGCCGTGAAGCTGCGGGACCTGAGCCTGGCACTGTACGGCCGGGGCGCCAAACTCGCCGCCGAACGGGGCATTCTCCTGGCGGATACCAAATTCGAATTCGGGCTCAGCGATGCGGGTGAACTCATCCTGATCGACGAGGCCCTCACACCCGATAGCAGCCGCTACTGGCTGGCGGACAGCTGGGCCCCCGGCAAGAACCCCCCGAGCCTCGACAAGCAGTTCCTGCGCGATTACCTCGAGACCTTGGACTCCTGGAACAAGCAGCCGCCCGCCCCCCACCTCCCCGAGGCCATCATCGAGGGTGTTCGCGCCCGGTATCTGGATCTGGCCTCACGGTTTGGGGTGAACGTCTGACCCGCACATCCCTGCCTGAGGCCGATCCGTGCTCTGCCTATTTCAGCGTTTCACCAGGACCTTCAGCAGTTCGGGATCTCCTACCACGCCAATGCGCAAGTTGGCTGGGTCCAGCCAGGCCCGCAGAGTGGCGTTCAGCACCTCTGGCGTGACTGCTTTCAGGCGGTCGTCCTTGACGCCCCGCCCCAGTGCCTCCGCCAGGGCTGAATCCATCTGGGTCTCTGGATACAGGGATTCCAGGCTGCGGCGACTCAGCCAGGCGCTCCGGGCGCGGTCCAGGTCCAGCTGCCTGAATTCGTGCCCGCGGAGCACGCGCAGGCGTTCGAGAAAGAGGGTCATGGACTGCTGGCCCGGGTTGCCACCTGGACTGTCCAAGGTGGCCAACAACCGCCTGTCATCCAGCTCTACTCGCATCGGGAAGAGGCCGGGATCTCCGGGTACCAGCAGGCCCAGAAGCGCCGCCACCTCCGGCGAGGGGTCTTCAGGTCGGTTGGCTACAGCCTGGATCCGGAGACCCATGCCCGAGTCAGGGATCGTGAGGGGGCCCTCTGCTGCTGGTAGGGATGGGGTGTCCGCAGCACCCTGGGAGGGCTGCTGGACCACCCACGAACCAAGGCTCAGGAGGACCAAGCGCTTGGCCTGTTCCAGTCCGAGATCGCCATGCAGGATGAGGATCGCCCGGTCAGGCCGCAGGACCCGGGTGCGGTAGGTGAGGAGATCCTGGAGGGTGATCGCCTCCAGGCTCTTCTGGGTGGGCCGCCAGGAAGGATCTCTGAGGAGGAGGCGCTTCAGCCGCTCCTTCGGAGCCGCGGACGTCCCTTCTTCCTCCTGCCAGCAGGCCACGCGCTGGGAAGCCAGCACCGAGGGCAGGAAGACGCTCCGCAGGAGCCGATCCGCCAAGAGACCCATGGCGCGGTCCTGATCCCGGCTGCGTGCCACCATCCGCCAGTCCAGGCCCCCTTGATCAAAGGCCTGGGTGAGCTGGATTCCCGATTCATCGAGGATGCGGGCCAGGTCTTCGGACTTGAGGTCGGCGGTCTCGGCCTGGTCCAGCATCCGAAGCAGCAGCCGGGGCAATCCCTGGCGACCAGGAGGTGTATCCCGAGGGTCGACGGTCACGTGGAGGCGGGCCCGCACCAGAGGGCGGTCATGATCCTCCAGGTGCAGTACCCGCAGCCCGTTGGGCAGCACGAATTGCTGGATGGCCTGTTGGGCCTGCAGGGAGAAGGTGGCGATCAGGCTGGCCAGGAAGAGGGCTCTCATCGCTTCTCCGAAGGCAGCTGGGCCTCCAGCAGCTTCAGGGTGCGGAGCCGCTCATCGGGACTCAGCATGCGAAGTTGGCGGATGCCCTCGGAGACCAGATGCTCACGCTGGGCGAGATCCGGGATGCGGGCGGCGGCCAGGGCCCGAAGCACCCGCGAGAGCTCCTTCTCGACGGGATCGTTGCTGGCGCCCGGCGTGGGGTCCAGCAGCACGGTCGTGCGATGGCTCGGGGTCAACCAGGTGCGGGCGGCGGCCTGGACAGTTTCTGGCGCCAGGGTTCGCAAGCGCTGGATGCCCAGATCCGCCAGACGCCAGTCCCCGCCCTCCGCCCAGGCCAGGCCGAGGGAACGGGCCAGGACGGCTGGTACATCCGCCATTTGGAGGTGTTCGGTCTCCAGCTGGACGAGGGCCCGCGACCACTCCTCCTGCGAAATGGGCTCCTGCTGGAGGCGCAGGATCTCGCCGTGGAGCGCGGCCTCGATCTCAGCGAGGCTGTGTCCCTCCATTGGGTTCAGATCGGCCACAAGCAACCCCGGAAACCGGCCCCCAGGAACATCCAGATGGAGGCGCACCCTGCTCACCAGCGCCCTCTGACGCGCCATCCGGACTTGAAGCCGGCCAGTCTGGCCGCCATCCAGCAGCTGCACGGCCATGCGCAAGGCCAGGTGATCGGGGTGATGCCGGGAGGGAATCCGCCAACCCACCAGCAGTTGAGACCCTGTCCCCAGGGTGGTCTGCACCCTCCGATCGCCAAGATCCGATGGGATTTCTGGCAGGACCGCCTCCTCCGCATCGGGCGGCTCCGGCAGGGAACCCAGGTAGCGCTCAACCACTGGCAGGGCGCTTTCCAGGCTCAGACCGCCGATGAGGATGATGGTCAATCGGTCCGGCCTGAGGGTTTTCCGGGCATAAGTCCTCAGATCGGACCAGCGGAGGGCCTCGAGCGAAGGCAGGTAGTCCAGGAGGTCCCTGCCATAGGGATGACCAGGGAGGGCCGCACCGCGCAGCAGGGCGAGCCCCAGGAGGCCTTTGCCATGGAGATCAGCCACGAAGGCTTCGCGAGCCTGGGCGAACCGGCTGAGCTGCAGGGTGCGTAGCCGTTGGGCTTCCGTCTGGCACCAGAATTCAAAAAACTCCTGTGAAAGCTCGGTCTGAACCACCAAGGCGTCCGCGGTGGCGTCCGCCCATTGCCGACCTCCCCGGGCGGAATACAGGTCCGACAGGGGCGACGCGGAGAAGAGCCCCTGCATGCGCAACTGGATGGATTCGAGACTTGCCGTCAGGGCCGGGAGCTGGGAGTCCGCTCCTGGGTCTCTGCGGAGGCGAAGGCGTTCGAGCCGCAGGGATTCCAGCAGCCCTTCTTCCTGCTTGAGCAGGGCGTCCAGGGGGGAAGGGGTCTTGGCCCGTGTCAGGTCCTCGGCCCAGGTGCCTGCGAAGAGGGTGCGGGCGAGCAGATCAGTGGCGCCCGCAGCAGCGGTGGATTCCTCGGCCCAACCCCCCTGGAACACCAGGGTCGCCTGGAAGGCCGAGAGACCCCGCCGCTCCACCACCAGCAGGCGCACGCCGTTGCCCAAGCGGCGCTCCTGGACCTCCGAAGGTCGGGGGGCCTGCGCGTGCAGGCTAAGGGCAGCAACGAGGAGGGGAACCAGCCAATGCATGATTCCCAGGTTACTACTTCACGAGGATGTGGCCGTTGGTGGTTTCGAGGCGAATGGGCTGGGATCGGCCGGGCACCTTCACATGGGCGCTGTGCTTGGTGATCTCGACCACCTGCGCGCCGGGCAGCCGGACCTCCATGGACCCGTTGCTGTTCTCGGCCACCAGATCCCCCGTGGCTTTGCCCAGTTCGACCTCGATGCTGCCGTTGGTGGACTCGAGGCGGATGCCTTCGCCCCAGCCGTCCAGGTTGCGGGCGCGGATCGACCCGTTGGTCGTCTCCAGGCGGATGCCGCCTTCAATATCCTCGAGGACGATCTTGCCATTGGTGGTGCTGCCCTTGATGCGGGCCGCCAGGTTGCGGGCCTCGATGGGGCCATTGGTGGTGTCGACCTGGACTTCCCCCCGGATGCGGCTGACGTGGATGCTGCCGTTGGTGGCCTCGCAGCGGGCATAGCCCTCGATATTTTCAGCACTGACCGTCCCGTTGGTGGTGCGGAAAAAGCCCAGGACCTTCCTGGGCACCTGCAGGGTCATGTCACAGCGGGGGCTGATGTAGATGCCGAAGCTCCAACTGGGCTGCTGGAACATCGCTTCGACATCGAGGTCCGCGCCCTTCCGCTGGATGACCAGTTCCACCCGCCGCTTGTCGCTGTCACGAATCTGGGCGGTGAGGGAGACCTCATCCCTATCCCAGCCGGTCACCCGAATGCCGCCATTGCGGTTCTTGACCCACAGCTTCGACCCCTGGGCCAGGGACTCGGTGCGCTGCTCCGTGCGGGAGCCCGAGGGTACATCCACCCCGATCGTTGGGGAGGGCGGTGCAGGCGGCGGGGGTGGCGGCGGCGCCTGGGCCAGCAGGGCACTCCCAACCAGGAACAGGGGGATCCAGCGGCTGGCAACGGACATGAAAACTCCCATCAGGGATGGAACCAGGGTGGGCCTGGGCAAAGGTGTTCACGGCCGGGGGCCCCCAGCGTTTAGTCACGATACTCTGGTTGATCCCCCAGGAGCTGCCATGGCCACCTACATCCTTTCCGCCACCCGTACCGCCGTGGGCACCTTCGGGGGTGCCCTGAAGCCCCTGAGCGCGGTTCACCTGGGTGCGCTGGCCATTTCCGAGGCCCTGGCCCGGGCGAGTGTCGAGCCCGCTGCCGTGGGTGATGTGGTCCTGGGCAACGTCCTCCAGGCCGGCAGCGGCCAGAACGTGGCCCGACTGGCGGCGCTGAAAGCCGGTCTGCCCTATTCAACTCCGGCCCACACCCCCAACCAAGTGTGCGGGTCGGGCCTGAAGGCGGTCGCCCTCGGGGGCCAGTCGATCCTCATGGGCGATGCGGATCTGGTCGTGGCCGGGGGCACCGAGAGCATGTCCAATGCCCCCTACCTGCTGCCCGCCGCCCGCTGGGGGGCCCGCATGGGCAACGCCCAACTCATTGACAGCATGATCCAGGATGGCCTCTGGTGCGGCCATGGTGATTCCCACATGGGCATCACCGCCGAGAACGTCGCGGCCAAGCATGGCCTCAGCCGGGAGGCCCAGGACGCCTTTGCTCTCCAGAGCCAGCTCAAGGCCGCCGCCGCCCAGGCGGCCGGGGCCTTCGATCGGGAGATCTTCACCGTGACCCTGGCGGGCAAAAAAGGCGATGTGGCCTTCAACCGGGATGAGTACATCAAGACCGATGCCTCCGCAGAGGGCCTGGCCAAGCTGCGTCCGGCCTTCAAGAAAGACGGCACCGTGACCGCCGGGAACGCCAGCGGCATCAACGATGGCGCCGCCGCACTGGTGCTGGCCTCCGAGGCCGCCGCCAAGGCCCACCGGCCCATCGCTCGCATCCTGGGCTTCGCCCAGGCCGGCGTGGACCCCGCCGTCATGGGGCTCGGCCCCGTGCCGGCCATCGAGAAACTGCTGAAGAAGACCGGCATGCGGCTGCAGGACATCGACCTTTTCGAACTGAACGAGGCCTTCGCCGCCCAGAGCCTGGGCGTGCTGGCGGAGCTGCCCGACATCGACCCCGCCAGGGTGAACCTCCGTGGCGGGGCCATCGCCATCGGCCACCCCATTGGCGCCAGTGGCACCCGGATCCTCGTCACCCTCCTGCACCTTCTCCAGGACCAGGACAAGCGGTATGGTCTCGCGGCCCTCTGCGTCGGCGGCGGCCAGGGGGTGGCCATGCTGGTGGAAAGGCTCTGATAGGCTGGCGCTGTGATCACCCTCACCCACGTTGGCAAGCAGTACGACCGCATCCACACCGCCCTGGCGGACGTGAGCTTCAGCATCGACGCCGGGGAGTTCGTCTTCCTCACCGGGCCCAGCGGGGCGGGGAAGTCCACCCTGCTGAAGCTGCTCTTCCGGGAACAGATCCCCAGCAGCGGCGAGATCCAGGTGGCCGGGCATCGGCTGGCCGCCATGGCCGAGAAGGAGATTCCGCTGCTGCGCCGGAAACTGGGCGTGGTCTTCCAGGATTTCAAGCTCATTCGTACCCGAACCATCTTCGAGAACGTGGCCTTCGTGCTGAAGGTGCTGGGCGTGAGCGCCGCCGAGCAGAAGCAGCGCACCTTCCGGGCCCTGAAGATGGTAGGCCTCCAGCACAAGCTGAGCAGCTACCCGTTGCAGCTCTCCGGTGGCGAACAGCAGCGTGTGGCCATCGCCCGGGCCCTGGTGAACGACCCCCTGGTGCTGCTGGCGGACGAGCCCACGGGCAACCTGGATCCCGACCTGGCCCAGGAGATCATGAGCCTCTTCGAGCGCATCAACGGCCAGGGCACGACCGTCATCGTCGCCACCCATGACCGCAGCCTCATCCAGCGCATGAAGAAGCGCGTCATCGGCCTCGATCATGGCCGCATCGCCTTCGACCAGCTGGCCCCGACGAGCCTCGTGACAGTCTGATCCCGGGTTCCCGGTAGTCTGAAGGCTGACGCCCGAAGACTGGATCCCCATGGCCCAACCCCTCACCGATGCCCGATTCGTCACCTCCGCCGCCGATGCGCGGAAGCTGGGCGTCTGCCATGCCGAAGTGGCTTTCGTGGGCCGCAGCAACGTCGGCAAGTCATCACTGCTGAACGCGCTCGCCAACCAGAAGCAGCTGGCGCGGGTCTCAAAGACTCCCGGCCGCACGCGGCTCATCAACGTGTTCCTCACGGGGCCCGACCGCTGGATCGTGGACCTGCCGGGCTACGGCTTCGCCACCGGGCCCGCCGCCGAGCGGGCCACCTGGCAGGCCATGGTGGAAGGCTACCTGACGGGCCGAGTCTCCCTGCGCATGGTCTTCGTACTGGTGGATGCCGAGATCGGTCCCACCAAGCTGGACCACCAGATGATCGAGTGGCTGCGGCTGGAGAACCTGCCCCACCGGATCGTGGCCACCAAGGCCGACCAGGTGAAGCCCAGCAAGGCCCTCAAGCAGCGCAAGGATGTGGCGGCCGACCTGGGCCTTCAGTCAGCTGACATCGCCTGGGTGAGCGCCGGGAAGGGTACCGGAATTCCGGAGCTGCGGCGGGAAGTGGCGGACCTGCTGGGGCTGTAGGCTTCGGGCCCAGGGAGACAGAACACTTCCCTAGAGCTGTTCGACCTTTCCACCCCGCCACACCATGAACTGGCCCTCGTGGGCCCAGGGCAGTGCCATGCCGTTGGCCTCCACCTCGCGGGTGTGGAAATGTCCGGTGACAAAGGTGGTGCCGGGATGCGCTTCGGCCACTTTCCGGAAGGCGTCCCTGGGGAAGGCGAGCCGGTAGGCGGTGTTGGTGGTGCGAAGTTTCCGCTCCAGCCAAGTGGACACTCGCCTGGCCGTCGGGCCGGGCATCAACCGGAACAGCAACCAGAATGGGCCTGATCGAGAGATCAGGTTCCACAGCCGGTACCGGCGATCGGCCGTGTTGACGAGGTCCCCATGCTCCCAGGCCAGGGCCTCCCCTTCGAACCGGCCGCCAGAGCCCTCACCCAAGAGGTCGAACCGCGCGGCATGGCCATCCAGAAAATACTCCCGGTTGCCCATCCAGAGGCCCACCCAGCGGCCAGCGGCCCGGCGGGAATCCACCCAGGCGAGGAAGTCACGCTGGGAGTCGGTTTCCATGCCCGGCAAGCCCACCCAGACGTCGAACACATCGCCAAGGAACAACCAATCGGCCAGGGGGTGCCTTTCCGTGGCCTCTTCCAGGCCGGTCAGGTCCTGGCCCCAATGGGGATCGGCCACCAGGATCAAGTCCCTGGAGGGATCCGGGCGGCTGGCGGCACCCCTGGACCAGGACAGGCCCTCCAGATGCCGGGTGAACACCAGGGGAAGGCTGGCCATCAACAGGCCCAGGGACCCGCCAAGGGTATCCGCCACCCAATCACCCAGTTCGCAGGATCGACCTGGGACGAACAACTGATGCCATTCGTCTGTCGCGCCAAAGATCGAGACGGCCAGGAAGACCAGCAGATGACGCCGGTGCAGCGGGAGATCCGGCCGGTTGACCTGGAGCGCGGCATCGAGGGCCACCGCCAGGAGGCCGAACACGGCGGCGTGGGCCAGCTTGTCGAGGGGGTGCGGCAGTTGGACGCCCAGCGGGTAGTGCGATTGGGAGCTCAGCCAGACAATGGCCGCGGCCACCACCAGGGGAAGAATCCAAAGCCAAGGCTTGCGCATGACCCATCCAAACACAGGCTGGTGTCCCAATGGAACCCTGTTCGCCCCGCTGGGTTATCGGGGACCTGCCCGTTCGCCACCGCCGCATGGACCCCAGCCCTGCCAGAAGAGGCAATCCCGACCGCCTGAGATTTTTTCATTTTTCCTGTTAAGTAACCCGGATGAGGGGCCGACGAACAGAACATGACACCCGGAGCTCTGCCTGGCTGGGCCTGTCTGACCCTTCTGGAATGCCTGGGTCCTTAGCTGGCGTTCTTCCCCCCACTTCCTGGGAGTCCATCCATGGCGACTCGGCTGCGCATGTCCGGAATGCTGCTGGCAGGTCTGCTGGTGTCAGTCTGCAGGGCCGCGTCGTTCGACGACAGCAAGCGCGTGGTCGTGCGGGGGAATGTCCATTCTCTGGTGGCCATGGCCCAGACCATGGGGCATCCCGATGGGGCCGCTCCCATGGAGCGCATGATCCTTACGCTGAGGGTTCCGCCCGCCGCCCAGGCCCAGCTGGACAGCCTCCTGAGTCAGCAGCAGGACCCCAACTCGCCCAACTACCACCGCTGGTTGACCCCGGAAGCCTTCGGCGCGCAGTTCGGGCCTTCCCCGCAGGACCTGGACCAGGTGGTGACCTGGCTGAAGGAGAACAACCTGCAGGTGGATGAGGTCGGCCAGGGCCGCACCACAGTGGTGTTCAGCGGGGATGTGCAGCGGGTGGAGCGGGCCTTCCAGACGCTCATCCTGGATTACCGGCTGGAGGGAAAAGCCTTCCGGGCCAATGCCACGGAACCTTCCATCCCCCACAGCCTGGCGCATGTGGTCCACGGTGTGGTCTCCCTCCACAGCCTGCCCCGCAGGGCCATGAACCATGGCTTCAAGCACCTGGGCGCGGATGCCAGCCGAGTCGAATACACCACCAGCAACGGGGGCCACTATCTGTCACCTGGCGACTTTGCGGCCATCTACAACGCGAAGCCCCTGTACAACGCCGGCATCGATGGCAGCGGGGTCACCATCGCCATCGTGGGCAGGACCCACTTCTCAGCGGCGGATGTGACGGGTTTCCGGAGCCAGTTCGGGCTGCCCGCCAACCCCCCGGTCTTCGTGGTCAACGGCGCGGATCCTGGTGACCTTGGCTCCGGCGAGGATACGGAAGCGGCGCTGGATGTGGAATGGGCCGGAGCCGTGGCCAGGAACGCCACGGTAAAGTTCGTCATGTCCAAGTCCACCTCTACCACGGACGGCGTGGATCTGTCCGCACTCTACATCGTCAACAACAACCTCGCGGCCATCATGAGCACCAGCTTTGGCCAGTGCGAATCCCAGATGGGAACCTCCGAGAACAATTTCTACAACAACCTGTGGGCCCAGGCCGCTGCCCAGGGCATCACCTCCTTTGTCGCCTCCGGAGACAGCGGGGTGGCGGGTTGCAGCGGTGGCTCCAGCAGCGCTGGGAACGGGCAGGCCGTTTCGGGTCTGGCTTCCACGCCCTACAACATCTGTGTGGGTGGCACCCAGTTCAATGAAGCTGGTGGCAATTACTGGGCGGCCTCCAATGGCTCAGGCCAGTCCTCGGCCCTGGGCTACATTCCCGAAAAAGCCTGGAACGAAAGCGGCAGCATGCCCGGCGGCACGGGCCTCTGGGCCACCGGTGGAGGCGTTTCGTCGCTCTATGCCAAGCCCTCCTGGCAGGTGGCTCCCGGCGTGCCCAGTGACGGGAGACGGGATGTGCCCGATGTGTCCCTGTCCGCCGCCAGTCATGATGGCTATCTGATCCAGTGCCAGGGCAGCCTGGGTGCCGTGGGCGGCACGTCCGCCTCCTCCCCCACCTTCGCCAGCATCATGGCCCTGGTGGTCCAGTCCACCGGCCAGCGCCAGGGAAACGCGAACCCCATCTTCTACAAGTTGGCCAATGCCCAGTTGAGGGGCACGGGCCCGGCGGTCTTCCACGACATTCTTTCCGGAAGCAACACCGTTCCCGGTGCCAATGGCTACTCCTGCGGAACCGGCTATGACCTGGCCACCGGACTGGGCAGCGTGGATGTGCAGGCCCTGGTCACCAACTGGACCACCGGCAACAGCAACAAGGTGACTGCTTCGATCGTCGTGCCTTCGGCCAATGTCACGGTGTCCTCCGGCGCCACCACCAGCTTCGCCGGGACCGCCACCGACAGCTCCACCACCGCCACCCTGGCTTATGCCTGGACCTTCGGGGACGGTGCCTCCGCCACCGGAGCCTCCGTCAGCCACGTCTACACCAACACCGGCACCACCAATGCGGTCTACACCGCGACCCTCACGGTCACGGACAACACCGGCATCACCGCCACGGCCACCCGCTCCATCACCGTGACCCCGGCCCCCCGGAACACCCTCACCGCCACGATCACCACACCCGCGGCCAGTGTCACCGTCGCCTCCGGCGCCGCCACGGCCTTTACAGGCACCGGCAAGGACAGCTCGGCCACCGCGACGTTGACTTATGCCTGGACCTTCGGGGACGGTGCCTCCGCCACCGGAGCCTCCG
>CAISFO010000076.1 GCA_903884655.1 uncultured Holophagaceae bacterium | reverse complement strand
TGGGGCATCCTGATTACAGTTTATAGGTTTTAACCTATGACGCAAGACCCCAGGCGAATGATTTTCCAAAGTCCAAGACTTCATGCCTCGGAAGTGGCTGATGCCTAACCTTCAGGCTGAGGGTCGCCGATAATCAGGTAACTTTGAATCCTCTTGGTGTCTGAGACTCTTGGTGGTTTGCTGTTGGATCTATGGCCAAGGCAATCCCCTTCAAGCTCGTCGCGCCCTACTCGCCAGCGGGGGACCAGCCTGAGGCAATTGCCCAACTGGTGGAAGGACTGCAGCGCGGGGACCGCTGCCAGACTCTGCTGGGCGTGACGGGCTCCGGAAAAACCTACACCATGGCCAGTACCATCGCCCGGGCCGGGCGGCCGGCCCTCATCTTCGCGCCGAACAAGACCCTGGCTGCCCAGCTCTTCAGCGAGTTCAAGCTGTTCTTCCCCGAGAACGCCGTCGAGTACTTCGTGAGCTACTACGACTACTACCAGCCCGAGGCCTACGTGCCCGAGCGGGACCTGTTCATCGACAAGGACGCCAAGATCAACGAGGAGTTGGAGAAGCTGCGCCTCAGCGCCACCCGCAACCTTCTGGAGCGCCGCGACACCATCGTGGTGGCCTCCGTCAGCTGCATCTACGGCCTGGGTGATCCCAGCTCGTACCTCAACCTTTCGGTGAACCTGGCCACCGGCCAGATCATCGACCGCGCCATGCTGCTGCGGGACCTTGTGGCCATCCAGTACCAGCGCAACCACCTGAGCTTCGAGCCGGGCATCTTCCGGGTGCGGGGCGACGTGGTGGAGGTCTATCCCGCCTACGAGGACGTGGCCTACCGCATCGAGCTCTGGGGCGACGAGGTGGAGCGCCTCTCGAAGATCGATCCCCTGCGAGGGGTGGTGATCGAGAAGCTGGATGCGCTCACCATCTGGCCCAAGACCCACTACGTGACCCCCGAGGACAAGCTCAAGGCCGCCATCCGCGACATCAAGGTGGAGCTGGAGGCCCGGGAGAACGAGTTCCGCGCCGCAGGCAAGATTGTGGAGCTGCAGCGGCTCCACCAGCGCGTCATCTACGACGTGGAGATGATGAAGGAGATGGGCAGCTGCAGCGGCATCGAGAACTACAGTCGATTCCTGGACGGCCGCCAGCCAGGCCAGCCGCCGCACACCTTGCTGGACTACTTCCCCGAGGACTTCATCGTCTTCATGGACGAGAGCCATGTGGCCACGGGCCAACTCCATGGCATGTACAACGGCGACCGCTCGCGGAAGACCACGCTGGTGGACTATGGCTTTCGCCTGCCTTCGGCCCTGGACAACCGCCCCCTTCAGTTCGAGGAGTTCGAGACCCGGGTGAAGCAGGTGGTCTACGTGTCGGCCACACCCGGCGACTACGAATTGCGGCAGAGCGGGGGCGCCTTCGTGGAGCAGGTGGTGCGCCCCACGGGACTGGTGGACCCCATCGTGGAGGTGCGCCCCGTGGGCACCCAGGTGGACGACCTGCTGGAGGAGATCCGCAAGGTGGTGGCCCGGGACGAGCGGGTGCTGGTGACGGTGCTGACCAAGAAGCTGGCCGAGCAGCTCACGGCCTACTACCAGGAACTGGGCGTGAAGGCGGAGTACCTCCACAGCGAGATCGATACCCTGCAGCGGGTGGAACTGCTGAAGAACCTGCGGAGGGGCGTGTTTGACGTGCTTATCGGCATCAATCTTCTGCGGGAGGGGCTCGACCTTCCAGAAGTGAGCCTGGTGGCCATCCTGGACGCGGACAAGGAGGGCTTCCTCCGCAACAACCGCAGCCTCATCCAGACCATCGGCCGGGCGGCCCGCAACGTGAGCGGGAAGGCCATCCTCTACGCCGACGTGATGACGGGTTCCATGAAGCAGGCCATTGGTGAGACCGAGCGGCGGCGCAACAAGCAGCTGGCCCACAACGCCGCCCACGGCATCACTCCAGAGACCGTGAAGCGCAACCTGGACGACGTCATGGGCGAGGCCCTGGCTCGGGAGTTCATCAACGTCACCAAGGAGGAGCAGGCTGCCGAAGAGCCCCTGCTCTACCTCGAAGACAAGCACTTCGAGCGGGAAGTCGCCAAGCTGGAGAAGCGCATGAAGGAGCTGGCCTCCCAAATGAAGTTTGAGGATGCGGCGGAATTGCGCGACCGGATCCTGCGTGCCCGGCGCGAACGGCTGCTGGATACCCAGGGAGTGGCTGCGGCTGGACCGGATCTGTAATACACACTTCGGTCTATTGTCTTTTCACCGTCCACTCGCCCAAGCTTGAAGCATTGGAGCCTGCGCGATGACCGCTCGCCGCTTGTCCATTTACGGGTTCAGATCGTTTGCGATCGCCCTGTCTCTGCTGGTGCTGTCCGCCTGCGGGGGCTCGCACCCGGCTGCGGCGGGCGGAACCTTGCCAGCCGTGCCCAGCCCGCCCTCCGACCTGAACGCCGTGGCAGGAAACGCCCAGGTGAGCCTGACCTGGACGACCAGCCCGGGCGCCACCAGCTATCACGTCAAGCGCAGCACTGCCAGCGGAGGACCCTACGTCCAGGTGGCCGCACCTGCAGCCGCAGCCTGTACCGATGGCTCCCTGGCCAACGGCACGATGTACTACTACGTGGTCTCGGCACTCAACGCCGCCGGGGAAAGCCCAGACTCGGTCGCGACCAGCGCAGTGCCCCTGGCAGCCAGTGTGACCGTCACGGTCGATCCCACCCAGCGGCGCCCCATTTCTCCCTACATCTATGGGATCAACTTCTACGCAGGGATATCTGGAGCTCCGTCACTCTTGACCCTCGACCGCGCAGGTGGCAACCGCTGGACGGCCTACAACTGGGAGACCAATGCTTCCAATGCCGGCAGCGATTATCTCTACGAAAACGACAACTACCTGAGCAGCAGTGCCACCCCCGCTGAAGCCGTGCGCAGCTTCATCGCAGGCGACCGGGCGGGTGGTGTGGCCAGTCTCATCACGGTCCAGCTGCAAGGGCTTGTCGCGGGCGATGAGAACGGCCCGGTGAATGTCACCAGTCCGCCCGATCTGACCAGGTTCAAGCAGGCTGTACCGAAGAAAAGCACCCTGTCCAGCGTGCCCTTTACCATGACGCCACCCGTCAATGACAGCTATGTCAGCATGGATGAATTCCTCTGGACCCTTGATCAGAAATTCCCGGGCCAGGCCATCTTCGGATTTAGCCCTCTGTCGAAACCGGTCTTCGTACAACTCGACAACGAACCGGAACTCTGGAATTCCACGCACCTGGAGGTGCAGGGGGCCAAGCCGATCGCCTCTGATGCCTACATCGCCAAGACGATCACCCTGACGAGAGCGCTCAAGGACCAGTTCCCGGGTCTGGTCGTGTTTGGTCCTGTGCACTATGGCTTCGAGGGCATCTACAACTGGCAGGGGGAGCTGACCGCCACACCTGGCGGCAGCGACTGGTTCCCGGACAAGTATCTGCCGGCTCTCCGGGCTGCCTCCAATGCCTACGGCCGGCCCCTGGTCGATGTCTACGACTTCCACTGGTACTCGGAGGCCACCGATGGCAGCGGCAACCGGGTCACGTCGCTGACCGGCGCCACACTCACCGACGCCCAGGTCCAGGCCATTGCCCAGAGCCCGAGGAGCCTGTGGGATCCCAGCTACACGGAGAACTCGTGGATCGCGAGGGATGTGCTCGGTGAGCCCATCAACATGCTTGGGCGCCTCCAGTCCCGCATCGCCGTCCAGTATCCCGCCATGACGCTGGCCATGACCGAGTACCACAACGGCGGCAGCCAGCACATCGCCGGCACCCTGGCCCAGGCCGACAACCTCGGCATCTTCGGCGCCCAGGGGCTGTACGCTGCAAACTTCTGGCCGTTGAGCAGCAACGAGGCCTACGTGCTCGCAGGTTTTCGGGCCTATCGCGGCTTCGATGGTGCCCAGGCGTGTTTCGGAGATACGTCCCTGCAGGCGGCCTCGAACAACATCCAGGCGGTCGCGGTCTATGCGAGTGAAGACAGCGCCCATCCAGGCCGGACCGTTTTTGTCGCGGTCAACCGTTCAACCTCAGCGCAGGTCACCGCCATTACCGGCCAGCCCCTTTCGGGAACGGCCCACCTGTACCGGATGACCGCAGCCACGGCCCAGGGCCAGAGTCCAATCAAGCCGGTACCCGCAGGCACAATGACCGTTTCAGGCAGTTCCATCACCCTCAGCCTGCCTCCGCTCAGCGTGACGACCATCGACATCTACTAGAATCTCCAAACCACTCCGCAGGAGATCCCGTGCTGCTCCGATTGATTGCCACCGGTGCCCTGTCCTTCTGCTGCTGGTCCAGCGCTCGGTCGGTATGTGCCCAGGCGGCTCCTCCCTACCTGGGTCAGGCCCTACCTGGAGCTGAGGCCGTGCCTTTCGCTCCAGGGATCCTGAACAGTGGGCTCTCCACCAGGGACATCACCCTGATGCCCGATGGTTCGGAGATCTATGTGGGCGTCTTCCTACCTGGATTCCGGAAAGCGGTGATCATTGAAACCCATGAGGGTGGGAGAGGCTGGAGTGCGCCGGAAGTGGCGGCTTTCTCCCGGGACTCGAAGTGGCGCTGCCTTGAGCCCTGCATCAGTCCGGATGGCGGACAGTTCTTCTTTGTATCCGATCGCCCGGCGGATCCCAAAGCCGTCAAGCCGGGTCCTTTCGGGATCTGGAAGATGGACCGTGTGGGCCAGTCCTGGTCCGAGCCGAGGCGACTGCCTGAAACCGTCAATGGCAACGGCAACACCTTCTATCCCACGATCACGCGGGAGGGTGTGCTGCACTTTCTCCGGGAGGAAGGGCAGGGCGGTTGGCTGATGCGATCCAGCTGGAAGAAGGGCGAGTGGACGGCGGCCGAGAAGCTTCCCCCTCCCTTCAATGGGGATCCGCTCCAGGCCAACCCGCGCGTGGATCCCGATGGTCAGTTCATTCTCGTGCCCTTGATGGGGCGAACGGATTCACTAGGCGGTGCGGACTACTACGGGTATTTCCGGCGGGACGATGGCACCTGGACAGGGCCTGTCCACTTGGGTCCATCCGTGAACAGCCCGGCCGGGGATGAGTTCTCCATCAACCTCAGTCCCGATGGCAAGGTGGTGTTCTTCGGCAGTGACCGCGCCCTCCCGAGGCTGGACGGAAAACCGCTGAAGTGGGCCGATATCCTGTCGGAGCGCACTCAGCCCGGCAATGGGAATACAACCCTCTGGTGGGTGGATGCGGGGTTTCTCCGGGACATCCGCGCAAAGGCTATCTCGGCTCAAAGGAAGTGAACACGTGACAGCTTCCTGCGTAAAGTCGGTTCGCTGAAATAGGAGCCTTGCAGAATCCCAGACGCGGTTGTGAGGACACCCATTTCCGTCTGGGCCTCCCAACCCCTGGACCAGGTGGCAGGAATGGAAGCGGCAAGCAGCCTCCCATGAATCTGCAAAGCTATCGGGCGACAGCCAAAACTGACCCCCTGGCGACAGAACTATTGACCCCCTGAGTCGCCGAGGAGGCGACGTGGATAGGGAGTGGAGGACGCTGGACCCCAGACAACTGGGGGCCGAGGTGTTGGACGCACGCGAGGTT
>CAISFO010000075.1 GCA_903884655.1 uncultured Holophagaceae bacterium | reverse complement strand
CTATGATGACGTAGGAGGAACCCGGCACCCATGCGACTGCTTCTGGTGGATGACGAGCGGCTGCTCCTGGCTTCAGTGACTCGCGCGCTCCGTCTGGAGCGACCGGACTGGATTGTGGCCACGGCCCCGGATGGCATCGAGGCCCTGCGGCTCCTTCGCTCGACGCAGGTGGATCTGCTTATCTCCGATGTCCAGATGCCCGCTATGGACGGCATGGCCCTGCTGCGGGCGGTGCGCCTGGATCCCGAGCTGGCCAAGCTGCCCCTGATTCTCATCAGCGCGCGGGACGACCGCTCGGCCATCCGCACAGGCATGGCTTCCGGGGCCGACGACTACCTCACCAAGCCATTCTCCACGGAGGAGCTGATCCTCGCGGTGGAGAGCCGCCTCCGGCGCCTGGAGCCCGGCGTGGACAACTCCGCCCAGGCCGTGGCCCTGTGGGCCGAGCTGAAGGAAGTGCTCACGGAGCGCGAGTGGGAGGTGCTGGCCCAGATCGGGCTGGGGCTGGTGACCAAGGACATCGCCGCCACCCTGAAGCTGAGCCCCAAGACCGTCAGCGTCCACCGCCAAAACATCATGGGCAAGCTGGATCTGCACAATGCTGCAGCCCTGGCGGCCCTGGCTATCCGGGCAAGCATCACCTGAGGGGCCTCCGCCCTCGCAATGCATGGCCATAGGTAATCAAGCATATGTTCCTCCAGCGGTGAAAACCGTTGAGATGGGAAGGGGCCCAAGCGCCCCGTTGAAGGTCGGTCATGCGGAGTCCAGGCGGGAAAGCAATGCGAGCCAAGGTCGTGGTCAGTGCCCTGGCCTGGGTCGGCGTGGTCCTTACGGTGCTGGTCTTCCTCGTCGCCCGTCGAGAAGGGGACCGGGACTTCGCCCGCAGCTTCGCGTTGGAAAGCGCCAACCAGACGGCCCACATCAGCTCTTACCTGGAGGCTCGGCTCCTCTTCCTGGATGATCTGGCCCGGCATCTGGAACTGGGCGCTGAGCCCCGCCCCGAGGCCTTCCGGGCCTTTGTGGCCACGGAGCGGGCCCGGGTGGATGGCATCCAGGCCCTGGAGTGGGCGCCCCTGGTGACCCATGGCCGACGCCGCCAGGACGAGGCCCAGCTGCGCCAGTGGTTTCCCGAATCCGGGGGCCTGAGGGAAAAGGGCCCGGACGGGCGGCTACGGCCGGCGGGTTCTCGGCCCACCTATTTCCCCGTCACCCTGATCGAGCCACTGAAGGGCAATGAATCCGCACTGGGCTTCGATCTGGGCTCCAACCCGCTGCGCCTGAAGGCCATCGAAAATGCCCGGGATTTGGGCCTGCCTTCCGCCACAGGACCCCTGACCCTCGTGCAAGAGACACGCTCCCAGGCAGGCTTCCTGATCTTCGTGCCCGTCTATCGGGGAACCGCCTATAAGGGGGATGTGGAACATCGCCGCCAGGCTTTCAAGGGCGTGGTGCTGGGCGTATTCCGCACGGGCGACCTGCTGGCGGCGGCCCTGGCTGAGCCCCAGCGCCAGGGCCTGCGCGGCTCCTTCCGGGACCTGGGCCTCCTGGACGATCCCAAGCCATTCCATATCTGGGGGCCAGGCAACCTCGGTGAGTCCCAGCGCATCCCGCTGCTGAGCCGCCTCCTGCTCTCGAAGCTGCCCGTGACGCGGACTCACATGCAGGTTGCCGGCCGCACCTGGGAGATCTCCCTGGAGCCCGGCCCTGCGTTCATTGAGACCCACCTCCAGAAGTCCCACTGGTTCGTACTTCCTGTGGGATTCCTGCTCACGGGGCTACTGACCTTTCTCTTCCAGCTGGTGTATCTGCAGAAGCAGCGGGCCGACCGGCTGGTGGAGGCCCGCACCCAGGCCCTGAAGGAGAGCCTGGCACGTCTGGGCTCCCGCGAGTACGACCTGCGGCTCCTGCTGGATTCCACGGCGGAGGCCATCTATGGGCTGGACCTCCAGGGCTGCTGCACCTTCTGCAACCAGGCCCTGCTGCGGATGCTGGGCTATGACAGCCCCGAGGAACTCATTGGCCGGAACATGCACGAGCTCATCCACCACACCAAGGCCGATGGCAGCGCCTTCCCTGTTGTCGACTGCCGCCTCTTCCAGGCCTTCCGGGAGGGGGTGGAGACCCATGCCGATGACGAGGTGGTGTGGCGGGCTGATGGCACCTCCCTGCCCGTGGAGTACTGGTCCTTCCCCCAGCGCAAGGATGGCCAGGTCATCGGGGCCGTCGTCACCTTCATTGAGATCACGCAGCGGCTGCGGGCCGAGGGCGAAGTGCGCCGCCAGCAGACCATGGTCCAGAACCTGCTGGACTCCATCCCCGACCTGATCTTCTTCAAGGATCTGGAGGGGGTGTACCACGGCTGCAATCCGCCCTTTGCCACCTTTGTGGGCAAGCCCCGCGAGGCCATCATCGGCGCCACCGACTTCGACCTCTTCGGCCCTACGGCGGCGACCTTCTTCCAGGAGCAGGACCGGCTCATGCTGGCGGAGGGCTCCCCGCGCCACATCGACGAGTGGGTGCGCTACCCCGATGGCAGCCGAGCCCTGCTCGACACCCTCAAGACCCCGCTGCGTGGCCCCGCGGGCGACCTCGTGGGCTTGCTGGGCATCAGTCGCGACATCACCTCCCGCAAGCTGGCGGAGCAGGGGCTGCTGGAGAAGGACCAGCTGCTGGACGCCCTGAACTGGGCTCTGGTGGGCCTCCTGGATGCCGTGGATTGGGAGGCGGCTTTGGAGGATTTCCTGGCCCTATTGGGCTCGGGGGCCAAGGCCAGCCGTACCTACGTCTACCAGTTCCTGCCCACGGATCCCGCAGACGAGGATGTCTACCTCAGCCTCACCCACGAATGGTGCATGGATGGGGTGGGGCCCCAGCGGGGCAATGCGGACCGGCAGCGCATCCCCATGCTCCAGGTCGGCTTCGGCCGCTGGGTGGAGGAGCTGGTGAACGGGCAGATGATTGCCGGGGACATCAGCAGCTTCCCCGAGGCGGAGCAGCGCTACCTGGGCAGCATGAGCGTCCAGGCCCTGCTGGTGATGCCCATCTTCGTGGACGGGCAGCTCTGGGGCCTGGTCGGCTTCGACGAGTACCTCAGCGGCCGCATCTGGTCCCGGGCGGAAGAGGATATCCTGCGCCTCGCCGCGCGAGCCCTGGGCATCGTCATCGAGCGCCAGAACTCCCACAACAAGCTGGAGTTGGCCCGGGTGGAACTGGAGGAGCGTGTGGACCACCGCACCCGGGAGTTGCTCCAGGCCAACCTCGACCTCAAGGAAGAGATGAGCACCCGGCGTCGGGCGGAAGAGCGGAACCAGCTGGCCCAGATGCAGCTGCACCAAGCCCAGAAGCTGGAGTCGGTGGGGCGCCTGGCGGCCGGCATCGCCCACGAGATCAACACACCCATCCAGTTTCTCAGCATGAACCTGCGCTTCCTGCAGCGGACCTACGCCCAGATCCAGCTGGTCCTGGCCAAGGTGCCCCGGGAGAGCCTGCCCTCTGATGGCTCCATTGATCTGGAGTGGATCGAGGAGGAGACGCCCAAGGTACTGCTGGATTCCATGGAGGGCATCGACCGGGTGGCCAAGATCGTACGGGCCATGAAAGAGTTCAGCCATCCGGGGAGTCCCGAGCCTGTGGCCGTGGACCTGAACCGTTGCCTGGAGTCCGCGGCCACGGTATCCCGGAACGAGTGGAAGTATTCAGCGGAGCTGGTGCTGGATCTGGCCGCCGAGCTGCCCTTGATGCAGGGGTTCCCTGCGGAGTTGAACCAGGTTTTCCTGAACCTCGTGGTCAATGCGGGCCACGCCATTGCCGCCAAGGAGCGGGAGCCCGGCAGCCTTGGCACCATCCGCATCAGCACGATCCGGATCCCCACAGGCGTGGAGATCCGTGTCCAGGACACAGGCACGGGCATCGCGCCCGAGCATCAGGCCAAAGTGTTTGATCCCTTCTTCACCACCAAGGACGTGGGGATGGGCACGGGGCAGGGCCTCACGGTCTGCTACCAGACCGTGGTCCACCTGCACGGTGGCCAGATCTCCTTCGAGTCCACACCCGGTGAGGGGACGACCTTCCTGGTCCAACTCCCCATGCGGGCAACCCCGGCCAAGGGCTGGGGCCGGAAGGATGGTGCCGCATGAGAATCCTCCTGGTGGACGATGAATCACGCCTGTTGGACAGCACCCGCCGGGCCATCCGGGTCGAACGTCCCGGGTGGGCGGTCTTCACGGCCTGCAGCGGCGAGGAGGCCCTCCAGGTGATCCAGGACCGTGAGATCGACGTATTGGTGACCGACATGCTCATGCCGGGCATGGACGGGGCCGCCCTGCTCCGACGGGTCCGCCAGCTCAGTCCCGGCACCGTGCGGCTCATTCTTTCGGGGCACGCGGGCCGAGACCTCATCCAGTCCTGCGAGGCCTCCTTCCACCAGTTCCTGGGCAAGCCCGTGGATCCGGACGCCTTCATCCAGCTCCTCGGAACCTTCGAGGTCGCCCCGGAGGATCTGAAGACCGTCAATGCCCGGCGCCTGGTGGCCGGCCTGGAGCAGGTGCCCAGCCTGCCCAGCCTTTATGCGGAGCTGGCCCACCTGCTGACGGAGCCTGACCCGTCCCTGGAGGTCGTATGCCGGATCGTCCAGCGGGATCTGGGCATGGCCTCGAAGGTGCTGAAGCTGGCGAACTCCTGCTACATCAGCTCGGAGCGGAAGGTGAATGACCTTCGCCAGGCCCTGGATCTGCTCAGCCTGGATGTCCTGAAGCAGGCGATTCAGGTCCACGGAACGCTGGAAGTGGCTCAGGACCTCCACCCCTCGGGCCTGGACCTGGCGGGGCTGTGGGAGCACTCTGCGGCTGTGGGGCGGGCTGCGGCCACCCTGGCGGAGGCCGAAGGGCAGGGCCTGGGGGTCGCATCGGCTTGCTACTCGGCAGGCCTGCTGCACGACCTCGGCCGGGCCGTGCTGGCCGGGGAATCTGAGCTGGCCTACCAGGGCTGCCTGGACCTGGTGCAAGCTGAGCATCGGCCCCTCCCCCTGGTGGAGCTGGAGGCCTATGGTACGGATCACGCGGCCGTGGGCGCGGAGCTTCTGCACCTCTGGGGGCTGGACCCCGCCCTCTGCCGGGCTGTGGCCTCCCACCACGGCCCCCGGTCCGCTACCACCGGAGACTTCCTCTCCCAGGCTGTGCAGATGGGGGACGCCTGGTGCTCCCAGAGTCTCCAGGGCAATCCCTTCTCGGATGGTCTCGGGGTGGATCTACCGAACCCCAGCAACTCCTTCCAGCGCTGGGCCGCCATCCTGGATGGCGCCCATCTGAACCCCCTGCCTTCCCACTTGTAAGGAGCCGCCATGCTGTCTCGCGTCCTGTTTGTCGATGACGATCCCCACATCCTCGCTTCCTTCAAACGCGCCTTCCGTGGGCGCTTCGACCTGACCACCTGCCAGTCCGGGCGGGAGGCTCTCGATCTGGCCCGCAACTCTGCGCCCTTCGCGACCGTGGTGGCGGACATGCAGATGCCGGGGATGAACGGTGTGGAGTTCCTTCAGGAATTCGCCAAGATCCAGCGGGAATCCAGCCGCATCATGCTGACGGGCCAGGTGGACCAGGACACGGCCGTGGAGGCGGTGAACCGCGGTTCGGTCTTCCGGTTCCTGAACAAGCCCTGCACCGAGGAGTCCCTGGGTGTGGTGATCGAGGCGGGCATCACCCAGTACCAGCTGGTGACGGCGGAGCGCATGCTGCTGGAGGACACGTTGGCGGGCAGCATTCAGACGATGGTGGAGCTGCTGACGGAATTCGACCCCAGGTCCTTCGGCGAGACCCGGCGGGTGCGGGAATACGCCCTGCAGGTGGCGTCGAAGCTGGGCCTGCAGGCCCCCTGGGACCTGGGCGTGGCGGCCCTGCTGTCCAAGATGGGCCGCCTGGCCATCCCCATGGAAGTGCAGCTGAAGGCAGCCCACAAAGAGCGGCTCACCGTGCAGCAGCAGGATCTCTTCCGGAAGGTGCCGGAGATCGGCAGCCGCATGATTGCCAACATCCCGCGCCTGCAGTCTGTGGCCAAGTTCATCTACTACTCGGCCAAGGACTACAACGGCAGTGGGTATCCCTATGACGGCGTCGCCGGGGAGGATCTGCCGCTCGAATCGAGGATCCTGAGGGTGGTGGATGACTTCGTGGCCATGCTCAGCATCCGCAAGGCTCCGGCGGTGGTGGTGGCCCAGTTGATGCTGGACACGGGCAAGTACGATCCCAAGGTGCTGGAGGCTCTGGAGCGGGTGGTCGGCGAGGCCTCCGATCTGGGCACGGACCAGCACCGGAGCCTGGTGGCCGTGGACAAGCTCCGCATCGGCATGTTGCTGGCGGTGGATGTCAACACAGCAGAAGGTCTGGTCCTGCTTTCGGCGGGAACCAGGCTCTCGGGCATCCTCATCGAGAAGCTGCGAACAGCCTCGTCGCTGGCCGTCATCGAGAGCAATCTGCTGATCCTGTCCCCTGAAGAGGGCGTTGGGGTCGGGGCGAGGGCCTGAGTAAATTCCTCTAGCCGGTTCAACCCTTCGCCGCTCCAGGCCTCTAAGGCGGTAGGGCCCCTGGGCCCCCGGAGGCTCCCATGAACGTTCGACCCTCAGTCCTGTTCCTGTCTGTCCTGGCCCTGGCCAGCACCGCCTGCGTGGTGGGGCCCCGGGGCCGGGTCGGCATCATCGCCCCAGTTCCAGTGATTCACGCGGCCTACGTAGAGCGCGAGCCGCCCCCGGTGCGCTACGAACGCTTGCCAGAACCCCCGTCCCGGGAGCACATCTGGGTGGCAGGGCACTGGCAGTGGACTGGCAACGCCTACGCCTGGGTGCCGGGCTACTATCAAGTCCGAAGCCGGCCCGGCCATGGCTGGGTGGATGGCCACTGGGCCCGGCACGAGCGGGGCTGGTACTGGGTCGAGGGGCACTGGGACTGAGGCGAGGCCGAGGCGTCACAGGACCTGAAAAGGTTGGAGCCGCTAGCCGGAATTGAACCAGCGACCATCCGCTTACAAGGCGGGCGCTCTACCAACTGAGCTATAGCGGCACG
>CAISFO010000074.1 GCA_903884655.1 uncultured Holophagaceae bacterium | reverse complement strand
GTACTGGGTCGAGGGGCACTGGGACTGAGGCGAGGCCGAGGCGTCACAGGACCTGAAAAGGTTGGAGCCGCTAGCCGGAATTGAACCAGCGACCATCCGCTTACAAGGCGGGCGCTCTACCAACTGAGCTATAGCGGCACGTTCAACAGTCTATCTGAACCAGCGGTTTTCCTAAACTGGGCAGGCGTAGGCAGAGGCCACCCTGGTTGCTATGGATCCGCAAGCGGGTCCCCGCTCGTCAGGTGGAGACTGGGGCCAACCTGGTTGCTATGGATCCAAGAGCGGGTGCCCGGCTTGGAACGCTGTACTGCAGCGTCCCTCGCCACCCGCTACCTTGGATCCCCAGCTGGGTTCCGCTTCAGCTCTTCCATGAAGGTCTCCATCCACTTGGTGGAGAAGGTTCCTGCGATGAAGTCGGGGTGGTCCATGATGCGGCGGTGCAGGGGGGCGGTGGTCTTGATGCCCTCGATCACCAGGGTGTCCAGGGCGCGGCGCATGCGGGCGATGGCCTCGGTGCGGTTGTTGCCGTAGGCGATGAGCTTGGCCACCATGGAATCGTAGTGGGGCGGGATCACGGCGTCCTGGTGCATGGCGGTGTCCACGCGGATGCCGGGACCGCCAGGGAAGTGCAGGGCGGTGATGCGGCCGGGGCTGGGCGTGAACTTGAAGGGATCTTCGGCGTTGATGCGGCACTCGATGGCGTGGCCCCGCTGGACCACGTCCGCCTGAGTGAAGCTCAGCTTCTGACCGGCGGCGATGCGCAGCTGCTCCTTGACGATGTCGATGCCCGTGACCAGCTCGGTGACGGGGTGTTCCACCTGGACGCGGGTGTTCATCTCCATGAAGAAGAAGTCGCCGCGCTTGTCCAGCAGGAACTCGATGGTGCCCGCGTTGTAGTAGCCCACGGCCTTGGCGGCCCGGACGGCGGTGTCGCAGATGCGCTGGCGCAACTCAGGAGCGAGGACCGCACTGGGGCTTTCCTCGATGAGCTTCTGGTGGCGGCGCTGGATGGAGCACTCGCGCTCGCCCAGGTGCACCACGTTGCCGAAGAGGTCGCCCATGATCTGGACTTCGATGTGGCGCGGCTCAAGGAGGTACTTCTCCATGTAGACGCTGTCGTCACCGAAGGCGCCCTTGGCTTCGCTGCGGGCGGTGTTGTAGAGGTCCGGCAGCTCTTCCGCATTGTTGCAGATGCGCATGCCGCGCCCGCCGCCGCCCGCGCTGGCCTTGACTATGACCGGGTAGCCGATCTGCTCGGCCACCACGAGGGCCTCTTCCACCGTCTCCACGAGGCCATCGCTGCCGGGCATGAGGGGCACGCCCGCTTCCAGCATGGTGGCCTTGGCCTGGGCCTTGTTGCCCATCTTGCGGATGATCTCGGCGCTGGGGCCGATGAAGGTGATGCCGCAGGCCAGGCAGACTTCGACGAAATGCGCGTTCTCGCTGAGGAAGCCGTAGCCGGGATGGATGGCTTCGGCGCCCGTGACTTCCGCGGCGGCGATGACCTGGGGGATGTTCAGGTAGGACTTGGATGAGGGCGGTGGCCCGATGCAGACTTCCTCGTCGGCGAAACGCACGTGCAGGGCGTTGCGGTCGGCTTCGGAATACACGGCCACGGTCTGGATGCCCATTTCCTTGCAGGCCAGGATGACGCGAAGGGCGATCTCGCCCCGGTTGGCGATGAGCACCTTCTTGAAGGGGGGCGCGTCGATGGGGGCTGCGGTGGCCCGGGATGCCTTGCGCTTGATGGCTGCGCCCATGGCTAGCCGATCCGGACCGCGAAGAGCCGCTCGCCGTACTCGACGGGGGTGCCGTTCTCCACCAGCACCTTGACGACCTCGCCCGCCACGTCGCATTCGATCTCGTTCATGAGCTTCATGGCTTCGATGATGCAGAGAGTCTGGCCGGGCTTCACGAAATCGCCCTGGGACACGAAGGGCGATGCGGTGGGATTGGAGGACCGGTAGAAGGTGCCCACGATGGGACTGGTGACGTAGTGGATGCCGGGTTCCTCGGCGGGGGCTGCAGCAGGCTGTGGGAAGGCGGGGGCTGCTGGGACCTGCTGGATCAGGGGAGCCGGGGCGGTCATCACGACGGGCGCGGCGATGGGCGCGGCCTGGATGACCTGGGGCGGGCCATCCTTCCGGATGCGGAAGCGCATGTCCCCGGCCTCGAATTCGAACTCCTGGAAAGGCTCGCGACCCACCAGGGCGATGAGGGCCTTGATCTCTTCCAGGCCGATGGTTTGGACCGCGGTTCGGGCCGGTGCCTTGGGCGCGGCCGGTGTGGCTTTGACAACAGGGCGGGGGGCCTTGGGCTTCTTCGTGGCAGCGGACGTCTTACGGGAGGTGCTCATCAGGGCTCCAACGATCGGGTCAGGCTGGGGAAGGGATCGAGCATATCAAACCAGGGCGGGCTGGTCAGGTCACGATTCTTCGGGAGTCTCCTCTGCGGGAGCCTTTTTCTTCAGTCTAGGGCCGGTTTCTTCTGGTCTGAATTCTTTGCGGGCGGCATCCAGGATGCCATTGAGAAATTGTGTGCCTTCCTGGTCGCTGAACTCCTTCACGATCTCCAGGGCCTCGTTGATGACGATGGGGAAGGGGACTTCCTTCACGAACATGAGCTCATAGAGACCCAGGCGGAGCAGGTTCCTGTCCACGGCTGCCATGCGGTGGATCTTCCAGTGCTCGGCGTACTTGGTCAGCACACCGTCGATTTCCTCCATCTGGCCGTGGACGCCATCCACCAGGCGGCGGGCGTAGTAGAAGGCATCCCGGTTGAGATCCTGGATGGCGTAGAACCCCGCAAACACTTGGTCCGGCGCGTAGCCGGTCAGGTCCATGGCGTACAGCATCTGGAGGGCATACTCGCGCCCCCGGCGACGAACACCCATCTATTTGCTTCCTTTGTTTCCGGCGAGAGTATGGGCCAGATCGACCATCTCGAGGACGCTCTGGGCGGCCTCCCAGCCCTTGTTGCCCATCTTGGCACCGGCCCGGTCGATGGCCTGCTCCACGCTGTCGGTGGTGAGCACGCCGAAGGCCAGGGGCAGCCCCGTGTCCAGCGCCACCTGGGCAGCCCCCTTGGTGACCTCGGCGGCGATCATGTCGAAGTGGGGCGTGCCGCCCCGGATGACCGTGCCCAGCACGATGACGCCGGCATAATTGCCACTCTTGGCCGCCAGCTTGGCCGCCTGGGGCAGCTCGAAGCTTCCCGGGACGCGGATGAGGTCCATTTGCGCTTCCGTTCCACCGTGGCGGAGGATGCAATCCTTTGCGCCATCGATGAGGCGCTCCACGATGAAATCGTTCCAGCGCGAGGCGACCAGGGCGAATCGATCGCCCTCGTGAACGCGAATGTGGCCCTCAAAGATCCCCATGGGAACCCCCCGAAAGGTGGTCAAGAACGGCAAGGTTATCACAAAAGCAGTTTTTGCCACAGATGAACACGGATGAACGCAGATCAAGACCGGCTCATCCGTGATTATCTGTGTTCATCCGTGGCTGAAAACTAGACCGTGACTGTATCCGCGATCTGGCGGAAATCCGCGATCTGGTCGAAGTTCATGTAGCGGTAGATGTCCTTGGCCTTCTCGCTGACGATGCCCACCTGGGCCATGTACTCGGCCATGGTCGGGATCCTGCCGAGGATCGCGGAGACGGCCGCCAGTTCTGCGCTGCCCAGGAAGACCTGGGTATCGATGCCCAGGCGGTTGGGGAAGTTCCGGGTGGAGGTGGAAATGGCGGTGCTGCCCTTGCGGATCTGCGCCTGGTTGCCCATGCACAGGGAGCAGCCGGGCATCTCCATGCGGGCGCCGGTGCGGCCCAGGATGCCGTAGTAGCCCTCCTGCTTGAGGATGTACTCGTCCATCTTGGTGGGCGGCGCGATCCAGAGCCGGGTGTTCAGATCTGTCTTGCCATCGAGCAGCTTCCCGGCGGCGCGGAAGTGGCCGATGTTGGTCATGCAGGAACCGATGAAGACTTCGTCGATCCTGGTCCCGGCCACTTCGGCCAGGGTCTTCACATCATCGGGATCGTTGGGGCAGGCGAGGATGGGTTCCTTGACGTCGGCCAGGTTGATCTCGATGACGGCGGCGTACTCGGCATCCGCGTCGGGGGCCAGCAGTTCGGGCCTGGCGATCCAGGCCTCCATGGCCTTGATTCGGCGCTCCAGGGCCTCCCGGTGCTCGTAGCCATTGGCGATCATCCACTTCATGAGCGTGATGTTCGAGGTCATGTATTCGATGATCGGTTCCTTGTCCAGGTGCACGGTGCAGCCCGCAGCGGAGCGCTCGGCGGAAGCGTCGGACAGCTCGAAGGCCTGCTCCACCTTCAGCTTCGGCAGGCCCTCGATCTCGAGGATGCGGCCGGAGAACACGTTCTTCTTGCCCTTCTTCTCCACGGTCAGCAGGCCCTGCTTGATGGCATACAGGGGAATGGCATTCACCAGGTCCCGCAGGGTGACGCCGGGCTGCAGCTCACCCTTGAAGCGCACCAGCACGGATTCCGGCATGTCCAGGGGCATGACGCCCGCAGCGGCGGCGAAGGCCACCAGGCCGGATCCTGCAGGGAAGGAGATGCCGATGGGGAAGCGGGTGTGGGAATCGCCACCCGTTCCGACGGTGTCAGGCAGCAGCAGGCGGTTCAGCCAGGAGTGGATGATGCCGTCCCCGGGGGCCAGGGAGACGCCCCCGCGGTGGGTGATGAAGGGGGGCAGCTCGCGGTGGTTCTTCACGTCAACAGGCTTGGGGTAGGGCGCAGTGTGGCAGAAGGACTGCATCACCATGTCGGCCGAGAACTGCAGGCAGGCCAGATCCTTCAGCTCATCGCGGGTCATGGGGCCCGTCGTGTCCTGGGAGCCCACGGTCGTCATCTTCGGCTCGCAGTAGGTGCCGGGGCGGATGCCCGTGGTGCCGCAGGCGCGGCCCACCATCTTCTGAGCCAGGGAGTAGCCCTTGCCGGTGTCCTTGGGGACGCCCGGGAGACGGAAGGTCGTCGAGGCAGGTAGGCCCAGGGCCGCCCGGGCCTTGGCGGTGAGGCCCCGGCCGATGATGAGAGGGATGCGGCCACCGGCGCGGACTTCGTCGAAGATCACATCGGACTTGATCTTGAACTCGGCGACGACCTGACCGTTCTTGAGGGCCCTGCCCTCGTAGGGGCGCAGCTCGATGACATCGCCCATGTCCATGCCGTTCACGTCCAGCTCGATGGGCAGGGCCCCGGAGTCCTCCATGGTGTTGAAGAAGATGGGCGCGATCTTGGCGCCCAGGCAGACGCCGCCGAAGCGCTTGTTGGGTACGAAGGGGATGTCCTCGCCCGTGAACCACAGCACGGAGTTGGTGGCGGACTTGCGGGAGGAACCGGTGCCCACCACATCCCCCACATAGGCGATCAGGTTTCCCTTGGCCTTGAGGGCCTCCAGCTGCTTGAGGGGGCCGACCTTGCCGGGATCATCGGGATTGATGCCGGGCCGGGCGTTCTTGAGCATGGCCAGGGCGTGGAGCGGGATGTCGGGACGGCTCCAGGCGTCGGGGGCCGGGGAGAGGTCGTCGGTGTTGGTTTCGCCCGTGACCTTGAAGACCGTCAGAGTGAGGCTTTGTGGCACTTCAGGGCGGCTGGTGAACCATTCGGCCTCCGCCCAGGACTTGAGCACGGCCTTGGCATTCGCATTGCCCGCATCGGCCTTGGCCTTCACTTCGGCGAAGGCGTCGAAGACCAGGAGTGTCTTTTTCAGGCCTTCGGCGGCGAGGGCTCCCACGGTGGCGTCATCCAGCAGGTCGATGAGGGGCTTCACGTTGAAGCCGCCCAGCATGGTGCCCAGCAGTTCGGTGGCCTTCTCCCTGGAGACCAGGGAGACCTTCTCGGTGCCTTTGGCGACGCTGGCCAGGAAGGCTGCCTTCACCCGGGCAGCGTCATCCACGCCTGCGGGAACCCGGTGGACCAGCAGGTCGATCAGGGCCGCTTCTTCCCCCTGGGGAGGGTTGGCCAGCAGGCCCATGAGCGCTTCAGTCTGTTCGGCGGAAAGGGGCAGGGGCGGAATGCCGAGGGCGGCACGTTCGGCGACATGTTGGCGGTAGGCTTGAAGCACGGTCAACCCCTCTGAGAACGCCGCTGGGCGCGGTCCGAACGCTCATTCTACATCCGGGGGGCCTATATTTGCTCCGGTAGCTTTGCTTCCTGCCGCCCAACAGGAGCCGGTGGTGGTGGGCTGAGTCCATGGGGAGAGGACAGGACTTCCAGGGCTGCATCGATTACCCAGACAAGATCACGGATTCTGGCCGCTCAGGGGGTCGAACCCGCCATCACTCATGCTTACCCGTCGGTGGCCGATCCAGTCAGAGGGGTGGATCCCCGGGGGTGGAATGGCGATCAAGCGGGTGCAGGTGGACCAACTCAAGCCGGGGATGTACATCCACGACCTGAATTGTGGCTGGCTGCAGCATGGCTTCCTGCGGCAGCAGTTCCTGCTGAGATCCGACACCCAGATCCACCAGATGCATCGGCAGGGCATGCACGACGTCTACATCGACACTGACAAGGGTGCCGACCTGCCCGGTGCCCCCACGGAGGCCGAAGTCCAGCAGGTGCTTCAGGTGCAGTTGGAGGCCTCCGGGGCCCAGGGAGCGTCGCTGCCGGTCGCCCGGGTCTCCCAGAAGGAGGAGGCCACGACCGCCAAGCGGATCCTCGGCGAGGCCCAGGGCGTGGTGAAGGACATGATGTCGGACGTTCGGCTGGGCAAGCAGGTGGACCCCGCCAAGGCCCTGGTGGTGGTGGATGATATCAACGCCTCGGTGCTGCGCAATCCCGGCGCCCTGCTGAGCCTGGGGCGCATCAAGCAGGCGGACAATTACACCTTCCAGCACTGCGTCAGCGTCTGCGCCCTGATGGTGAGTTTTTCCCATGCCCTCGGGGAGGACCCGACCTCGGTGCAGGAGGCCGGGCTGGGCGGGTTGCTCCACGACGTGGGGAAGATGAAGATCCCGAATGAAATCCTCAACAAGCCCGGGCGGCTCACGGAAGAGGAGTTCACCATCATGAAATCCCACGCGGCCATCAGCCGCGAACTGCTGCAGGGCACCCCGGGGATCTCCGAGACGGTGATCCGCATCGCCTCGGAGCACCACGAAAAGATGGAAGGCTGCGGCTATCCCTTGGGCCTCAACGGGGCTCAGATCTCCAAACCGGGACGCATGGCCGCCATCGTGGATGTCTACGATGCCCTCACCTCCAACCGGGTCTACCACAAGGGCATGGAACCCTCAGACGCGCTCAAGAAGCTGCTGGAGTGGAGCGGCGACCACCTGGACGGTGAGCTGGTGCAGTTTTTCATCCGGGCCCTGGGCATCTACCCCGTGGGCAGCCTGGTGCGCTTATCCAACGGCAAGCTCGCGGTGGTGGTGGAACAGCAGGAGGATCTGCTGAAACCCGTGGTGCGCGTGATCTACGATGCCGTCCGGGGTTATGGGCTGCCACCCAAGGATGTGCACATGGACCGGTTCGACCACCACATCGAGTCCTTCGAAGAACCAGCGGACTGGGGCTTGAACCCCCTGGCTTTCCTGTGAACCTTCGAGGCCCTCAGTAGCCGGCCGCCTGACCGTCCTTCCTCGATTCCGACGCCCCGAAGTAGACCTTCTGCTTCGGATCCCACCGGATGGCCTGGTACCCGCCGTAGCCACCGAGCATCCAGCCCACGCCGTGGCCCAGGTTCATCAGTTCCCGCACGGTCTCGTAGGGAAAGCCGCTTTCCAGCTGGATGGTGCCCGGCAGCTTGCCAGGCTCCCCGGTCGGTTCGGGCGAGCCGTCGTGGCTCATGCGGGGCGCGTCCCCGGCCTCCTGGGCATTCATGGCGAAATCGACCAGGTTCATCACGATCTGCACATGGCCGATGGGCTGGAATTCCCCGCCCATGACCCCGTAGCTGAGGAAGGGTTCGCCGCCCCGGGTGATGAAGCCGGGGATGATGGTGTGGAAGGGCCGCTTGCCGGGGGCATAGGTGTTGGCGTTGCCCTCCTCCAGGTTGAACAGCTCGCCGCGATCCTGGAGGCAGAACCCCAGGTCGCCCGGTGTCATGCCGCTGCCCATGCCCCGGTAGTTGCTCTGGATGAGGCTCACCAGGTTGCCCTCGCCATCGGCGGTGGTGAGGTAGATGGTGTCGCCCTCTTTGAGGGGCGGGTGTCCTGCCTCCAGGCGGCGGGCGGCGCGGGTCTCGCTGATGAGGGCCCGGCGCTGGGTGGCGTACTCCTTGGAGAGCAGCCAGGACAGCGGGACCTTCATGAAGGCTGCGTCGGCGTAGAACCTGGCCCGATCCTCGAAGACCAGCTTCTTGGCTTCCGCGAACAGATGGACATGGCGGGGGCTGCCGAAGGGGATTTTCGAAAAATCGTAGCCTTCGAGGAGGTTCAGCATCTGGAGGGCGGCGATGCCCTGGCCGTTGGGCGGCAGCTCCCAGACGTCGTAGCCGCGATAGTTCACACTGACGGGATCGACCCACTCGGAACGATGCGCGGCCAGATCCTCGTAGCTGAGGAAGCCGCCCTGGTCCTTCATGTAGGCCTCGATCTTCCGGGCGATCTCGCCCCGGTAGAACACGTCACGGCCCCCCTTCGCCACCAGTTCCAGCGTTCTGGCCAGCCGGGGGTTGCGGAAGACTTCGCCACTCCCGGGCGCCCGCTTGCCATCCACCGTGTAGGTGTCGAGGAAGCCGGGGAAGCGCCCCAGGATGGGCACGCTGCGGTCCCAGTAGTAGGCGACCAGGTCGGAAACCGGGAAGCCCTCCCGGGCGTAGCGGATGGCCGGGGCCAGCACCTGGGCCATGGGCAGCCTGCCGAACTTCCCGTGCAGTTCGAACCACCCATCCACGCAGCCCGGCACGCTTACCGGCAGAGGGCCATGGGGCGGGATGTGCTTGAGGCCAAGCGTCTTGAAATGCTTGAGGGTGAGCGATCTCGGCGACCGCCCGCTGGCGTTGAGGCCGTGCAGCTTCTTCGCCTTCGCGTCCCAGACCATGGCGTAGAGATCGCCGCCCATGCCACTGCCCGTGGGCTCCATGAGGCCGAGGGCCGCGTCCGCGGCGATGGCGGCATCCACGGCGGAGCCACCCTGCTTCAGGATGTCGAGGGCGATCTGGGTGACCAGGGCCTGGCTGGTGCAGGCCATGCCGTGCTGGGCGGCCACCTCGGACCGGGTGGCGAAGGCGCGGCCCGTGACCCGGTCACCCGCGGTCAGGGAGATGGCCGCGAGGGAGAAGACGATGCCGGCAACGGCAAGGCGCATGGGACCTCCTGGAAGCTGCTGCCATGAAAGCATAATTACCTCGCAAGATGAGGCTTCAAAATTTCCAGTGCAAGCTCATCCTGGAGCCGAGGTGCCCCATGTCCTTCGATGCCGCCACCCGGGAATCCTGCCTTCGCCGCTACGCAGAGGGATCCGCCCTGCTGCGCAAGGCCTGGTCCGAAGTGCCAGTGGAGGTCAGGACCTGGCGCCCCGGTGAAGGCAGGTGGAGCGCCCACGAAGTGGTGGTCCACTGCGCCGATTCCGAGGCCTACGCGGCCATCCGCATCCGGCTCCTGCTGGCGGAGCCCAAGCCCTTCATCGTCGGCTACGACGAGAACCTCTGGGCCCGGCGGTTCGACTACCACGCCTCGGACCCGGAACTGGCCCTGGTGCTCGTGGAGGCGGCTCGGCGCCATACCATGGCCATGCTCTCCCAGCTGCCAGAGGAGGCCTGGGGGCGGGTGGGCAGGCACAGCCAGAGTGGTCCGTACGGTACCGATGACTGGCTGCGCAACTACTCGGAGCACCTGGAGATCCATGCCGCCCAGATCCGGCGGAACCTGGTGGCCTGGCAGGGCCGGTAGCCCGGGTGAGAACGGGTCTAGACTGATCGACCCCATCCCCGGAGGCCCCATGCCCCTCGTCCGGATCTCCCATCGCAGCGGAGTGACCGAAGCCTACCGCCAGGCTCTTTCCGATGGCGTGCAAGAAGCGATGGAAGGCACGGTGAATGTGCCCCCCCATGACCGGTTCCACATCCTCACCGAGCACGCTTCGGGCCTCTTTTTCGACCCCCACTACCTCGGCATTGAGCGCACGCCGGACTGGGTGGCCATCCAGATCACCCTGCGCAAAGGCCGCACGGTGGAAATGAAGCAGGCCCTCTACCGGCGCATCGCGGAGAACCTCGCCACGAATCCCGGGCTGCGTCCCGAGGATGTGCTGATCTGCCTGGTGGAGAACGACTTGGCGGACTGGTCCTTTGGCCAGGGCGAAGCCCAGTATGTCCGCTGAGCTGGATCTGGATGCCTACCTGCATCGCATCGGCCTTGCCGCCAGGCCCAGGTCCGACCTGGCGGGCCTCCACTCCCTGCACTTCGCCCACGCCACCACCATCCCCTTCGAAAACCTGGACATCCAGATGGGCCTGCCCATCCGCCTGGACCTGGCCTCCCTCCAGGCCAAGCTGGTGGCCCGGCGTCGGGGCGGCTATTGCTTCGAACATGGCACCCTCTTCCTGGCGGTGCTGAAGGCGCTGGGGTTCGACGCCATCCCCTGCGAGGCCCGGGTTCGCCTTGGGGCGCCCGAGGTACTGCCGCGCACCCACATGCTGCTGGTGGTGCTCGTGGAAGGAGCTCCCTGGCTGGTTGATGTGGGCTTCGGTGGCGAAGGCCTGCTCCATCCCGTGCCCATGGATGGCGAAGCCCACCCGCAGTTCCTGAACACCTATCGGGTCGCGCAGGAAGCAGGTCTGTGTGTGCTCCAGTCCTTCCACCACGGGGGCTGGGAGGACCTCTACGCCTTCCTTCCCGAGGCGCGGCTGCCCGTCGATTTCGAGCTGGGCAACCACTACACCAGCACCCACCCGGACTCCCGTTTCGTGAAGACGCTCACGGCCCAGCTGCCGGGTCCCGACGTCCGCCGCATCCTCCGGAACCGGGCCTACGCCGAACTGCGCGGGGACCAGGTGGAGGGCCGGGAGCTGGCGTCTGGGGAACTGTTCGCAGTTCTGCGCGACGCCTTCGGGATCGAGGTACCGGACGGCGTGCACTTCAGGGCCTCCGTCGACTGAATCCCTCCAGACGATTTACCGGCTCAGGTCCTTCAGCAACTGGTCGGCCTGCCCATGCAGGGTGGCGGCTCGCTGGACCCCCTCCGGGTCGTGCTGGCGCAGGGCCTCGGAAAACACCACCCAGCCCCGCTCGCGGGTTTCGGCATAGCGCCCGATGCGGGCGAGCAGCAGAGCCTGCGGCTCCGGCAGCCCGTGGAGGCCCTCGAGGCGGAGGCGAGCCGCATGCCATGGGGGGATGACGTCGGCATCCATGCTGCGGGCGAACTCCAAGTCCGTGAGGTGGCCGGCCCGGGCCTGTGCGACCGCCTGGTTGTAGCTGGCCTGGACCTTGGACTCCGTGGCCGAAAACCGGGCGAGCTCCTGCTGGAGGTCCACCGTCCGGGGCCGGGAGGCCGCAGCCAGCACCAGAATGGCCAGGCCCGCAGCGGCCACCTGGAAAAGGATCCTGGGCTTGGCCGCAGGACCCCGGCTCTTCAGGCGGTGGGCCAGTGCGAAGCCACAGGCGAGGCCTCCCGCCAGACCGCCCAGGTGGCCGGCCATATCCGTGCCGCGATGGACCAGGCCCCAAATCAGGTTGTAGCCAAGGAACACCAAGGCGTTCTTCTGCAGGCGTCGCGCCACCTCCACGGGCACGTCCGCGGATTCGGCAAGCAGGTACCCGAGGAGACAGCCATACAGGCCGAAGATGGCGCCGGAGGCCCCCGCCGACACCACGAAGGGATTCCACCACATGGAGGCGATGCTGCCGGAGAGGCCCGCCAGCACGTAGACCACCGCCAGGCCCGCCGGGCCCAGCAGGCGTTCGATGAACCGCCCGATATCCCAGAGGACGAACATGTTGAACAGGATGTGAATCAGCCCGATGTGCAGAAACATGCACGTGAACAGCCGCCACCACTGGCCTGACGTGGTGGCCGAGCCCAGGTTCCCGCCCCAGGCCAGGAGGGTCTTGACGTCCGGATTCATCAGGGAGACGCCGGTCACCAGCATGGCGAGGAACACGGCGGCGTTCGCACCGATGATGCCGTAGGTGAGCAAGGGAGTGGGCGCCTTCGTCGCCAGCTGGTCCCGGAACTGGGCGAGACGGGCCTGGGAGCCGCTGGGACCCTGGGCGGGAGCGGGCCACAGGTAATCGCAAGCCGGGCAGATCTGAGCCCAGTCTTCCTGGACAAACCCGCAGGTGGGGCAGCGCTTGGACCCCGGCGGCGGCTCCGGGGCCGGCGCGGGGGGCTGCTCGATGGCGGGTCCATTCATGGGACTGCTCCAGGTCGGTAATGAGCGGACGGTCGAGCCTACCAGGCGAGCCGCTTGCCATCCCGCCAGAAACCGCCGGTAAGATCGTGCGTCGCCCTCAGCACCAGCCACAGGATGCTGTCGGCGCCTTCCGCCAGACTGCGGGGAGCGCCAGGTCCCCCCATGTCCGTGCGAACCCAGCCTGGGCAGACGGCGTTCACGGCGATGCCGCGGGGTTTCAACGCCTCGGCGAGCTGGACCGTGATGGCGTTAAGGGCGGTCTTGGAGACGCAGTAGGCCGGCGACCAGGTGGAGGGGGCTGAGAGCTGGCCGCCGCCGCTGCTAACGTTCACGATGCGGCCGCCCTTCGCCATCATGGGGGCGAAGGCCTGGGCCACCCGGAGGGGTCCCAGGCTGTTGGTCTCCAGAGTCCTGCGCAGCAGGTCCACATCCATCGAGAGCGCATCGCCGGTGGGATCGAGCAGGATGCCTGCATTGTTCACCAGCACATCCAGGTGGCCGAACCGGGACTTCACCTGAGCGGCGGCCGCCTGGATCGAGGCCGGATCGGCCACATCCAGCTCCACCATCTCCACGCCGGGGAGGGGGCTCCACCGGGCTGGGTACCGGACGCCCGCCAGCACCGTGTGGCCTTCCTCCGCGAGGCGCCGGGCGACTTCGCGGCCCAGGCCACGGGAAGCGCCGGTGACGAGCGAAATAGTGGTGCTCATGCTGCCTCCAAGCTGGAATCTGGAATGATGATCCCATGGCAAAGGTTCCCTCCACCCAGGTCACCCGTCTCCTGAAACAGGCGGGCATTCCCTACACGGAACATCTCTACCGCTACGAGGAGCACGGCGGCACGCGGGTGAGCGCCCGGGAGCTGGGTGTGGACGAGCACATGGTGATCAAGACCCTGGTGATGGAGGACGACAAGGGCGCGCCGCTCATCGTCCTCATGCACGGGGACCGGGAAGTGAGCACCAAGGAGCTGGCCCGGCAGAGCGGCGCGAAATCCGTGCAGCCCTGCAAGCCAGAGGTGGCCAACCGCCACAGCGGCTACCTGGTGGGCGGCACGAGCCCGCTGGGCACGAAGAAGGCCATGCCCGTCTACGCCGAGGCCACCATCTTCGACCTGCCGCGCATCCACCTCAACGGTGGCAGCCGGGGCTTCCTGGTGGAGCTGGATCCCAAGGATATGGATCGAGTGCTGAAGGTGAACCGGGTGAGTGTGGCGATTCCCTAGGCGTCGACTCCCGTTTGAAGCGGGCCGCTCCGTAGTCGGTGTGAGCTCCACGCGCAAGGGATATTGCCATCAGCGATCTGGACCACTCAGGTTCGTAATTCCCCATTCCGGGGTCGAAATGAATGTTGACACATGGATGAACCACTGGGTGTAGGATGGCCTCCTCTTTCAAGGAGAACGCTATGAAAATGACGATGCTCGCCTTCTTGCTCGCGCTGCCGCTTGCCGCCCAGGCCCCGGCGACCGCCGCCCCCATGGCCGAGCCCTCCATCGGCGCGGCCATGGACGGCACCTACCAGTGGGTGCCCATGCAGTTCATCGGCGCCGCCGAGGCCATGCCCGAGGACAAGTTCAACTGGGCCCCCACCCAGGGCGAGTACAAGGGCGTGAAGACTTTCGCCCAGCAGGTGAAGCATGTCGCCGCCGTGAACTTCGCCTTTGGCGCCATGATCCTCGGGGAGAAGTCCCAGGTCGAGATGGCCAACGTCGAGATGGGGCCCGACAACCTCAAGACCAAGGCCGAGATCGTGCAGTACCTGAAGGATTCTTTCGCCTATGCCCGGAAGGCCGTCCAGAGCATCACGGCCCAGAACGGCACCCGCCCCATCAAGAACCCCTTCGGCCAGGGCCCCGACTTCACGCCCATCGGCCTGGCCACGCTGCTGGGCTTCCATGGCATGGACCACTACGGCCAGATGGTGGAGTACCTCCGCACGAACGGCATCGTGCCGCCCGCGAGCCGCCCTAAGCCCAAGTCCTGAGGCTTCTCGCACTGCAACCAGCGCGGCCCAGGACTGCCACCGCGGAGCCCTGGGCTGCCTCTGGGCGCGCCCGCAGACCAGGAAGCCTCATGGTGAACCGGCGTCAGTCCCCACCGCACGGCAAGGGGTGAATGCGGTACGGGCGGTCGGCAGGGCGTCTGGCAGGTCAATGCCTGTCCCGCTCGTAGGCCACTTTCAGCCAGGGCGACGCGGTTCCCAATTCGGCCTCCGAGGTGATCTCCAGCTTGTGCGTAATGCGGTCCCTTTTCTTAAAGCCGCCGGTGTCCTTGAGTCTTCCACTGGGATCTTCCACGGTGGCGGGATCGCTTAGCGCGAGGCCCAGGTCCAGGCGGCTGGCGAAGGGCTTCACCTGGGCGAACACGTGGTGACGGTAGAACGCCACCATGGTCTCGCAGGGACAGACTTTCACATCCGGACCCAGGCTGCGCGCCAGGGTGGTGAGGCGTTCGAACAGCGGTCTCAGCAAGGCTCTCCGGCCACCGTACTGAGCCTCCACATAACCTGGCGCCGAGGCCAGGTAGCCCGCGGGCGTATCAGCGAAGGCGTGTCCGCGGGCAGCGGTCGCCCGCCGCAACACCAGACCCGCCTGCTGGGTTCCGAGCCCTCTCGAGGCCAGCCAGGCCTTGGGATCGAGGGGCTGCTCGGAATGGATCAGGTCTGACCACTCGTCCAGACTCTTGCCTGTTTTCTCCTTCAGGTTCGACACCATCGCCGCCACGTAGGCGATGCTCGGGTGTACATCGTAAGTCACTGGTGGGGGCGCAGATTCAGTCATGGCAAGGGCTCCAGAGGGTGGCTGGCCGTGATTCCGGTCATCAGTTCTCTGCGAGACCGGCGGGTCACCATGCTACCTTCGGTACAAATTCTCCGCACTTCAACCATCTCAATCCGTTCTTGGAGTCGTTCATGAGCGACGTGGAAATCAGCATTACCCAGCAGGCGACTATCCAGGCGCTGCAGAAGGGCGAAGCGCCCATTCCCATGCGTGGCTGGCTGGCCAAGCAGGCGGCCATCAACTACGAAGTGGAGCGGGCCCTGGCGGAAGAGGATCCAGCGACCTTCTGGGGAGAAAAGGCCAAGGCCCTGGACTGGCACGCGCCCTGGTCGAAGGTCTTCGAATTCAACCCGCCCAACCACGCCTGGTTCATCGACGGCAAGCTGAATGCCACCGTCAACTGCATCGACCGTCATGTGCACAGTGACCGCCGGAACAAGGCCGCGTTGATCTGGGTCGGCGAAGACGGCGACGAGCGCACCTACACCTACAACCGCCTCTACCGGGAGATGAACCGCTTCGCCAACGCGCTCAAGCGGCTGGGAGTGAAGTGCGGTGACCGGGTCATCCTCTACATGCCGCTCACGCCCGAAGGCATCATCTCCATGCTGGCCTGCGCCCGCATCGGCGCCATCCACAGCGTGGTCTACGCGGGCATGGGCCAGGCGGCCCTGCGCACCCGCATCGAGGATGCCGGCGCCAAGGTGGTGGTCTGTTCCGACTTCACCTACCGCCGCGGCAAGGCCATCGCCCTTAAGCCCATTGTGGATGAGGCCGTGCGCGACCTGACCGCGGTGGACCATGTCATCGTGCACCGGCGCGGCTCGCGTCCTGGCGATGCACCCGTGACCTTCGCCAGCGAGCGGGAGAAGGATTTCTACGACATCCAGCAGGGCCGGGAGATCCACTGCGATCCCGAGATGGTGGATGCCGAGCATCCCCTGTTCATCCTCTACACCAGCGGCACCACGGGCAAGCCCAAGGGCGTGGTGCACACCACCGGCGGCTACCTGGTGGGGGTGAACTATTTAAGTAAGGCCTTCTACCAGATCCAGGAACGGGACATCTACTGGAGCACCTCCGACATCGGCTGGGTGGTGGGCCACAGCTTCATCGTCTACGGCCCCCTCAGCATCGGTGCCACGGTGCTCTGCCGCGAAGGCGCGCCGGATTTCCCGAGCCCGGAAGTGACCTGGGAGATCTGCGAGCGCTTCGGCGTCAATGTGATGTTCACGGCCCCCACCGCCGTCCGCATGTGGATGAGCCACGGCTCCGACGCGCCCGGGAAGTACGACCTGAGCCGCCTGCGCCTCATGGCCTGCGCGGGCGAGCCCCTCAATCCGGAAGCCCACCGCTGGGCCCAGCAGCACCTGGTGGGCCAGGGCAATGGCCAGGTAGTGGACAACTGGTGGCAGACGGAGATCGCGGGACCCGTGATCGGTACCCTGCCCACCTTCGAAGTGCGGCCCGGCAAGGCCGGCAAGGCCATGCCCGGCGCCCAGATGGCGGTGGTGAACAAGGATGGCTCGGCGGTGCCGGACGGCCAGGGCGGCCTGCTGGTCATCAAGTTCCCGCTCCCGTACATGCTGCGGACCGTGTGGAACGACCACAAGCGCTACGAGGAGTATTGGAAGGAGATCCCCGGCTTCTACACCGTTGGTGATGTGGCCGTAAAGGATGCCGACGGCTACATCGCCGTCCTGGGCCGCTCGGATGACGTGCTGAACGTGGCGGGCCACCGCATCGGCACCTCTGATGTGGAAGGCTCCCTGATCCGCCATCCCGCGGTGGCCGAGAGTGCCGTGGTGGGCTTGCCCGATCCCATCAAGGGCGAGCGCATCGTGGCCTTCGTGGTGGTGCGGGCGGGGAACGCCACTGGGCCAGGCCTCATCGCCAGCCTCAAGGACCACGTTCGCGAAGACCTGGGCGGCATCGCCATGCCCAGCGAGATCCAGATCCGCGCCAGCCTGCCCAAGACCCGCTCCGGCAAGATCCTTCGCAGGGCCCTCAAGGCCGAGGCCCTGGGCCAGGATCCGGGCGACCTGAGCACCTTGGCGGATTGACGTTCTCTGGGGGTTCCGCGCTGCGCACGTACCCCCGGACCCCCGCGCGAAGGCCCTGCGACGCAGGGCCTTCGCTTTCTATTCTCCGGCGAAGGCACGGCGCGCCGACGTTTTTCATGACCACCCATCCATCCTTCCCATTCCGTCGTAATACTCCATGATCGAATCGACAACCCTGGAGTTCCCATGCTGCCGCCCTGGAACCACCTCCATCCGGCCATCGTCCATTTCCCCATCGCGCTCCTGACGGTGGCGCCACTGCTGGTGCTGTTGGGTCTGCTGTGGCCCGCCCAGCGACGGGGGATTCACCTCTCGGCTCTGGTCCTGCTGCTGCTGGGCATCGGGGGGCTGTTCCTGGCACTTGCGAGCGGGGATGCGGTGGAGCGCTATGCCCGTGCCACACCGGCCCTCCTGGCCGGTGTGCGGGACCATGAACTGGCGGCCCAATGGGCCACCCTGATCTTCTGCCTGTTGGGCGCGGCCTTCGCCGGGCTGTGGTCCCTTCCTCTGTTCCGGAAGAAGGAGCTGTCGAAGCCCCTGGAAACAGGTCTGCTGCTGGCCTGGCTGCTGCTGAGCGCGGCTGGCATGCTGGCCGTGGCCCGCACCGGTCACCTGGGCGGACACCTGGTCCATGACCTGCACACCCACGCGGGGCCTGAGCCGCCGCTGCCCTGACCCCTGCAATCGGACATCAAGACGGCGTACCCGTTACCATCTCCCATGCCGTCTCGTCGCCTCCTGGTCCTTGTCCTGCTCGGGTTCGCCTCGGGGCTGCCCCTGTTCCTGACGGGTTCCACGCTCAAGGCCTGGATGACCGACGAGGGTCTGAGCCTGGCCACCATCGGCCTCTTCAGCTTCGTGACGCTGCCTTACAGCCTCAAGGTCCTCTGGGCACCCTTCCTGGACCGCTATGCCCTGCCGGGCCTGGGCCGACGCCGCGGCTGGATGATCGCCATGCAAGGGAGCATGGCGATGGCCCTGGTCCTGCTGGCCCGAACCCAGCCCCACCTGGATCTCATGCGGGTGGTGGTCCTGGCACTGTCCGTGGCTGTGGCCAGCGCCACCTTCGACATCGCCGTGGACGCCTGGCGGGCCGAGGCTCTGGACCAGAAGCACCTGGGCCTGGGCAACAGCATCCACATCGCGGCCTACCGCGTGGCCATGCTGGTTAGTGGAGGTCTGGCGTTGATCATGGCCCAGGCCTTCGGTTGGCGGACCACCTACCTGGCCATGGCGGTACTCACGCTGCTGGGCATGGCTGGCACCTGGCTGGCCATGAACACGGATGCCGTGGCCCGGGCGCCGCGCAGTCTCCAGGAGGCCATTGCTGGACCGCTGGAAGATCTGCTCCAGCGCAAAGGTATCGGCTACCTCCTGGCCTTCGCCGTGTTCTACAAGCTGGGCGACTGGCTCGCCGAGTCCATGACCATGCCCTTCCTGCTCCGGGGCATGGGCTTCACCAAAATGCAGATCGGTACGGTGCAGAAGACCACGGCCATGGTGGCCATCATCCTGGGCGGACTCATCGGGGGCTGGATGCTCACCCGCATGAGCCTGCGGAAGGCCCTGTGGATTTGTGGCTTTGTGCAGGCCGGCAGCATCCTGGGCTTCTGGGCCATCTCGCTCCTGGGCCGCCACCTGCCCCTGCTGGTGGCTGCCAACACGCTGGAGAACCTGGCTTACGGCATGGGTGGCAGCGCCTTCGCGGCCCTGCTCATGGGCAGCTGCAATCGAACCTACACCGGCACCCAGTACGCGCTGTTCAGTGCCCTCATGGCCTTGCCTCGCACGCTCTTTGCGGGTTTCACGGGGTTCCTGGCGGCGCGGGTGGGATGGACCCTCTACTTCCCGCTCTGCGCGGCCGCCGCCATCCCGGGCCTCCTGCTCCTGCTTCACTATGATCGGTGGGGGCTCCCTGAGGAGGACGAGGCATGACACATTCAAGGTCGGTGGAGGTCTCTGTGTTGCGTTCGCTGCTCTGTCTCGCATCGCTCTCCTTGGTCGCCCAGGGGCCGGCCCCCCTCAAGCCAAGCCCCGAGCCGGGGAAACCGCCGCCCCTCAGTTCGAATCCCGTCACGGAACTGGTGCGCGCGGAGCTGGCACCGGCCGATACCGCCACGCCGGAGGCCCTGACAGCGGCGCTCTACGCCTACATCTCGGGGCCCAAGGACCAGAAGCGCGAGATCGAGAAGATCCGCGCCCTGTTCCACATCCAGGCCAGGATCCTGGTGGCGGCCCGGCATCCCGAGAAGGGCGCCTTCCTCCGCCCGGTGGAGCTGGAAGCCTTCCTTGGCTTTGCCCTGCCCCAGTGGGAGAAGACCGGGTTCTTCGAGCGCGGCACGGCGGTGTCGGTCCAGAAACAGGATGGCCTCGCCCAGGTCTGGTCGCCCTATGAGATCCGGCTGAGCGCCGAAGGGCCCGTGGCCTACACCGGCCTCAACGCCCTGCAGTGCGGCTGGGACGGCAAGCGCTGGTGGATCACCCACCTCGCCTTCCAGAGTGCTCCGGCCGCAGTGGTCCAAGTGCCTGGTGCCCAGCCGGACGAGCCGAAGAAGTAGCGGCTACTTCGCGAGGGGGAAATCAGCCCGGCGCCAAGCCTTCATGCCACCCTTCAGCACGTAGACCCAGCTGAACCCTCGGGCCATGAGCTGATCCAGAGCCTGATGGGAAAGCTTGTCCGTCTCATCCACCAGAATCAGGGAGCGCTTGGCCTTGGGGTCGGGATTGGCGAAGCGCCGCGCCAGCTCCTCGAAGGGTACGTTCAGGCTGCCCCGGATGTGACCCGCCCTGAAGGCTTCCGCAGGCCGCAGATCCACCACCAGGGCGCCGGCGCCTGACACAAGTTCGCTCACCTGCACGGGATCCATGACCGGACGATTCTTGCCACGCCGCCAGGGCCCGAGCCGCGGCAGGATCACCAGGAACAGGATCCCCAGGCAGAGGAGGGCGAACAGGATGCCGGGCAGGTAGGGATAGGCCTTCAGCAGGCCCTCCAGGCTGGTTGGTTCAAGTGCGGCTGGAATCATGGAATCCTCGGTTCAATCGGCTGGCCGGGAGGATGGGGCCGGGTCAGAAGCCAGGCAAGCCCAGGGCGGCCGCCAGGGTCCTGAACGCGTCCGGGATGGGGGCCTCCGCGTCGATGCGCACCCCGGTTTCCGGATGGTCCACGGACAGCTTCCAGGCATGGAGGGCCGGGTGGGGCAGCAGCAGGGGCTGGTCGTCCACATCCTTCCACCGGCCCGGGCCGCCGTAGAGCGGGTCGCCCATGAGCGGCGCCCGCAGGTGCGCAAGGTGTACCCGGATCTGGTGGGTGCGGCCCGTCAGGAGCTCGCATTCCACCAGGGCCACGCTGGTGGTGCGGGCCAGCACGCGGATGCGGGTCTGGGCCGAACGGCCGCCCGCGGCCACCACCATGCGCAGGCGGTCCCGCTTGTGGCGGGCGATGGGTTCGTCGATGAGCAGGCTGCCCAGCTGGGGCAGCTTGGGCGAGTGGCGCACCAGGGCCAGGTAGCGCTTTTCCACGGTGCGGGCCTTGAACTGGTCCTGGATGGCGCGCTGGGCCTCGGCGGTCTTGGCGAGGCAGAGGCAGCCCGTGGTGTAGCGGTCCAGGCGGTGCACGAGGCCCGGCCAGCCCGAGGAGAGTTCTTCCGTGTCCTCCGTGGGCTCGTCGTCGGCGGCGGCCAATGCCACCACGGGCGCCCTGAGGCGGTGCAGCAGCGCGTTCACCACCGTGCCTCCGGCATGGCCAGGGCCAGGATGCACGACCATGCCCGTGGGCTTGTCCACGATCCACAGCTGGGAGTCTTCGAACAGGGTCGGCAGGTCGATGGCCTCGGCTTCCAGGTGGGCCGCCGGCGGTGCGATCGTCGGCAGTTCGGTCTCGACCAGATCCCCGGGACGCAGCTTCACGCCGCCCTTGGTCACCGCCTGTCCGTTCACCTTGATCTCGCCCGTGCGCACGTGCACATCCCAGCGGGCGCGGGGAATTTCGGGGAAGCGGTCGGCCAGGAAGCGGTCCAGGCGGGGGGCGCCGTCTTCGGCGCGCAAGCTGATCATGCAGAACTCCTGACTTGGGATTCCTTGCGTCGGCTCCAGAACACCCAGAGTCCGAGACCCAGCAGCATGAAGCCAAGGCCCGTGAGGCGCCCCGTGCTGAGCCAGGCCCAGCCCAGCCACCCCGTGCCGCGGTCCACGTCGCCGCGCCAGGTTTCGGTGATCGCCCGGCCCAGGCCTTCCACCAGGAAGTAGAGGGCGAAGATCTGGCCCTGGAAGGCCCGCTTCGGCCGCGCCAGGAGCAGCACGGCCATCACCAGGAGGTTGGTCAGCGTGTTGTAGAGCTGCACCGGGTGGAGCGGGATGCCGAGCGGCGTGCCGCTGAAAGCATGGGCGATGGGGTTGGTGAAGATGGTGGCCCAGGGCAGGTGGCTTTCAGTGCCGTAGCAGCACCCGGCGGAGAAGCAGCCCAGGCGGCCGATGGCCTGGCCCAGGGCTACGCCCGGCACCAGGGCATCCCCGGTGAGCCGGAGGGGCAGGCCCTGGCCCTTCCTGAGCTTCCAGAAAAACACGGCTGTGGCGGCGATGATCCCGCCATGAATGGCGCCTCCGGCCCGCAGGGTGGCGAAGGAGAACACCTCTGCAGCCGGCACCCCACTGATCAGATCCACCACGACCATCAGGAGTTTCGAGCCGAGAATGGCCGAGATGAGCATGGCGATGGCGAGATCCGTGATGGCCGCAGGCTCCAGGCCGTCCAGCCGAGCCTGCCGTTTGGCCAGGGCCGTGCCCGCGAAAAAGGCGATGGCCAGCAGCAGTCCGTAGGTGCCCAGGGGGAAGGAGCCGATGTCAAAAAGAACTGGATGCATGCTGGATTCCGAAGGGATGACTGGAAACTGGAGGCTGAAGGCTGAAGACTGGATTGATCGAGGAGGAGCCCCCCATGTCCCGGACCGTGACGACCCTGACCGCACAGGAATTGGCCGAACGTCTGGGCGGCACCCTGGACCATTGTCCCCCGGATCGCCCGATTTCCGAAGTGAAGCCCCTGGAGGAGGCGGGCGCTGGTTCCGTGAGCTTCCTGGCCAACCCCAAGTACGCGGGCAAGGCCAAGGAGAGCGCTGCGGGTCTGATCCTGGCGGATCCCGACGTGGACCTGGGCGACCTCCCGGTCCTGCGGCTGAAGCATCCCTACTGGGCCTTCGCCCGGGCCATTGGCTGGCTGCACCCGGAACCGGCACCTGATTGGAGCGATGCACCCGTGCATGCTTCCGCTCGAATCGGCGAGGGCTGCCGCATCGCCCCGGGGGCCACCGTGGGGGCGCGGACGGTGCTGGGGAAGGGCTGCGTGCTCTACCCGGGCGTTCACGTGGGCGACGACTGCGAGCTGGGCGAAGGCTGCGAACTGTTCCCGGGGGTGGTGGTCTACCGGCGGACCCGGCTGGGCGACCGGGTGACCGTCCACGCCAATTCCGTGGTGGGGAGCGACGGCTACGGCTATGTCCTGGTTGATGGCCACCACGCCAAGATCCCCCAGGTGGGCTGGGTGGAGGTGGGCGATGACGTCGAGATCGGCGCCTGCGTCACCATCGATCGAGGCGTCCTGGGCCCCACACGCATAGGCTCCGGCACGAAGGTCGACAACCAGGTGCAGGTGGCCCACAACGTCCAGGTGGGGAGCCACTGCCTGCTGGTGGCCCAGACCGGCATCAGCGGCTCGACCAGGCTCGGCGACTACGTCACCCTGGCCGGCAAGGTGGGCGTGGTGGGCCACATCGAGATCGGCAGCCGCAGCGTCGTGGGTGGCAACAGCGTGGTGGCCAAGAGCCTGCCCGAAGGCAGTTTCGTCACCGGCTATCCGGCCCGTCCGCACCGAGAATGGGCCGAGGCCCAGGCCGCCCTGAACCGCCTGCCGAGGTTGATGAGACAGCTGCGCAAGGGTTGAGGCCATCCCCTCACCAACCAGATGGTGCTGGTCGCGGAAGGCGCGGAAATTCGCAGAAGTCACGAAAGGAAAAGCAAGAGTCGGATGAATTCTCAAGCACAGAAGGGTCTCCTTCTTCGGAGCCTTCCGCGCATTTTCTGCGTCTTCCGCGACCAGCGTTGTTGCCTGACCTGGCGCCTCAGCCCATGGCCTGGAGGGCGCCAACCCCCGCCAAGGCGCGAATATCGGGGCTCCCGGGGGGCAGGGCGAGCACCTGCAAATGCACGGGTCGCCCCAGGGACGTCAACTCGGATTCGAGGTCGGATTGGAGGTCGGCGATCTGGCTGGGGTTCTGGAGCCAGAGCCGGACTTTCAGACCGGCGCTGCGCTGCTCCAGGCCCATCCGCACTTCTCCGAGGTTGGTGAAGGGAACGCTCAGGAACACCCGGTGGGCCTGGTCGGCCGGCGAACCCGAAGGATCCTTCTCCCCCTCGATCCAGATGCGCATGGGATCGGTACCGGGGGCCCAGGGCAGGGGCACTTCGAACAGGGCGGTGCCCTCCTTGGCCTGGAGCTGGTGGAAGGCGGCTTCGGCCGGGGAGGCGGCCGGATTGGACAGGGTCTTCATGGCCTCCTTGACCCAGGTCGACCAGGTTTCGGGCTGCTCGGCAATGGCCGCCCCCGCCTGCAGGAAGCTGCGGAGCAGTTCTGCGAGGGGCGACTGGGTGGCGCTGGACTGGAGCCGGGCCATCAGAGGCGCGGCCTCGCCAAAGGTCAGGGGCGCCAGCAGAGGTGGACTGGGCGGCGGTGTCGCACGGATGACCTGCAGGCGCACCCCCGCGCCGTCGGGCAAGGCCACCCCCGTCAAGGTCAGCGTGCTTCCCACCGGGAAGGGCAGGCTCCCCTGGGTCTGCAGCTGCTTCCCGTCCGGCAGCCGCAGGAGGATGCCTTCAGGAAGAATGGCCTCAAGGGTGGCTTGAACTTGTTGGTCCGCAAAACTGCTCACCAGCGTCGGAGTGGAGAGCACCGCGGAAGGCGGAATCCCCAGGGAGCCGAGGACCGCAGGGGTCTGCATTAGAGGTGGAAGTGCCGGCGCAGGTGGCCAGGAATATCCGCCAGGGGGGCCACCACATCGACACAGCCACGTTCCACGGCGGCACGGGGCATGCCGTAGACCACGCAGCTCTCTTCGGACTCGGCAAGGGTATGGGCCCCCTTCTTCTTCAGCTGCTCCATGCCCTTGGCGCCGTCCGAGCCCATGCCGGTGAGGATTCCTGCGAGCACCGGGCCCTTGAATAGTTCAGCCACGCTCAAGAACAGCACGTCCACACTGGGACGGTGCAGGGAGGCGACGGGCTCCGGGCTCAACTCGATGCAGCCTTTGGGGCCCCGCGCTCCATAGGTCATGTGGATACCGCCCGGTGCGATGTAGACCGTGCCCGCTTTGAGCGGCTCGCCCTGTTCGGCCTCCTTGACGCTCACCTGGCACAGGCCGTTCAGCCGGTCCGCGAAGGGCTTGGTGAAGGTGCTGGGCATGTGCTGGACGATGAGACAGGGGACGGGAAGTCCTGCAGGGATGGTCGGGAGGATGTCCTGGAGGGCCTTGGGGCCGCCAGTGGAACTGCCGATCACCAGCAGCTCGGCCTGCGGCGAGGAACCCAGGGTCGTGCCCATGGGGGCCTGAGCCTTGGGCGTCGCTGCAGGTCTGGGAACCGGCGGCGCTGCCGGGGTGGTCGTCTGGCTCGGCGCGGGAGAGGGCGCTGGCGCGGGGGCACTCGGCTTGTGGAAGCGGGGGCTGCCGGCCAGGCGCCGCACCTTCTCCTGCAGATCGTGCTGGATCTGCATGATGCTCAGGCTGGCGAAGCCGTTCTCCTTCGGGATGAAGTCCAGGGCCCCCATGGAGAGGGCGTCCAGGGTAGCCTGGGCGCCTTCCTGGGTCAAGCTTGACACCATCAGCACGGGCATCGGGTGGGTGGCCATGATCTTCTTGAGGCAGGTCAGGCCATCCATGCGCGGCATCTCGATATCGAGGGTGACGATATCGGGCTTGAACTCCTCGATCTTCTCCAGGGCGTCGATGCCATCCCGGGCCGTGGCCACCACCTTCAGGTCCGGCGCCTCCTCCAGCATCTTCTGCAGGGACTTCCTCATGAAGGGGCTGTCATCCACGATCAGGATGCGAATGGTCATGATGTCCTCAGGCCTGGAAAGCCACTTCGACGAAGGCCATGGCGTGGTCCAGTTCGTCGTCAATGGAGAAGGTCATCCGTTCCACGTCCAGATCCTTCTGGAGGGCGCCGGCGAGGACAGCCTTGAAGGCCGGCAGGTCGTCAAGGGAGAGCATCAGCTTCTCGTCCGCGGGTCCCATGGGAATCCGGGTGCGCACCAGCAGATCCGCCAGGTGGATCAGGTTGGGCAGGAAGTCTTCGGGCTTGGGGTCGTGGTGGTCGCGGATCACCTCGATAATGGCCTGGGGGAAGGACCATTCGGCGGCGAGGAGAGAGCCAGCTTCGGCATGGTCCATGCCCAGCACCTCCCGCTCCGCCTCCACGAAGAATGCGCCCTGGGCCACTTTCTGGAGAACACCGGCATAGGCTTCGGGGAAGCAGGTGTCGAGGGCGATCTTGCCGATGTCGTGCAGCAGGCCGGTGAGGAAGGCGGTCTCTGCCTGGCCGTGCCGACGGGCCAGGACACAGACGCCCTTGGCGGTGAGGCCCACGGCCACGCTGTGCTGCCAGAGCTTCAAGGCATCGAGATGGGTGCCGCCCTTCAGGGTCTTGATGACCGCGGCGCCGGTGCCGAGGTTGGCCATGGCATCAAAACCCAGGCGCAACACGGCCGTGCGGAGATCCATGACAGACCCGCCGCCGGCATACAGGGCCGAGTTGGCCAGGCGGAGCAGAGTGGCGGAAAGAGAGGGGTCCTTCGAGAGGATGCCGAGGATGCGGTCCACGGTGCAGCGCTCGTCCTGCACGGCCTCGCCCAAAGCCACCACCGTCAGGGGGAGGCTCGGAAGGGTCTTGGCCTTCAGGCGCGAGATCAACTGCTCCCGGGTGATCATCAGAACTCCGCGATCATGGTCTTGTCCTGCTCGATGGCGGTCCGGACGCCTTCCTTGATGCCGCCCAGAGCCTCGGGGCCGAGCTGGAGGATCTCCATGGCCTGCATGGAGGCGCCTTCCAGGTGCTTGGGATCACCGATGCCCACCTTCTCCTCCAGCGAAAGGTGGTTGGCCAGGGCCACGATGGCCGTGAGCTCCCGGTGCGTCTCCTGGGCGTGGATGGGATCGTGGTGCCAGCGCACGGCAGCCTGCAGGCTGGTGGCCAGGTTCCACTGGCTGACCAGGGCCTCGCCCACCATGGCATGGTCGAATCCGAAGGTCTCCAGTTCCAGATCCAGGCAGACGCTGTTCTCGTTGTAGACCGTTCGCAGCAGGGTGCTGTAGCGCTCGGGGAACTTCACCCCGATGACGGATTTCCCGATGTCATGCAGCAGGCCGCCGATGAAGGCCTCCTCGATGCGGGGGAAGCGCAGGCTCTTGGCGAAGGCCCGGCTGGCGATGGCCGATACCAGGGCGTGCTCCCAGATGAGCCGTTCCTGCAGGCCCACGGTGCCCCGGTGGTAGAGGTTCTTGGCGGAGCTGGCGATGACCACGCTCTTGATGGTGGAGAAACCCAGCGTCATGATCGCCTGGGTCAGGGTGGTGACTTCCCGCATCATCCCGAACATGGCCGAATTGGAAATCTTCAGGATCTGGCTGGTGAGCGCCTGATCCATGGCGATGACCTTGCGCAGGTCCTCGGCATTGGCGTCCGGGTCCGCAGACACCCGCAGCACCTGGGAGGCCACCTGCGGCAGGGGCGGCAGGTCTCCAAGGTTGGCGATGAGTTCTTGCGGGGTGATGGGCATGTTCCGCTCCTGCTTTCAGGTCCGCTTCCGGTATCCCATGGCCTTGCTGAAGTGCAGCAGTTCGAAACCGGTGTTGAAAGCATGGATGCTTTCGCTGTGTCCGACCAGCAGATAGGCCTTGGGGTGGAGCTGGCCGTGAAAACCCTTGAGCACCTGGGACTTGACGGCCTCGTCGAAGTAGATGAGGACGTTCCTGCAGAAGATGACATCAAAGGCGCCCAGCTGACGGTAGCCGGGGTAGTCCACCAGGTTGAAGTGCCGGAGGCTGGTCAACCGCTGGACTTCGGGTTTCAGGTGGAAGAGGTCCTTGCCGGCCGCGACGAAATGGCGCTGCAGCTGCTCGGGCGTCAGGTTGCGCAGGGTGTAGCTGTTGTAGATGGCCTCCTGGGCCTGGGCGAGCACCTTCTCGCTGATGTCCGTGCCCAGGATTTCCACGGTCAGCCCGCGCAGCACCGTGTCCTTCAGGTCCTGGCAGATCATGGCCAGGGTGTAGGGCTCCTCGCCACTGGAACAGGCCGCCGACCAGATGCGCAGCCGGTTCTGCCCCCGTTCCCGGGCCTGCTTGGCCGCATCCGGCAGCACGATGTTCTGGAAGGCCTCGATCTGGGGCGGGTTCCGCCAGAAGCTGGTCTCGTTGGTGGTGATCTCGACGAAGAGCCGCTTCAGCTCTGCGGCCCCCTGGCTGCCCTGGAGGAGGGCCAGGTAGTCCCCATAGCTCCGCAGCTTCAGGTCCGAGATCCGTTTGCTGAGCCGGTTTTCCAGGAAGTACTGCTTGGATTCGCTGAAGAAGATGCCCGATTTTGCATAGATGAAGTCCCGGAGGCTCCGGAATTCAGGGAGGGTCATCTGCTGCTTGGCCTGGAGTGGATCCATTGGGTCGTCCTGTTCCCAGGATCGGCCTGGGATCCAGGGCCTTGAGTTTCAGCGCTCCAGGACGACCACGGCCAGAGCCAGGTCTCCGTCATGGCTCACGCTCCCATGCAGGAAGCGGATCTCCCGAGCGGTTAAGTTCTCGGCCAGGGCTCCTACGGCCCAGAGTCGGCCATTCACATAGCGCAGTTCCTTCCAGGACCAGCCCTCCAGCCCGGTGCCCAGGGCCTTGCCGAAGGCCTCCCGCAGGGCCCAGCGTCCCGCCAGTCGTTCCGGCAGGCGTTCCCGGTTGCCCCCCAGCAGGTAGGCCGCCTCTTCCGCATGGAGAATCCGACCGGCACATTTTTCCGCTCCGAAGCGTTCCACCAGGTGGCGCCAGCGGGAAGGGGGGCACAGGTCGGTGCCAAGGCCAACAATCACGGCATCACCCTTCGTTGCATGATTCCCTCCTCGCCGGGGCCCGACCCCGCAGAGCCCCCCGGGCTCTGCTCCGTCATCCGACGGTCGGGAGGACAGAGGTCCGTTCCTAGGCCGACGATCATTTCAATTCCAGCGCGAACCAGTGGTCACAGCCGCCATGGCCGGTGTGGCCCAGGGGGGCGCAGAGGGGCCTGAAGCCCAGCTTCTTGTAGAGGCGGATGGCCTGATCCATGCCCGTGAGTGTCTCCAGGTAGCAGGTGGTGTGGCCCAGGATCCTGGCGGTCTCCAGGCAGTGGCGGAGGAGGTTCTCGCCCATGCCCTGGCCCCGGGCCTCCGGCAGGAAATACATCTTCTTCAGCTCGCAGACGCCGGGTTCACCCCCCACCAGCGGGGCCACGCCACCTCCGCCGACCACCCTGCCCGATCCGTCCGTCACCACGAAATAGGCCGCCCCATCCACCGAGTAGGCCGCGCACATGCGGTCCACTTCGGCATCGTGGATGGCGAAGCCCGGTCCACCGGCCCCGAACTCAGGCATGACTTGGCGGATGATGGCCGCCAGGTCGGCATCGTCCTCGGGGCGGATGGGGCGGAAGGAGAGCATGCGGAAAGGGTACCCTCACTCCGGCCAATGGTGTTTCGGATAGCGTCGCGACAGGGTGGGCCGCAATTCCTTGTAGACCCGCTGCCAGAAGCCCGCCAGGTCCGTGGTGACCTGCAGGGCCCGCATGTTGGGGGCCAGCAGGTGCAGGACCAGGGGCACGGCGCCGCCGGCCACGGCGGGGGTCTTCTTGAGGCCCCAGAAGTCCTGGAGCCGGGAGGCGATCCAGGGGGGATCGTCTTCGTAGTGGACCTTGGTGGGCCGACCCTTGGGCAGCTGGATGGCCTCGGGCGCCCAGGCGTCCAGGAGGCGCAGCGTCTCCGTGGAGAAGGCCTGCCGCAGCGCGGCGAGCCAGTCCACGTCCTGCACCTCGCGGAGGGTGGTTCGACCTCGGCAGGCGCCCGCCAGCAGCGGACCCAGCAGGTCTTCCGGCAGGCCCAGGTCGGGGCGGTGCCGACCCAGGAAGGCCAGGCGCGCCAGGACCCGCGCAGGCACCTCGTCCAGGGGCCGGTCCCTCAAGGCTTCGGCCAGCAGCGGAGCGACGCGCGGATCTGCAGGATCCGCGGGCCCCCGGCTCGCATCGATGGCCAACCCTTCGTAGCGGATCTCGGAGCGCCGTTCGACCCGGGCCGCTGTAGGGTTGAACACCACCTCATCCAGGTCCTGGAGGCGGTCTGGGAAGGCCTCCAGCAGCCAGTCCCCCTCGCAGCGGGAGGCCATCCGGATCAGCGTCTGGGCCCCCGTGCCCTGTTTCACGGCCTCGGCCTCCAGGGCCAGGATCAGACCGGGGCGGCGGACCCGGCTGGCGGGCTCGAGCTTGGCCCCGCCACCTCCGGCGAAGGCGCAGGTGCCATTGGCGGACAGCTGGCCAACCCGGTCGGGATAGGCCAGGAGCAGGGCCTTCAGCAGGCGCAGCTCCGCGTCGGCGGGCTCCGCGGGCGAGGGCAGGTGCCTTTGGAGTGCCTGGACCGCCCGTCGGGCCCGCTGGAGGGCCGCGATGTCCAGCCCAGCGGCCCGGCAGGCCCCAGCCCCGAAACCGGCAGCTTCCGCCTCCTCAAACTGGTCCAGGCGCAGCAGCAGGTCGGAATCCGCGCCATGGCCCGCCTTCACTGGGGAACGATCCAGACCCTGGCGCGCCGACAGGCTGCCGGACTCCAGCAGGGCCGCGGCGCGGAGGGCCAGCTGCGGGATGCCCAGTTCCTCGCCACCCACAGCCAGGCGGGCTAGGCGCGGATGCAGGGGCAGGTCTGCCATGCGTCGGCCCATGGCACTGAGGCAGCCGTCCTCCAGGGCGCCCAGGCGCGTGAGCAGGACTTCGGCAGCTGTGAGGGCGGTCGCCGGGGGCGCCTCGAACCAGTCCAGGGCGCTGGGCTCGGCGATCCCCATGCCATGCAAGGACAGCAACGGTTCCGCAAGGTCGGAACGCTGCAGCTCGGGTGTGTCGAAGGCGAGTCGAGTGGCGAAGTCGGCCTCGGTGTAGAGGCGCAGGCACCGGCCCGGTCCGGTGCGACCGGCACGGCCCGTGCGCTGCACGCAGCGGGCCTGGGCGATGCGCACCGTGCGCAGGCCCGCGAGGCCCGACCAGGGCGAGTGTGAAGCCTCCCGGCCCAGGCCCGAATCCACCACGGCGCCGATGCCATCCAGGGTGACGGAGCTCTCGGCCACATTGGTGCTGAGGATGACTTTGGGCGTGCTGGAAATCTCCAGGGCATGGGCCTGGGCGTCCGGCGACAGCTCACCATGCAGGGGCCGGAGGCTCAATCCGTGCCGCGTGGCCACGGTCTCGCAGCCCTTCAGGCAGGCGCGAATCTCAGCGGCGCCCGGCAGGAAGACCAGGGTGTGGTTGCGGAGACCCTCTCCGTACAGTCGCTCCAGTGCTTCCGCCACCTGCTGATCGATGGGGCGGTCGTCAGGCCGGGACAGGAAGGTGGTAGCCACCGGGAAGGTCCGCCCTTCGCTCTTCATGACCGGGGCGGCCAGGTAGGCGGCCACGGGGCCTGGATCCAGGGTGGCGGACATCACCAGCAGGTTGAGATCGGGCCGGGCCTCCCGCTGGAGGCGTCGGAGCAGGGTGATGGCCAGGTCGGTGTGCAGGTGCCGCTCATGGAACTCGTCCAGCACCACGGCCGAGATGCCACGCAGGCTGGAATCGCCCTGCAGGCGCCGCAGCAGCAGCCCCTCCGTGACGAAGCGTAGTCGAGTGGCCCTGGAGACCTTCTGCTCGAAGCGCACCGCATAGCCGACTCGCTGGCCCAAGGCTTCGCCCAGTTCCTCCGCCACCCGCGTGGCGGCCAGACGCGCAGCCAAGCGTCTGGGCTCCAGGATCCAGCACTCGCCCTCCCCCAGCAGGCCCGCCTCCAGGAGGGCCGGGGGCACTCGGGTGGTCTTCCCGGCCCCGGGGTCTGCCTGCAGCACCAGGTTCGGAGCCTCGCGGAGGCTCGCGACGATCTGCGGCAGCAGGGGATCGATGGGCAGGCTCAGACGCATGGGCGCCCCAGAGCCGCGAGAAAGGCCGAAGGATCATCGAAGGACACCGCGAGCCGTTGCGTGGGCCGACCTGGACCCAGCAGGCCCAGTACCTGAACCGGTTCGGAGAGTTTCAATTCGAGGACCGGGGCCCCTTTGGCGACCAGTTTTCCCACGCCCTTAAGGTGGGCATGGCGGGCCCAGTCGTCAGCGAACTCCGGAAGTGGCGTGGCGGATTGGACCAGGCCTGCCGGGAACGAGACGGATTTCATCAGGCCCAGGCGCAGGCTCACCCAACCGTCGCTCACCTGGTGGGGGCGGGTCTTGAGCGTGGCGTAGAAACCGAACAGCCAGAGCACGGCGTACACCGTGGATCCGTGCAAGGTCCACCGCAGCCAGGGCGCCAGTCCCGAGAAGAGCGCTTTCATCAGAAGGAAGTCCCCGGGAATCATCAGGGGAATGGCTGGCAGGATGCCGGCCAGGGCTGATTCCCGGTGGTGGCTGAATCCTTCAGGCGCCGAGTGCCTGAACCCGCCGAACAGGAACTGGATGGCGCTGCCAAGCATCACCAGTTCCAGGGCCATGAGCCGCGCGGCACTGGTGGGCACAAAGGCCCCGAAGGCGGCGGAGATGCGGTCCTCGGGCCAGGCGCCCGGCTGGGTTTGCGAGGCCTTCCAGGCCCGCACCGCGAGGACCAGCAGCAGCATTTCCAGGGCCAGGGCGGTTCCGAGGCGAACGCGCAGGGCCGCTTGGGAACCTCCGGTGAAAACCAGGCCCAGGCCTTCAGCCAGGATGATGGCGGGAAGCAGGACCCGTGTGCCGGGAACCCGTCCTTGTCTCCAGTCCCAGAGCAGCGAGGCCACCCGCAGGGCCAGCAGGCACCCAAGGCCCGAGCTGAGCCAGGGCAGGGCCCAGTGACCGGGAAGCCACAGGCGCAGGGCCAGGGCCATCCCGCCTAGGGTAAGGAAGGCACCCCAGAGCAGGGTGGAGGGGCGGATCAGCCAGACCATCCCACCAGACTAAGGCCACTGAACTTGTTCGGGCGGATCACTCGGCGATCCGCCTGCAGCAGCCCCATAGCGGCAGCGCCCCAGCCCCACCTCGCGTAGAATGAAAGATTCGACGGGAGTGGTCATGGCGGGCTTGGACACGGCAGGCGTGGGCGGCAAAGTGGGCGGCGTGATGGACAGCCTGCGGGATGCCTACGGTGACACCCTGGTGGAGCTGGGGAACGAGGGCGCCAATATCATCGTGTTCGACGCGGATCTGGCGGGCTCCACCCGCACCAGCAAGTTCGCCAAGGCCTTCCCCGAGCGCTTCTTCAACATGGGCGCCGCGGAGCAGGGCATGGTGGCCGCTGCCGCCGGGGCCGCCACCACGGGCGTGGTGCCCTTCGTGAGCACCTTCGCCATGTTCGCCACGGGGCGGGCCTATGAGTTCGTACGCCAGGCCGTGGGCGTTGGGCATCAGAACGTCAAGATCGTGGCCACCCACGCGGGCCTCACGGTGGGCGAGGATGGCGGCACCCACCAGTGCCTGGAAGATCTGGCCCTCATGAGCATGATTCCCGGCATGACCATCATCTGCCCTTCGGATGGCAGCGAGACGAAGCAGGCCGTTCGCGCCGCCTATGCCCACCAGGGCCCGGTCTATGTCCGCCTCACCCGCGACAAGTTCCCTCGCATCCATGGTTCGGACTACAAATTCGAGCTGGGCAAGGCCGTGGTCATGCGCCAGGGCAAGGACGTGCTGCTGGTGGGCTGCGGCCTGGGCACCTCCATCTGCCTAGATGCTGCTGAACTGCTGGCCGCTGATGGCATAGAGGCCACGGTACTGCACACGCCCACCATCAAGCCCTTCGACCGTGAGACTCTCATTGCCCTGGCCAGGAAACACAAGGCCGTGGTGACTTGCGAAGAGCATCAGATCCATGGCGGCCTGGGCGGCATCGTGGCGGAGATCCTGTCCGAAGCCCACCCCATGCCGGTTCGCCGCGTGGGAGTGAACGACCGGTTCGGCCAGAGTGGCAAGCCCGAGAAGCTGCTGGAGGCCTACGGTGTCACACCCCAGGCCGTGGTCACCGCCGCCAAGGCTGCGCTCTGATGGCCACCGAGACCTTCCATGCCAGCCGCTGGACCAAGGGCAACCACGTCTGGAGCACGGTCATCGAAGTCACGGATACGGCCGTGGTGCGCCGCAAGCGCTCCTGGTTCACCGTGAACGAGATCAGCATCCACCTGTCCAAGGTGGCCAGCGTGCGCATCGATACGGGCATGTTCTGGGCCGACATCCTGGTGGAAAGCACCGGCGGCAGCGACCCCCTCACCAGCCATGGCCACCGCAAGGCCGACGCCCGCCGCATCAAGGAGCTCATCGAGGCGGCGCAGAGCCGGGGCATGCGCTAAGGCCTAGCTGTGCCCGCCAGCTTCGCGGCGACTTGCTTTAGATCATCCTCCGGCGACAGGTGATGGCGCACTTCCTGGTCCCCGCGCTTCAAGGCCACGCAAATCTTCCCCAGGGGACAGTTGAGGAGGCAGTCCTCCCGGACCACGCGGAGCCCCTGGAGGCGCTTCCGGCTGAGCAGCAGCCGGGTGAGGCAGGTCAAGGCCTCGGTCATGGCCTTCCCCTTCCGGGGGAAACGCAGGGCATGGCGCTCGCACTCGGCGCAGATGGTGAGGACGGAGGCCATAGAATTTAAAATGTAACACAATGACCAAAGAGGTAAGGCCGAGGGGCCAAGTGTCCAGCTCTTGGCTCAGGCGAACCGGGGCGCCCGCTTCTCCAGGAAGGCCTCTAGCCCTTCCTTCGCATCGGGGTGGTGCATGGCGGCCTTCATCTGGGCGCCTTCGGCCTCGACGCGAGCCCGCAGGCCCTGGGCGTCCAGGCCCCGGTTCCGGAGCAGGGTGGCCTTGATGCGGGCGAAGGTCTCCGCGGGCCCCGCGGCCAAACGGGTGGTGAGGGCTTCCAGGGCTGTGTCCAGCTGTTCCACTGGCACCACCTGGTTGACCAGGCCCAGGGCCTGGGCCTGCTCCGCGCGAAGGTTGTCCCCGAGGAACATCAGCTCCGCGGCGATGGCGGGATTCACCAGGCTGGAGAGGGCCACGCTGCCACCCCAGTCCGGATGCAGGCCGATCTTCGCGAAACCCATGCTGAACCGGGCCTCGGGGGTGGCCAGGCGCAGATCCGCGCAGAGCGCCAGGCTCATGCCCGCCCCGGCGGCGGCGCCCTGCACCACGGCCACCACCGGCTTGGGCAGCAGGGCCAGGGCGCAGGCCACGGAGCTGCCCAGGTCCAACAGCGCATCCATCTCCGTCCAGTTGCCTTCGGCCATGGCCTTGGCCATCCATGCGATATCCCCGCCAGCGCAGAAGGCCCGGCCCGCGCCCCGCAGCACCAGGACCTTCACTGCAGGTTCGGCCGACCTGGCCAAGGCCTCCTCAAAGGCCGCCCGCATGCCTGGAAGGAGGGCGTTCATGCGGTCCGGTCGGTTCAGCGTCAGCGTGGCGACACGGCGGTGAACGTCGAAAAGGATGTCGTTGGACACGGGAGCTCCTCAAACTGGCCGCAGAGGTACACGGATCAATTGCTTCTGTGTTCATCGTTGGCTGATGGCTTGCACGAAGGCTATGAACAGGTCCCTCGCTGCATCGCCCGCGGGGCCCTTCAGGTTCACCAGGTTCTCGGGATGCCACTGGACGCCAAAGACCCATCGGTCAAGGTCGGCGGCCTCCACGGCCTCGATGAGGGGTCCGGTCTCTGGATGGACCGTGTCAAGGTGCCAGCCCACGGCCACCAGGGGTGGCGCCAGCCGCTTCACGGCCTGGTGGTGACGGCTGTTGACGAGGAAGACATCCTCGCCCAGCAGGGCCCGCAGCCGCGAGCCGGGGGCCAACTGCACGCGGTGGCGCATATCGGGGACATCGGGGGTGCCGTGCTGGTGACGCTCGGGTTCACAGTGAAAGTGATCGGGCACGTCCTGGATCAGGCTGCCGCCCAGGGCCACGTTGAGGATCTGCTCGCCCCGGCAGACCCCGAGGATGGGGAGTTTCCGCTCCCAGGCCGCGCGGATGAGGGGGAGCTCGAAGTCATCCCGGTCCGCGTCCACTTCGGCCTTTGGATGCACCGATTCGGCCTCGTCCCAGTGGCGGGGGTGGATGTCGAAGCCGCCTGTGAGCAGCAGTCCCGAGGCCCGGCTCAGGTCCGGCTGGGGGTCGCCGGGGGCGACCAGTTGCGTGGCCCCGGTCCATCCGGCGGCGACCAAGGCGGGGAGGTAATGCTTCTCGGCACCGGACTTGTTTTTACAGCTCACCAGGACTGTTGAGTTGGGGCTTGACATGGCTTTCCCTCGGCGCAAATCTCATCACCCTACCACCCCCTCAGATGGTCTGAGTCGACGGTGAGGCGGAGAGCTCCGCCACTATAAAGGAGGACAGCCATGTCCGGATCCCTGAACAAAGTGCTCCTCATCGGCAACCTGGGGCGCGATCCCGAGTTGAAAACCACGCCCTCGGGCCAGAACGTGGCCCGCTTCTCCGTGGCCACCACGGAGACCTGGAAGAACCAGTCCGGCGAGAAACAGAGCAAGACCGAGTGGCACAACATCGTGGTCTGGGGCAAGCAGGCCGAGATCGCCGAGAAGTACCTGCGCAAGGGCAAGCAGGTGATGATCGAGGGCCGCATCCAGTACCGGGAGTACACCGACCAGGCGGGCGTGAAGAAGACCGCCTGCGACATCCGCTGCGATAACTTCGTCATGCTGGGCCGCGCGGAAGAAGGCGGCAGCCGGGACTCCAGCAGCTACGGCAGCCGGACCACCGGTGGCGGTTCCCAGGACTTCGAAGACCGTGGCGCACCCAGCCCGGCGGGCGGCGGCTTCCCCGACGACGACATTCCGTTCTAGATCGCGGATCCGCCGAGGGCATCCAACATGCATCAGAACGGCGCCTCAGGCGCCGTTTTGAATTGCGGAAGGGATTGTCAAGGCGGCGGACCCGCCTCACTTCAGGCGCAGCCTGGAGCAGGTCCAGCTGAGAACGCCCCTCGGAGATCCCCCCAAACCGAGCTACAATAACCGGTTCGGGAGTGTCCATGCTGGCAGTGCAAAACGTCACGATGCGTTACGGGTCGAAAATCCTGTTCGAGGATGTGACCACGACCTTCAACCCCGGCCGGCGCTATGGCCTGACGGGGCCCAACGGCTCGGGGAAGTCCACCTTCATGAAGATCCTGTCCGGCGAGCTGGAGCAGCAGATGGGGAACGTGATCCGGCCCCGCAAGATGGGCATCCTGCGCCAGGACCAGTTCGCCTTCGACCAGTTCCGGGTTATCGACACGGTGATCATGGGTAACAAGGGCCTGTGGACGGCCCTGCAGGAGCGGGACGCCATCTACGACAAGGCCGAGATGACCGACGAGGACGGCATGCGGGTGGCCGAACTGGAAGGCATCGTGGCCGACGAGGACGGCTACACCGCCGAGAGTGATGCGGCGGTCCTGCTGGACGGGCTGGGCATTCCCGAATCCCTGCACGGGCGCAAGATGAGCGAGCTGCAGGGCGGTCAGAAGGTGCGCGTGCTGCTGTCCCAGGCCCTGTTCGGTAACCCGGCGGCCCTGCTGCTGGACGAGCCGACGAACCACCTGGACCTGGATTCCATCCACTGGCTGGAGGAGTTCCTGGACCGTTTCAAGGGCACGGTGGTGGTGATCTCCCATGACCGCCACTTCCTGAACAATGTCTGCACCCACATCGCCGACATCGACTACCAGACCATCATCCAGTACACCGGCGGCTATGACGACATGGTCATGGCCAAGATCCAGGTGCGCTCGCGCATCGAATCCGACAACGCCCAGCGGGAGAAGAAGATTGCCCAGCTGAACGAGTTCATCCAGCGCTTCGCCGCGGGCACCCGCAGCAGCCAGGTGAACAGCCGCCGCAAGGAAGTGGAGCGCCTCCAGCCCAGCGACCTGGCCCGCAGCAACATCCAGCGCCCCTTCATCAAGTTCAACCAGCTGAAGCCCGGGGGCCGCTACGCCCTGGAATTCGAAGGCGTGAAGAAGGGTTACGACACCGACAAGGATGGGACCGGAGGGCGCCACGAGGTCATCAAGGGTTTCTCGGCCATGGTGCAGCGGGGCGAGAAAATCGCGGTCATGGGCCGGAACGGCATCGGCAAGACCACCCTGCTGAACGCCCTGCTGGCCAATGCGCCCCAGGTCACTGAGCTGGGGCTGAAGCTGGACGGCGGTGAGGTCAAGTGGGGCCACGACGCCAACGTGGGCTACTTCTCCCAGGATTTCGCCGAAAGCATCCCCAAGGGCTACGAACTGGTCACCTGGCTGCACCAGTTCGACCCCGAGGCCACCAAGGAGCAGATCCGCGGCGTCATGGGCCAGATGCTCTTCCGCGGCGAAGAGGGCAACAAGATGACGGACGTGCTGAGCGGCGGCGAGTCCTGCCGCCTGCTCTTCTGCAAGCTCATGCTCCAGAAGCCCAACATCCTGGTCATGGATGAGCCCACCAACCACCTGGACCTGGAGGCGGTCATCGCCTTGAACGATGCCCTCCAGCGCTACGAGGGCACCCTCCTCTTCGTCACCCACGACGAGGACATCATCGACGAAGTGGCCACCCGCATCTGGCACCTCACCGACGACGGCATCGAGGACTTCCGGGGCTCCTACCAGGAATACAACGCCCCCGCGGGGCGCTAGGACCGGTCCTGGCGGTTCATCAGGTTCCAGGCTGAGAGTAGGGGGGCGTCGTTAGGACGAACCTCTAGCTGTATATATTGAAACATTTAAAATTAAATTTATTGTTAAACATTTTTGCAAGAATGGACGATCTATATTGAGACCGGGTCTAGACTAACCCCCCGACATTCCCAAGGAGTCATTCATGACGCTTCGGCAGGATCATGGTGGCGAGTACCAGGAATCTTTCGACCGGTCCGCGAGTAGCCGGAAACCCCCCACTCGAGCCGCCCGGGCGCTCCGGGATCTGGCCAGCTTCAAGCGGGCCCTGGACGAGCACGCCATCGTGGCGGTCACCGATGCCCGGGGCCGCATCACCTATGTGAATGAAAAGTTCTGCGCCATCTCCAAATACTCCCGGGAGGAGCTGATGGGGCAGGACCACCGGATCATCAATTCGGGCTTCCATCCCAGGGCCTTCATGACCGAGCTGTGGAGCACCATACAGGCTGGCCGAGTCTGGAAGGGCGAAATCAAGAACCGCGCGAAGGACGGCACCTACTACTGGGTGGACACGACCATCGTCCCCTTCCTGGGGGAGGACAGCAGACCCCAGCAGTTCGTGTCCATCCGGGCGGACATCACCCAGCGGAAAGAATCCGAGGACGCCCTCCGGCAGTCCCAGAAGCTCGAGAGCCTCGGGGTCCTGTCCGGCGGCATCGCCCACGACTTCAACAACCTGCTCACCACCATCCTGGGCAACACGAACCTGGGGACCATGCACCTGCCGCCGGAAAGCCCGGCCATCCCCTACCTGCAGCAGATCGAGAAGGCGACCCTCCGGGCCGCGGACCTCACCCGGCAGCTGCTGGCCTATGCGGGGAAGGGACGCCTGCAGGTTTTGGAAGTGGACCTGAACCGGCTCGTGGAGGAGATGACCCAGCTGCTCACGGTCTCCCTGTCCAAGAAGGCGGTGGTGCGCTACGACCTGGCGCCGGCGCTGCCCCTCATCTCCGCAGATCCGTCGCAGATGCAGCAGCTGGTCATGAACCTGGTGACCAACGCCTCCGAGGCCATCGGCGACGAGATCAGCGGCCTCATCACCCTCCGGACTGGCGTCCAGATGGTGGATGACGCCACCAACAGCGGCCTGCTTCCCAGCCTGCCCCTGCCGGCCGGCCGCTACGTGACCCTGGAGGTCAGCGACACCGGCTGCGGCATGTCACCCGAGGTCCGGGAGCGGATCTTCGATCCCTTCTACACCACCAAGTTCACGGGGCGCGGCCTGGGCCTGTCGGCGATGCTCGGCATTCTCCGGAGCCACAAGGGCAGCCTCAAGGTCTACAGCGAACTGGGCCGGGGCTCGGTCTTCAAGCTCTTCCTGCCCGCCCTGACCCTGGACGCCGAATACCTTCCACCCCGGCATGCCGCTGGGGCCTGGCAGGGGCACGGAGTCCTGCTGGTGGTGGATGACGAGCCCGGCGCCCGGGCTGTGGCCAGGGCCCTGGCGGAGTCCCATGGCTTCCAGACTCTGGAGGCGGCCGACGGCCTCGAGGCCGTGGCCCTGTTCGATCTGCGCCACACGGAGATCACGGCGGTCCTCATGGATCTGACCATGCCCCACATGGATGGGCGTCAGGCCTTCCTCCGCATGCAGCAAGTGGACCCGAAGATTCCCGTGGTGCTGACCAGCGGCTACAGCGAGCAGGACGTCCTCGCGGACTTCCTCGGCAAGGGGCTGGCTGGCTTCCTGCCCAAGCCCTACCAGAGCAGACAATTCCTGTCGGTGATCCGGCAGGCGGTCGAAGGCGCCTAGGATTCCTTTTCGGGGACCTCCAGCAACATCCTCAGCACCTCTTCCGCCACTTTCAGTCCCACGATGGCCGGCATGTAGGAAATGGTGCCCACGGGTCGGCGATGGCGGCCTGGGCCCCGGTGCGGCTCGATGTCCACAGGATTTGCGGGGCGCTTATTGTCAGCGGGTTCCAGCGAATAGACACAGCGGATTCCCTGGGTGATGCCAGCCTTCCGCAGCTCCTTACGGACCCGGGCCGCCAGGGGGCAGATGCGGGTATCGCTCAGGTCCCCCACGAAGAGCTGGCTGCTGTCTGTGCGACCCCCGGCGCCCATGGCCGTGATGATGGGGATGCCCTGCTCGTGGGCCGTACGCATGAGGGCCACCTTGCAGGTCATGGAATCGATGGCGTCGATCATGACGTCGGGCCGTGGGTCGAGCAGGTCCGGCAGGGTGTCCGTGTGGATGAAGGTCTGGCAGGCCTCCACCTGGCATTCGGGGTTGATGTCGCGTACCCGCGCAGCGGCCACGGCGGCCTTGGGCTGGCCAACAGTGGACCGCAGAGCGAAGAGCTGGCGGTTGAGGTTGCTGGGGCCCACGACATCATGGTCCACCAGCCGCAGGTGCCCGACGCCCGCCCTGGCCAGAGCCTCCACGGCGAAGGACCCCACTCCTCCCAGGCCGAACACCGTCACACGGGAGGCCCGCAACCGCTCCAGCGCCACTTCGCCGAGCAGCAGTTCACTGCGGGAAAACCACCTCATGCCAGCAACTCCCTGAAGCAACGCTGGCCATTCTCCCAGGTCAGAGCCGCCAGGTCCTCCTCTGGGATCTGTAGGATTTCCGCTCCGGCCATGACCACGGCTCCCAGGTCGGTGGCGCCATCGGTTTCCAGCAACAAGAAACCTGGATTCACGGAGCGCAGCGCTTCCCTTGCCTTCGGGCGATCGGGTCTGAGGGATTCGCGTGAGAAGGAGAGGAAGATCCCCAGGGATTGCAGGGCAAGGGCCATGTCCCGGCTGCCAGAGAAGGCGTGCACCAGGGCGCCCGCTGGAGGCACGCCCACTTCCTTCAACAGGTCGAGACAGCGTCCCCAGGCCTGTACGACATGGATGGCGATGGGACGGTGGAAGCTCTGGGCCAGCCGGAGCTGGATTCGGAAGGCCGCCTCTTGCTCGGTCCGGTCGGACTCTTTCCGTGCGAAATCCAGGCCGCATTCGCCAACGCCCGTGCGGTGCTCCCGCAACAGGGCCTCCAGTCGCATGGCCCAATCCGGCGAGGCGGCTGCCACGTGCCAGGGATGCAGACCGAGCATGGGGAGGACCTGCGGGTCGGAAGCCCCGTGGGACAGGACCGCGTTCCAATCGGATTCGCAGGTTCCGCAAACGACTCGCACCTGAACAGGCGGGTCTGCATCCGTATTCGGCAGGTGGCTATGGGCGTCGAAGAGGGGAGGCATGAGGTCGGAGTAGGCTGGTGGTCCCGGCGGGAATTGAACCCACGACCTACCGCTTAGGAGGCGGTCGCTCTATCCGCTGAGCTACGGGACCCACGCGGCAGACCTCATTCTAGCGTGAGGTGTTGTGTCTATGTTGTGTCCGGTCCCCATTTCCGTGTTCAAAGGGAACCCCCCAAATCAGGGGAGTTTTCATGGTATCCAACCATCCAGGACTGAAGAAGGTCGGGGAGTATTGGCACTTCTCCTTGAAGATCAACGGTCAGAGGCTTCACGGATCTACCAGAGCTAAGGACCTCACCACTGCCAAGAAGGTGCTGGAGGAGCGGAGGAAGGAACTTTTACTGGCCCAATGTGGCGCCCCCAAAGTTCCCACCCTATCCACCCTGGTTAGCCAGTGGCTCAAGGTCCACAAGGCAGTTCACAGCAAGAAACATTGGGATGATGTCGAGAGGGTTTCCCGGAATTGGCTGCTTCCCACGATGGGGGGCAAACGGGTGGACCAGATTCAGACTGAGGATGTTGCAAGGGTTCGTTCAAGAATGCTTGAGGCTGGCAGGTCCCCAGTGACCTTCAACGATGCCTTGAAAATTCTCAAGCTCCTCTGCCGGTATGCCTTATCCCTTGGCGCACTAAGGGAACTTCAGTTCCGCTCTGAATTTATCCGGGTCCAACGGAAGCCCCGCCCCACTGTTCCAGCCCCCCAGATCCATGAATTCCTGGCAGCCGTTGACAAGGCGGCTCGGAATATCCAAGTTGCGATCATTCTTCGGGTCATGGTGGGCTTGGGACTCAGAGAGGCTGAAGCATTGGGGATGCGCTGGGAGTGGTTCGATTTTGATCAGAGAACCTATGTCGTGGGCAAAGCCAAGGGTAAAGAGGCCAGAATCCTACCTGTCCCCGATTGGCTCTGGTCTGCGATTCAGGGCATGCCGAAAACCATCAGTGAATGGGTTTTCCCCTCTGAGGATGGCAGGCCACATCGGGCACAGTTCTGTGCCAAGGCGCTCCGGAGAGTCTGCAAGGAATTAGGTCTGGGCAATCTCACTCAGCACCGGCTCAGAGCGACCTTCGCCAGCCTCCATGCACAGGCAGGAACGCCCATTACAGAAATCCAGGGGATGCTTGGCCACAAGAGCATCACCACAACCATGATCTACATCGAGACCAGCCTCGATGCCAAACGGCAGGCCCAGGAGGCACTGAGTCAGAAGCTGGGGTTGGCCTGACCTGGGCAAGCCAGAAGGCAGGCCAGGGGGGGGCTGTCAGTTGTGTCAGTTCCTGACCGCTGAATATTAGAACCGTCACGATGCAGAATGAGGCCCCATGGGGCTTCCTGTCGGTTCTGACGGTTTTACAGTTCTATTCTCCTTTTTTGTACAGGGAAGAAGGAAGGGGGGAGGAGAGGTGGGGAGGGAAGAAAGGAAATCTAGAGAATCCAACTGACCGTACTGTCAAACCGCCCCCCCCCCCTGGCTTGGCTGGGGGCAGCACTCCTGTCCAGGGTTCCGGAAATCTCTGGACTGGCCTGATCGTGGCCAAACTCAAACCCAGCATCGTAGACGGTAAGTGGGTGATGACAGCGCAATGGTGAACCGTCTCACCCTGCCCCGTTGCCCTTGGTACGGTCATGCCTGAGGCCTCCTGAACTATCTCGGTGAGGATCGACAGGTGGAACGGCTCGGGCAGGGTGAGCGAGGGGGACGCTACTCGTCACCCTCTTCCAGGATCACTTCGGGGTCCGGTATTCCCACGATCTTTGCTGCCGATCCGGTTGTGAGGGCAAAGTATCGGGGGCCCCCTCACCAGATTGAGGACTTGAGACTCAAGCATGCAACTGTCAGGCCCGATTAAGAGCGCATGCCGGAATTTCCACGCCTATAGCCTCGGAGTCCCGCACATGCGACTCACAACCATCCTCCTCACCGCAACCCTCGCCCTGCTTACCGCCTGTGGCGGTGGGGGCGATTCTACCAATACCCCTACCCCTATTGTCCCGCCAGTCCAGAAGACTTACGGCACCTTCCGTGCCTTGAAGTCCAAGTCTGCTGGCTTGGCGCTTCGGGGGGCTAAGGCTTTTGTGGCTGCTGGAGCAGTCACAACCACGATGCAGACGCCCCGGCACAACCATCGGGCCATTCTGATGATGAACGGCAAGGTTCTCGTTATTGGTGGGCAGCAAGCTGCTGCCTCGACCTCTATGGATGTCTTCGATCCTGCAACGGAGACCTTCACACCTTCTGGAGCTACCCTGTCACTCCCTCGTATGAATCGTGTGGGCTGGGATTACTCCAGCATGCGTTCATTCGGTGTAACCAACCTTCCTGATGGCAAGGTTGCCATCGTAGGTGGGAACAATCCTAGTGATGGTGGACCTGGGGGCAACATTGATATCTATGACCCCGCCACGGACACCATCAACACCCTCCATGGGGATCTGTCTTTCTATGGTGTCGAGGACACTTACTATGTAGGCAACAACAAGTTGCTTGTCTTCGGTGGCTCTGGCGGTTTCTTCATCCAGGATATGGCTCATGGCTACCTGGGGGGTGACGGGATCACTTATTATCCTGCTGGCCCTATCCCTTCTTACCCCACGGGTTATGTCCCCGCTGTCTTTTCTGCTTCGGTTCAGGACGCTACAGGCAATGTCTGGTTCTTTGGGGGGCAGCACTTCTCCACCAACGCTATCCTTAGTGTGGTCTGGAAATACGATATTGCTACGCAGACCTTGACTAAACAGGGCGATCTTAATGTGGCTCGATCCCGCACCACAGCAGTTCTCTTGCCTAACAACAAGGTGGGTATTTATGGTGGGAATAGTGTCCCAACCGATTCCAATCAAGGTCTAAAATCCGTTGAAATTTATGACCTGACTACTGGAACCTCTACGACCTCCGATCCTCTTGTCGGCACTCGTTACTACGGTGAAGCTGTCTTCCTCCAGACGGGTTATACCCTTTACGCGGGTGGTGTTGATGCGGGTGTTCCTGTTGCCAGTGAGTTAGCCCATAAGTGGGATGCTAATCCTGTCTTTAGTGGATCTACTGGCTCAATGACTGTAGAGCGCATGAGTCATTCGGTGACTTCGCTCCCTAATGGATTTGTTTTGATCACTGGTGGCTCTACAGCAATGAGTTTAGAGGACAACACGGCGGAAATTTATGACCCAGGTGCGAAGCTTTATGTCAGCTTTGTAACAGAAACGGTTGTAATAAATACAACCATGCAGATGGCTACTACTTATGCTGCTGGAGTCAACTGGTCCGTTACGGGTGATAATTGCTCTATTGACTCAACGGGCCTTCTTACGGTTGGAAATACTACAGCTACAGTGATTAGTGTGACTGCAACTGCTAAAGACGATCCTACTGTTACGGCTGTCATTCAATTAAAAATTATTCAGCCTTAAAAAGTCAGAATTCGCCCGTATTTTAAGTAGGAGAAACTACCATGAAGCTTTCTAGCATCTTCCTCACCGCTACCCTCGCCCTGCTTGCCGCTTGTGGCGGCGGGGGCGGATCTACCCCTGCCCCTGTGGTGACTGCACCTACCATCACCAGCTTCACGCCTGACAATGCCAGCGTGAATTATGGGCAGACGGTCAACCTCTCTTGGACGCTGGGCGGCTCTGCGCCTACCTCCACCACCCTGACGGATGCCGTTACGAGTGCTGCTGTGGGGGATGTCACCGCTAAGACGGTGGTCCCCCACGCAAGGCAGACCGTCCGTCTGACGGTTGGCAATAGCGCTGGGACCGTGACGAAGGATGTCTCCCTGGTGGCTTATGGGGTGGATACCTTCTCAAATCAAAGTGTGCCCCCTTCTGGACTTATGGCTCCCTTCGCCAAGGATCCCAGCGGGAATCTCTATCTGTATGAGGACCGATTTTATAAGGTTTCCCCCACGGGGATAATTCAGCCTTTCAATATGACCACAATCCCCGGTTCCAAATTTCTTGTGTGGAGCCAGCATGACAACGCCTTTGTAGCCTCCGATGGACCGGGTGCTGGTGGGCATCTTTACCACATTGATCTTTCTGGAAATGTCTCCGTTGTCTCGGCCTTTACCCTGGAGCTTGGCGCGGTTGCCATTGACGGAACGATCTACGCCTACAATGACGGTGCCATGGATAACACCATTACGGTAATCCACCCCAACGGGACCACTTCAACCATTGTAGGTGACTCACAGTTTGCAGTAGGAAATATGGTCCTGGATGCCACAGAGTCCAATCTCTATGTAGTTGGTGGGATCACTGGAACTACGACTACTACTCCTGAATCCGTGAGGTTCAGCAGCTTGAACCTTACTTAAGATAGGCTATATCACCAGTAAGAAGGTCAATTCCCTACTGCTAGGATTCACAGCACCTGTGAAAATGCGCTTCACCCCAGCCCAATGCTTTCGAGGTGTT
>CAISFO010000073.1 GCA_903884655.1 uncultured Holophagaceae bacterium | reverse complement strand
CTGGAAGCTCAACACTTCAGTCCTGGAGGGCATGAACAACAAGGTCAAAGTTCTCAAACGCATGGCCTACGGCTTCCGCGATGACGACTACTTCTTCCTCAAGATCAAGGCCGCCTTCCCCGGTAAAGCGCGATGAACCATTTAATTCAGGCCCCACCGCCTAATATTCAATGAATTCAAGCAAATTCCCGAAGAGACGGCAATCTTTGTAGCAAAAGGCGGCAACGACTCATGCTCCGATGGACTTCTGCACTCTTGATGGGGGCTGCCTGGCGGCTCAGCAGGTTCCCGAGGCCCCACCCGAGGGCGGAGCACGGCTCCTGGAGCTACTGAACACACCCATCGCGGTCACCTCCCATGTGCCCCTGTCCAACCGGGAGAGCCCTGGCATCACAATGGTGCTGCAGCGGGAGGAGATCTTGGCCTCCGGTGCCCGCGACCTGATGGATGTGCTCCGCTTTGTCCCCGGATTCGCCTTCGCGTCTGATACCAACGGGGTGGTCGGCATCGGGGTGAGGACCTGCTGGGGCCACGATGGGAAAGTGCTCCTGCTCATTGATGGTCAGGAGATGGTCGAACCCCTCTATGGCACCCTCCAGTTCGGGGGGCACTACCCCATCGACAATGTGCAACGGATCGAGATCATCCGCGGGCCGGGCAGCGTCCTTTACGGCGGATTCGCAGAACTGGCGGTCATCAACGTCATCACCCGGAAGGGCGGGAACATCGGTGGGGTGGACGGCTCCTTCTGGTTGGGCCAGATGGCAAGTGCACAGCACAACCTTGCCAAGGGGCACGTGGCCTATGGGCAGGTCTTTGGTGACCTCGATGTGGCGCTCTCCTACGTTCGAGGTCAGGCCCCCCAGGGCGTCGGCTCCTGGCAGAAGCCTGCCTATGCTGGCTCGACGGTCATCCAGGCGGGGGACGCCTCAGCCACCCACCAGGACTTCCTCAACCTCAAGGCTTCCTACGGCAACCTGAACCTGCACTACCTGCGCGACGACTACGCCGTCAATGACTACACCGGCGAGTTCAAGACCACCACCACGCCCATCCGTTTCCCGGGAGAGTTCTTTGGCGTGAACGACCTGTTCGAAGTGGGTGCCTGGTCCATCAAACCGAGCCTCACCATCAAGTCCCAGGCCCCCTGGCTCTACACGGCGGCCCGCACCGATCGCAACACCCGGACAGACGGCGGCCTGCTCGCGACCTGGGCGGCGACCAAGACGTTCAAGGTCACCCTCGGTGCCGATGTCATCCAGGACAACACCAACATGTTCTGGAGCAGCCGGAACGTGCGCGAGACCTACGTCTACGAGAGCCGGGCCACCTACCTCCAGATGCTCTGGTCGAAGGACTTCGGGAACCTGGACCTGGGCGTGAGGTACGACTACAACAATGCTTTCGGATCTGCCCTCAGTCCCCGCCTTGCCTTCACGAAGGCCACCGAGACGTGGCATGTGAAGCTCCTCGCAGCGGGCGCCTTCCAGGCACCTTCCTACGAGGATCTCTTCGCGAACCCGTCCCTGAGACCTGAGCGTACTCGCACCTTTGAAGTGGAGTATGGCCATGCGGTAGGACCGACCAGCTACCTGACGGCCAACGCCTTCTACCTCCGGGTGCATGATCCCATCAGCTATGGCAATCCGGCCCCAGGCGTCAACGGCTACTTCAATTTCAACTACACGGGAGCCCACGGTCTGGAGGTGACCCTGCGCAGTCTCTGGACAGACCTCGTCCTCCAGGCTGCGGTGTCCCTCTCCAGGGCGGATGACCAGAATGCCGCTTTCTACGCGGTGCTGGGGCAGCCCAGCTACCACGTGGGCTTCGCCAACCTGAAGGTCTCATCCCAAGCCCAGTGGCAGTTCGCGCAGGACTGGTCCCTGAACCCGGAATGCCTCCTGCTGGGGCCCCGCTACGGCTACCGACTCGGCGAGGTGGCCCCCTCCCGCTTTGGCAGCACGGTCCTCCTGAACCTCTTCCTCACCCGCCGCCTCTCCAGCCACGCGGAACTGGGCCTGAGCCTCTGCAACCTCGCCAACGCCACCATGGACTACATCCAGGCCTTCGGGATCCCAGGTGCGGGCGGCAATCCTCCCCTGCCCGGCCCCGGCCGGGAAATCGCCCTCCGGGCCTCCTTCACCTACTAGGCCGGAACCCCACGCATGGAACGAGTCCCCGCATCACCTCGTCCAAGGCAGGCCCAGTCCTGGGTGGGGAGGACATGCCTGACCGTGATCCTGTTCCTGGGCTTGGCCCTGCCGACCCTGGCAGCCGGCCTTTCGAAACCGGATCCGGCCGGGCTGAGACTTGAAGCCAAGTTCACCATCGAGCTGGCTTCCTACATGCAATTCCCAAAGGTGAAAGATCCCTCAAGCCCTTTCGTCATCGCGGTCATCGGCGAGTCCCCCTTCAGTGATGAGCTGGAAGCCTACGCCAAGGGGCAGACCATCCAGGGGCGGAGCATCCAGATCAGTTACTACCAGCGGGTACCCGAGGGCCGCCCCTGCGACCTGCTCTTCATCTGCCGCTCCGAGTGGCCACGGGTCGGCCCCATCGTCGCCTGGTGCAAGACCAAGGGCATCCTCACCGTCGCCGAGGGGGAACAACTGGCCTACAAAGGCGTGATGGTGAGTCTCTTCGTGGAGGGCGATCGCCTGCGGCTGGGCATCAACTTGCGGGCGCTCGAGGAGGAGGGCTTCACCCTCGGCGCCAACGTGCTCCAGCTGGCCCGAGTCCTCGTTCCCCCCAAACCGGCACGCTGAGCCCCCATGTCCATGGAATCCCACCCCTCCATCCGGCGCCGCACCCTGGCCATCCTCCTGGGCACGGCGGGCCTGGGAATTCTGGCCACGGGGCTGATCCTCTTCGGCTTCCAGTATCGCTCGGCCCGCCAGGTGGCCCGACAGGACCTGCAGAGCCTGGGTGTGGTGCTGGCCTATAACGCAGCCCCCATGCTCTCCTTCGACGACCCGGAAAATGCAGCGCGGCTGCTGGAGGCCCTGCGCCAGCGTCCGGACATCAAGCACGCCAGGATCCTGCGCGGCAACGGCAGCGAGCTCGCCCGCTATCCCAGCCAGGCTGCAGGCTCACCCGCCGTGGAACCGAGCTCGGAGGCCGGTGGTCTCTTGCTGACCTCGGTCCCCATCCAGAACGCCGCAGGGTACGGGGTAGGCACCCTGCTCATGGAATCCGATCAGGTCGCAGTCAAGCAGCAGATCCGCTGGACTGCCACGGCCCTCTTCATCACCCTGGTCATCCTGGGCGGGGGCGTGTTCCTCCTGTCCCTGCGCCTCCAGCACTACCTCACAGACCCAGTGCTGGACTTGGCGGGCCTGGCGGAGGTCATCTCCAAGCGCAAGGACTTCAGCCTCCGCGCCCGGCCCCAGCGGACCCGGGAGTTGGACATCCTGGCGAGCGCCCTCAACGAGATGCTGGCCCGCATCCAGTCCCAGGACCGGGAACTGGAGGCGAACCTTCAGCAGCTGGCCCAGGAACTCCAGGAGCGGAAGCAGGCCGAGGCGGCCCTACGGGCCAGCGAACAGCGCTACCGCGGCCTGGTGGAGAACACCTCCGACATGATGTTCTGGGTCTGCATGGATCGCAGGGGCGACTTTTTCGTGGAGGACCTCAACCCAGCCCAGGAGCGGATCCTCGGCATGGCGCGCAGCCAAGTGGTGGGGCGGCGCATCGTGGACATTCTCCCTCCAGACGTGGCGGCTGGCATCGTGGGTCGCTATCGGCAGTGCCTGGACTCCGGCGCCCCCCTCAGCTACGAGGAGCGGGCCGAGCTCCCCACGGGCCTGGTCATCGCCCAGACCCTGCTGGTGCCCCTGGTGGGGGAGGACGGCGAGATCCGCCAGATCATCGGCACCTCCCGCGACATCACCCAGCACCGCAGCACCGAGGAAGCGTTCCGTCAGGCTCAGAAGTTGGAGAGCCTGGGTGTCCTGGCCGGAGGCATCGCCCACGACTTCAACGACCTCCTGGCCGCCATTCTCGGCAACCTGAACCTCGCTCAGTCCCTGGTGGGCCCTGGCGGCGAGGCCCTGCCCTTCCTGGACAAGGTCGAGAAGACCGTTCTGAGGGCCTCGGATCTCACCCAGCAGATGCTGGCCTACTCCGGGCGCGGTCGCTTCGAAGTGAAGCCCCTGGACCTCAACCACACGGTTACGGAAATCGGCCACCTGTTGGCCGTCTCCATCGCCAAGACCCTGGCCCTGTCCTATCAGCTGGAGCAGGACATCCCCAGCATCGCGGCGGACGCGGCCCAGATCCAGCAAGTGGTCATGAACCTGGTCACCAATGCCTCGGATGCCATCGGCGACCGACCGGGCTCCATCGTCATCCGCACCAGCACCGTGGGCCTGGACCATGCCAGCCTGGAGCGTGACTTCGCCACCCAGGGCATGCGGCCGGGGCAGTACGTGCTGCTGGAGGTGAGGGACACGGGCAGCGGTATCAGCGAGGAAGTCCTGGCCCGCATTTTCGATCCCTTCTTCACTACCAAGCCCAAGGGGCGTGGCCTCGGCCTCTCCGCCATGCTGGGTATCCTGCGGGGCCACAAGGGCGGCATCCGCATCCAGAGCCGGATGGGCGAGGGTTCCACCTTCCACTTGTACTTCCCCAGCAGCGAACTGCTGGTCCCGGCGGCCGCGCCGGTGCCGGTCCCAGAGGAGAGCCCACTGGCCTGTCGCGTCCTGCTGGTGGACGACGAGGAGGAGGTCCGGGAGGCCTCGGCCATGGGGCTGCAGATGCAGGGCCTGGTGGTGGTGGAGGCCCGGAATGGCCTCGAGGCCCTGAACCTCTTTCGCGATTCCCCACAGGACTTCCACTTGGTGGTGATGGATCTGACCATGCCCCACATGGATGGCCGCACGGCCTTCCGGGAGATCCGGAAGCTGGATCCTCAGGTGCCAGTCATCCTCATCAGCGGCTTCGATGAGGGGGAGCTGCCCGAAGACTTCGATGGCCAGCGACCCAATGCCTTCATCCAGAAGCCCTACCGGCTCTCGGAACTGCGCCGCAAGGTGGCGGAAGTGATGAAGAGCAGCTAGTGTAGGTCGCCAGAAATACGAGTAACATCCAGAGCCTGCCGCGCACGGGTGACCTTTGCGAGGATATCGTTTGCGGAAGCGGTCCAGATGAAGGGCTTCGGGGATGCGTTGTGATTCGTTATGTAAGTTTGGATGGCGGCTTCGAGTTCGGGGACTGATCGGAAAATACCTCTGCGGATCCGGTTCTCGGTGATGTCCCGGAAAAATCGTTCCACCATGTTCAGCCATGACGAACTTGTTGGTGTGAAGTGAACATGGACT
>CAISFO010000072.1 GCA_903884655.1 uncultured Holophagaceae bacterium | reverse complement strand
GGGTTTCATCCCCCAGTGGCGGCAGAAGGCTTCGAACTCGGGATGAAAGACCGGGCGGTCTCCCTGCCACCGGAGGACGAGGGCTTTGGCGTTATCCACCACGCAGGACTCGGGCACACCACCGAAGTGGTGCAGTGCCGCCTCCAGTCCCTCCAACCAGTGGCGCTGCCGCAGGGTGGGATAGACCTGGGCGAAGGTGCTCCGGCTGTAGCCCAGCGTCGCCACGAATACGAACGCCTTCACTCGTTCCCCGGCCACTTCGATCCACTTCTCCCCAAAGTCGATCTGCATCTGCTGGCCTGGTTCCGTCTCGAACCGCAGCGTGGCCCGCTCCTCGTTGATGACCTCCACCCGGAGCGGCGACACGAACCGTTCCACCGTCCGGGTGCTCACCAGCAGGCCCCGGTCCGCCAGTTCCTGCCTCAGCACATCCGCGTTCCGCACCCCGGCCAGGAACCGGGCTTTCAGCCAGTCCTCGTGGCCCACCAGGGCCAGGGGCCGACCTGTCCGAGGCCGCTCAGCATCCGGCCCCCGGCGTACCCAGGCCCGCACTGTGTTCCGTGCCATCCCCAGTTCCCGGGCAATGGCCTTTACCTGCCAACCCCGCCCCAACAGCCCAAAGATCCCCTGAACCTCGCGTGCGTCCAACACCTCGGCCCCCAGTTGTCTGGGACCCAGCGTCCTCCACTCCCTCTCCACATCGCCTCCTCGGCGACTCAGGGGGTCAATAGTTCTGTCGCCAGGGGGTCAGTTTTGGCTGTCGCCCGATACGAGCCTTTTGGGGGGCCCGGAACCCGGCACCCCCGCTGGAGCCCGTGCTGACGATCGCGCAGTATCATTGAAATCACTGAAATCACCAGCTGAATTGGCATTTCGATTCCAGATCAGGCGGCATGGGAAAGGCAGACGCCGATTGGAAGAAGGACAAAAACGGCAAAGCCTTATGCCGGTGATTCCAGTGATTACAGTGATTTAGGCCTAGGCAGCTCCCGCATGGGCCCGCCGAAGGCGGCCTCCGGCTTGGCCGGAGGTCAGCGGGGGTGCCGGGGACCGAGCCTTTTGGGGGGCTCGGAACCCGGCACCCCCACTGGAGCCCATGCTGACGATGGGAATTAAAGCGGCATAATCACCGTAATCACTGCAATCACCGGCTGAATTCTTTTCATCCTTGCGCACAAACCATGGAGGACCTCATGCCTGAGAACGACCCTTTGACCGAGCGGATCATCGGCTCTGCATTCCAGGTCGCGAATACCTTGGGGCATGGGTTCCTGGAGAAGGTCTACGAGAATGCCCTCGTACACGAACTGCGCAAGGCGGGGCTCCGAGTGGACCAGCAGCAGGGTCTGGAGGTCCATTACGATGGGATACTAGTAGGTGAGTTCCAGGTGGACCTGCTGGTGGAGGGTCAAGTATTGGTGGAACTCAAGGCTGTCTCCAGCCTGCAGGATGTCCACGTAGCCCAGTGCCTCAATTACCTCAAGGCGAGCGCGAAACCCGTCTGCCTGCTCCTCAATTTCGGAAAAAGCCTCCAGGTCCGGCGACTCATGCTGGGGAAGTGAGGCGACTCTGAAAAGCTCTTTTGCCGGTGATTCCAGTGATCACGGTGATTAGGCCGAGGCAACTCCCGCATGGGCCCGCCGCAGGCGGCCTCCGGCTTGGCCGG
>CAISFO010000071.1 GCA_903884655.1 uncultured Holophagaceae bacterium | reverse complement strand
GTGTCTTTCCGGCAGCGCTGTCTAATCTGAGCGTTGTGCGCTGAAATCCGAATTTGGGGTCCACTTGAGCGTCCACCACTCAACCCAAAGCGCCCAACTTTGGGACCCGATCAGCCTGAACTCGTCGGAGCCGGATAGGACCAGGGCATCCACTGCGCTGGGTTCTGCCGCACCTCCTCCGGGTGCTTCAGCAACTCGATCAGGTATTCGAACGGCTCGACTCCGTTCAGTTCCGCCGAGTGGATCAGGCTCATGAAGGTGTCCCCGGTCCGGGCTCCGGTGATCGACCGGTAGAACAGCGAGTTCTTCCGATGCATGATGGCCCGCTTCAACGTGGCCTCGCACAGGTTGTTGTCCAGGGGCGCCCCAGGCTCACGGAGGAACAGCGTCAGTTCGGTCCAGTGCTTTCTCATGTAGGTGATGGCCTGGCCCAACCCGGAGTTGGGCTCGACCTTCCCGCCTTCGATCTGGTCCCGGAGCCACACCTCCAGGCCCGCCATAATGGGTCCGCTGCGCTCCTGGTGGAAGGCCAGCCGAGCCTGGGAATCCATGCCCTCCCGCTTCGCCTGGGCATCGGTCCGATAGACCTCCCGAAGCTGAAGCAGCAGGTGCTCGACCTCGGCGGGGAACCGGTTCTCCACTTCCACGAATCGGCGGCGGGCGTGGGCCAGACAGTGGGCCAGGATGGTGTTCAGTTCCCCGGCCTCGCCTACGGTGTTGGCCGCGAGGGCATCACACATCTGAATGGGGGCCGGGAGGTTCTCAGTCCGGTGCTTCAGCACGGCTTCCAGGTTCTCCCCGGCATGGTTGTGGCCGGTGATGAACAGGGCGATCCGGTGCTCCCCAACTTTGGAGAGGATGGCGCTGGTGTAGACCGCCTTGCGCCCCTCCCTGGCGATCTCGGCCCGCTCCAGGATCCGCATAACCGTGTCGTCGTTGTACATCACCTGGCCTTGGGCTGCCTGGCGGATCAACTCCGCCTGGGCCGGGGCAAGGAGGCCCGCGGCCTCGAGCAGCAGTTCCCATTGGGTGGAGGCTGGCAGAGGGATCCCGAGCGCGAGTTGGAGCCGCTCGATCCGGTTCATGGGCAGGCCCGCTCCGTAACGAAGCAGGCCCAACAGGGCAGCCACGCTGTGGTCGTACTTCGCCTCGCCCACACCGGCCGGTGCAGGAGCGGTGGATACCTCGCCGCAGAGGTTGCAGCGCCGGCGCTCCCGTTCGTAGATACTGGCCTGGAACGGAGCCACGCCGGTGATCCGCAGCAGGATGGACGGCTCCTTCACGGGATAGACCTTGCCTTTGGGGCAGTGCGGGCAGGCCTCGCCGCTAGCCGGCCCTTCGAGCGGCACCGGGATCCGCGTGGCCTTGGGGAAATCCGCAGTGCCGTTACGCCCATGCCCCTTCGCCTTCTCCCGTGGCTCCTTGGGCCTGCCCGCCCCCTGTTCCTGCCTCGCCTGCCGGCACACCGCCGCGAACGACTCGGTTTTCGAACCAAACAGCAGGAACTTTAGACGCTGGAGACTGACCCCTTTCTGGTTGGCCTCGTCCCGGACCAGGAGCATGGTCTCCGTCATCACCCTGAAGTTGTCGTAGACCTCGCCTTCCCCCATGGCCTCGCGGAGCTGGACCAGGTTCTTGCGCAGCGTCTCCGCGGAGACCTCCTTGAACCAGAGCTCTGGACGCTGTGGAGGAGGTGCCACCTTCTGTCGTTTTTTGGAGGGCTTCATACCACCTAATTTGGGACATTTCGGAATTCGTACAAGCGAATAAAACTCGAACTTAATCAAATATTTAGAACATCAACCCCTGTCGAGTGCGTACCGACCGAGCGCCAGGCTGGAGGCACCTTGGCGCCTGCCGGATCGCCCCCGCAGATGAGCACCTGCAACTCGTGGGCAAGGAGCCGCGCCGAGGCGGATCCCGCCTTGCCTGGCCACCAGCGGAACCGCCCCTTGGAGAGCCGCTTCTGGCAGAGCCAATAACCCTGGCCATCGAAGGCGAGGAGCTTGATGGAGGTGCCTGACCGTCCCCGGAACACGAACACCGTTCCCGAGAATGGATCCGCCGCCAGAGCCTCACGACACACCTGGGCCAGACCATCGATCCCGCGCCGGAAGTCCGCCGCCTCCACGGCCACCAGAATCCGCATCTGTGGGGTGATCTGGATCAACCGCGGTGCTCCAGGAAGGCCGCCACGATGGTGGCGGTTTCCATGCCACGTCCAGCTTCCAGATGGATATGCAGTCGGGCCCCATCGGGAGTGGAGATCTCGATCATGGCTCCGGGCGCGGCACTCGGCGCCATCTCTGGGGCCACGGTCATGGGCAGGTGGACGAAGGTGGGCTTCACCAATCCCGCTTCAGGGAGCTTCTCCGTCCGCTTTCGCAAGGCCGTGTAGTCGAGGGTCAGGGCCCTGGCCATTCTGCAGACGCCGAATTCCTTGGCCAGGGCCACGGCTGCGCCCCATAGCTCTCCCGGCATCGGGCCTGGCACTTTCCGCCTCTGCCGCCAGTTCTGAATCTGACCGCGAAGCGCGTCCAACTGCTCCGGCGAGGGTTCCTTCTTTGGCTTTACCACGGGGCCTCCATTGACCCCACGAGCCTATCGGCCATCAACCAACGCGGTCACGCACGCTTGCCGGAAACACACGGT
>CAISFO010000070.1 GCA_903884655.1 uncultured Holophagaceae bacterium | reverse complement strand
GATGGCCGTCTGGATCATTTGGGTCTGCCGGGGTGGATCCGGGTCCCAAGAAGCACCCTCAGATCGGTCCAGAAGCTCCTGCCATCGAGCAAATCAGCACCCAATTGCTCAGGCTCCTCAAAACCTCACGGATCCAGGTCTCCATAGGTGGGATCCGCGAAGGTGTTGAACTCGCCCACCAGGGTGAGGCAGCCCGGCAGGGCGGCCTGGATGTCCTTCACCTCTTCCGACCGGAGTCCGCCGTAGATCATGGCGGTGCGGTTGCCGACAGGCTGACCGTAGAACTCCTCGGTGTAGACCCCATAGGTGTCCGCGAGATAGATGAACTCGGGCGCCCCTGCGGCGATGGACGGTTCCCGGATCTCCCACTGATGATCGGGCAGGGGAAAGAAGCCGTAGTAGTCGCGCTCCGCGAGGTAGTCCCCGCTCCCGGGCTTGCGGATCTTGCGATGCTGCAGCAGCCACGTGAGACCCGCGTGTTCGCGGCGAGTGGCATCTGGAACAGTCTTGTCCACGATTACCACCTTGAGCTCGTGGGTGGGCTGCCGGGTCCAGACGAGAATGGGGGCCAGGAGCAGCAGCGCCGCCACGAGGGCGGCCACCACCACCAGGCCGGTTTTCCACCGGCGCAATCGACGAAGATTCGGCCACAGTTCCATGGAACCATCATGCGGCGAACAGCCCTTCACCGCATCCCCGCGGTGGATGGCTCTACCAGGCCAGCAGGCGCGCCACCTCGGCGCGGATGGCATCAACGCTGGCCAGGGCGGCGGTCTCCAGGGTCGGACTGGCCGGCGTGGGCGTGTCCGCGGCGCCCAGGCGCAGCACGGGGGCGTCCAGCCAGGGGAAGCAAGTCTCGCCGATGCGGGCCGCCAGTTCAGCGCCGGGGCCGTAGGTTCGCGGTGCCTCGGTGAGCACCAGCACTCGGTGGGTGCGCTGCGCCAGGTGCGCGATGGCCTCGTCGTCCAGAGGCCAGAGGGTGCGCAGATCCAGCACCGCCACGTCCAGGTCCGCCACCGCCTCCAGCGCCAGGTGCTGGGCGGCGCCGTAGGTGACGATGCAGGCGGATGCACCGTCCTTCCGCAGGGCGGCCTCGCCCAGCCGCGCCGTAGGGGCCTCGTCCCACTGGTCCTTGAGGCGGCGGTAGAGGCGCTTGTGCTCGAAGACCATGACGGGATCCGGGTCCTCGATGGCGGCCCGCAGCAGGGCATAGGCGTCCCGCACGGTGCCCGGCGCCACGACCTTGAGACCTGGGCTGCCCAGGAAGTGGCCCTCGGGATTCTGGCTGTGGAAGGGCCCGCCGCCGTTGCCGCCGCCGCTCGGGCCCCGGAACACGGCGGGCACCGAGGCGCCCCAGCGCCAGTGGGCCTTGGCCGCGAAGTTCACCATGAGGTCGCCGGCCAGCAGGGCGAAGTCCATGAACTGGAACTCCGCCACGGGGCGCTGGCCCATGAGGGCGAGCCCGATGGCGGAACCCGCGATGGCCTGCTCGGCGATGGGGGTGTCGATGACCCGGTCTGCTCCGAAGCGCTCCAGCAGCCCTTCCGTGGCGCGGAAGGCTCCGCCGTAGCCGCCGATGTCCTCGCCCAGGCAGCAGACCCGCGCGTCGGCCTCCATGGCGTCGTGGAGCGCCTGCCGGACGGCCTCGACGTAGGTGCCGGAGAAGCTCATGCCTCCGGCTCCAAAAGGCCGCGCTCGGCGAGCCAGTCGTCGTTGAAGATGCTGCTGAGGTAGCGCCCGGCTCCGTCCGGGAACACGGTCACGATGCGGGCGGGGCGGTCCATGGGCGGCAGGCGCTTCGCCACCTGTCGCAGGGCCCAAAGCGCCGCTCCACTCGAGCCGCCGCCCAGGATGCCCTCCTCCTTCACCAGCCTTCGCGCGTGGTGGAAGGCCTGGGCGTCGGTGACCTGGAGCATGTCGTCGATGAGGTCGAACTCCATGGTGTGGATGAGGAACTCGTCCCCCAAGCCCTCAAGCTTGTAGGGACCGGCCTTGGGGTTTTTCTCTCCGTGAAAGTGCGGGCTGAACACCGAGCCCACGGGATCGACGGCGATGACCTTGATGGTTGGATCTTTCTCTTTCAGGTAACGGCCCACACCGCCGATGGTGCCACCGGTGCCCGCGCCGGCCACCAGGCAGTCGATGCGGCCTTCCATCTGCTCCCAGATTTCCGGGCCGGTACCGGCATAGTGGGCGGCGTTGTTCTCCCGGTTGCCGTGCTGGTCGGGGAAGTAGCAGCCAGGCGTCTCCCGGGCCAATCGCGGCGTGATGTTGTTGTAGCTGTCTGGATGTTCCGGAGGCAGGCTGGTATCCGCCTTGTGCACTTGCGCCCCCAGGGCCAGCAGCTGGTTCAGCTTCTCTTGGGAGATGGTGTCCCGCACCACCACTTTGATGCGGTAGCCCCTCTGGATGGCCATGAGAGCCAGGCCCATGGCCGTGTTGCCCGAGGAGTTCTCGATGATCAGGTCGCCGGGCTTCAGGCGGCCGTCCCGCTCGGCGGCTTCGATCATGTACTTCGCGATGCGGTCCTTGCTGCTGCCCATGGGGTTGAGGAACTCCAGCTTGGCAAAGGCCTCCACCGGCAGGTCCGACACGACGCGGCGCAGCCGCACCAGCGGCGTATTGCCGATGGCCTCCAGGACGCTGCCGCAGGGCTTCCGGTAGTGCATGGGGATCCTCCGGTGGCCAGTATGACCGGGGCAGCTTGAGGCCAGGGCGGTTGGTGTCAGCTATGACCCTGTGGGGTGATCGGGAACCAGACACCGCGTCTCTGAAGGGTTCCAGGACTCACGAAGGGGTTTCCAGCCGCCGAAAATAACAAACAAGACCAACCGCTCATCTGGGTCCTCCCCGCCGTAGAATTAAGCCCGGATAGTAGATGTGAGAACCTCGCTGCGTCATTTCAAGAGCTCCTTTGGGGCTTTGCTGGCTACGGTCACCTTCCTGGCGACCGGGGTGGTGCTCATCCTCGGATCCAGATTCCTGGCTGTCCGCCGGATTGAATCGGAGAACCTGGCCAGGATCCAGAGCCGTAACCTCGCCCAGGCGCTGGATCAGAACATCACCGGCACGCTCCAGAGGATCGACCTGGCCCTGGGAACCGTCGTGGGCGAACTGGCCGGAACCTGGAGGGGCGGAACGTTGGACCGCGCCGGCATGGAGCGCTTTCTCGTCATGGAAGGGAAGCTCCTGCCCTGGCCCGGCATCATCTGGATCGCCGATGACAGAGGCCGGGCGATCGCTGGCAACCGCCCCATCGAGGTGGTGCCGGCCTGGGAGGGACGCTGGTGGTTCCAGTACTGCAAGGCCCATCCGGAAGCGGGCCTGGTCGTGTCCAAGCCCATCATCGGATTTCTTACCAAGAAGTGGGTGATCTCCTGTGTCAGGCGCTACAACAGGCCGGACGGATCGTTCGGTGGCGTGGTGGTGATCCCGCTTGCCGTGGAGTATCTCCAGGGTCTCCTCTCGGGCTATGACCTCGGGGTGGGCGGTACGCTCACCCTTCGGGATAGCGAGGGCGGGTTCATTGCCCGTGTCCCGAAGTCTGCAACTGGGATCGCGTTGAACATCGGCGATCCCAATGGGTCCGCTGAACTCACGAGATTCGTTCAGTCAGGCGCCGAGGCGGAGACCCATTTCTCGGAATCTCCGTACGACCATGTGCCGCGGATCTACTCCAATCGCAGGATCAAGGGCGCCCCTCTGCTGGTGGGCGCAGGAATTGCCAAGGAGGACTACCTTTCCCTGTGGTACCGGGACCGGACCAGGACGCTGGTAATCATGAGCCTATCCATTCTGGGCATCTGGACCATCGCCTGGCTCTTCCTCAAGGCCTGGAAGCAGCAGATGCAGGGCGCCGAATCACTGGCCTTGAGCGAGGAGCGGTTTCGCCGGGTCTCTTCGACCATGGTGGACATCGCCTATTCCTGCACCCAGAGGTCCACCGAGGACTTCGCCATCGACTGGATGATCGGGGCCTCGGAAGCCCTGCTGGGACGAACGGTAGAGGAGATCATGGCTGCCCGTTGCTGGGGGCGACTTGTGCTGCCGGAGGACCTGCCGCTGTTCACAGGGCATGTCCTTGGGTTGTCCCCTGGGGAATCCAGTTCCTGCGAACTGCGGCTGCTGCGGAAGGATGGGGCCCCGGTCTGGTTCCAGTCCTTTGCGAAGTGCGAGGCCATCGACCCTGGCCCGGGCCTCCACCGTGTGTACGGGGCCCTGGTGGACATCACGGAACGCAAGCAGGCTGAACTGCAGATCCGGGCTAGCGAAGCGAAACTCAACCTGGTGCTCAACTCCACCGCCGAGGCCATCTACGGCATGGACCTGGCCGGGAACCTCACCTTCTTCAACGAGGCGTTCCTCCGCATGACCGGCCACAGGCGGAGCGAGGTGCTGCTGGGCAGGAATGTGCACGACCTGATCCACCAGTCGCATCAGGAAGGAGCGCCCTTTCTCGGAGAGACCTGCCCCATCCTCAAGGGACTGCAGGATCGCCGGGAAGTCCACGCCGACGATGAACAGTTCTGGCGGGCCGATGGGACCTCCTTCCCGGTCGAGTACTGGTCCTTCCTGCAGCAGGCGGATGGCCAGGTGGCCGGGGCGGTTGTGACCTTCGTGGATATCACCGAGCGCCGGCGGACCGAAGCAGAGCGGCGGTCCCTTGAGGCCCAGCTCCAGCAGGCCCAGAAAATGGAAAGCCTGGGCACACTGGCCGGCGGAATCGCGCACGACATGAATAATGTCCTGGGGGCAATCCTCGGCTTGGCCTCAGCGCACCTTGAGAGCCAAATGGCAGGAGACCCTGTCCACCATGCCTTCAGCACCATTGCCAAGGCTGCAGCCCGAGGGGGAAGCCTGGTCAATAATCTGCTGAGGTTCGCGCGCCCTGGCCCGACGGAGGTTCGCGAACTTGACCTCAACTCCATCCTTCAGGAGGAGGTCCACCTTCTGGAACGCACCACCCTGGCCATGGTCCAGCTTCAACTGGATCTGCAGCTGGACCTCAGGACCATCCGCGGGGATGCCGGCGCCCTGACAAACGCCTTCATGAATCTGTGCGTCAACGCCGTCCATGCCATGGATGAGCAAGGCACGCTCACCCTTAGTACCCGGAACGTGGGCCAGGACTGGGTCGAGGTAGCCGTGCGGGACACCGGAACCGGGATGCCCAAGGAGGTCCTTGATCGGGCCCTGGAGCCCTTCTTCACCACCAAGGAAATCGGCAAGGGTACCGGCCTGGGGCTCTCCATGGTCTACACCACGGTGAAGGCCCATGGTGGACAGTTGAACATCCAGAGCGAACCGGGCGTAGGCACGGTCATCACGATCAGGCTCCCGGCCTGCGAACCTGCCGTTCTGGACGGCGACGGAACAAATCGGTCAGTCTCGGGACATGGCCCCAGGTCCCTGAATGTGCTCCTGGTGGACGATGATGAACTGATCCGGAGCTCCATGGAGGGCCTCCTCCAGACCTTGGGGCATGCCGTCATCACGGCTTGCACAGGCGAGGAGGGCCTTGCAATCCTCGAGGCCGGCTTCGAACCCGAGGTGGTGATTCTCGACCTGAACATGCCGGGCCTGGGTGGAACCGGAACCCTGCCCCGCCTTCGCAAGCTGCTTCCCGGGGTGCCTGTGCTGTTGTCAACGGGGCTGGCGGATCGAAGGGCCATCGACCTTTCGACGGGGCATGCCCACGTCACCCTGCTGCCCAAGCCCTTCAGCATGAAGGAACTGGACCGGTGTCTCCAATCACTTGGGTTGGGCCGATCCTCGACCTAGCCCTTGCCTGCAGAGGGAGCGCCAAAGGTTGGGCATGCGCCTCCGGTTCACCGGAATCGCCCTGGTGTCTAATGTCCCCTAGGTCCAACCCAGTTCCAGCAGCTTGGCCCGCCGGGCGACCCGGAGGCGGGCCTCGTCCCTGCGGGCCAGGCCTTGGCCCGCCAACGCCACTGCGAGGATCAGGGCAACCAGAGTCATGAACATGCGGATCTCCCTGCCCATTGTTTCGGGCTGCCCGGGAGCGCGCTTAACTGTTCCGGAAGAAAAATTCCACAGCGGCCCTCGAGGGCCAAGGTCCAACTATCGCCAGTGCCCTTCGACCCAGTACCACCCGCGCTCGTGGCGTTCCCAGTGGCCGTTGACCCAGGCGACCCCAGGCCGTGGGCGGGCCTGGTAGTAGCCGGGCACCCAGACGTAGGCGCGGTCATCCCAGCTCCAGTGACCAGCGACCCAGTGGTGCTCCGGGGTCGGCGGATCCGGCAGCCGTTCATAGCGGACCGGGGGCGGTTCCCGCTCTACATAGGTGAACCGGACCACGGGCACAGGGGCCACTACGGCCACGCCGCCCCGGGGGCCCACCACGCAGGCGGTGCCGAGGCCGACCACACCGGCCAGCAGGAAACAGGAAAGACGCGTGTTCATGGGGACTCCCCAGGCATGGGCCGGTCTGTAGACCGGACGTTGACATTCATTGGTGGGAGGGCGCCCATGGAAGGTTGAGCCGAACCCAGCACCGGACTGGACGTGCCCTCCACAAGGTTGACCGGGGCCACTGCTCTGGCTCCAGGGCTGCCAGACCGGCTCACCCGCAGTGCAGGAACCGCTCCACAAGCTTCTTGAGGGAGTCGGCGTTGCCGTACATCTTCTCGCTCATGTTCAGGTCCTCGAAGGCCTGCAGGTTCCTGGCGAGGGCATCCAGGAGTCCGGCCGGGAAGACGCCGAAGGCCTCGTAGCGCTCGCGGTCCCGCTTGAGGCACTCGGCGGACTCGAAGCAGGAGGCCGGCAGCTGCCGGAGCCCCGGGATGCGGCTGGCATCCTCCTTGACGTAGAGTTCGTTGGCGATCTTCAGTGCCTCGGGGTGCTCCAGCCCGTACCGGGCCGCCACCGCCATCCCGGCGAGGAGCAGGTGGGCGTTGGCGCTGCCGTCGGGGCTGCGCAGCTCCACGGTCTGGTTGTTGTCGAAGGGGCCGAAAACGCCTTCGGGCTCGGCGGGGTTGGCATCACGCACCATCCGGTCGCCCATGCCGACCCAGCCGAGGGGCACCCGCACCAGCACGGAGCGGTTGCGATCCCCCCAGCAGATGCTGGTGGGCGCCTCCTGGTGGGGCACCAGACGGAGGAAGGAGGTGGGCACCGTGTTGCCGAAGGCCGTGAGGGACTCGGAGCACAGGAGGAAGCCCGCGATGACCTTCCGGGCCGTTTCGGTGAGGCCGTTTCCGTCGGCCATGACATTGACCCCGTCCTTCATGAAGCGGGTGTGGATGTGCATGCCGCTGCCGGCCTGGCCCACGATGATCTTGGGTGCGAAGCTCACTTCCAGGTCGTGCTTGTAGGCGACCTCGCGGATGGCCCACTTGGCCATCACCAGCTGGTCCGCGGCCTCCTCGATGGGCGCGGGCAGGAACTCGATCTCGTGCTGGACCATCTCCAGGTCGCCGGACAGGATGTTGCCCACCTCCGCATGGCCGTACTTGATGGTGCCCCCCATCTCGCTGATGACCTGCATGGCCTCGCGGCGCACCAGGCCCCACTTGGAGAAGGGGTGCGACTCGTGGTAGCCGCGCTGTTCCGAGATGGGGTAGATCCGGTCGATCTCGGAGAACAGGTAGTACTCCAGCTCGCCCAGGGCCTCCATGGTGAGTCCTGTGCGTTCTTTCAGCGTGCGCTGGGCCTTGCCGAGGATGTGTTCCGGCGCGCTCTCCAAGGGCAGGCCCCGGTCGTCATAGAAGGAGCAGATGACATCGATGGTGGGCACCTCCGCGAAGGGATTCACGAAGGCGGTGCGGTAGCGCGGGACGACATACAGGTCACTGGAACCAGCGGAGACGAAGGAGAAGAGGCTCGAGCCGTCCACCCGCTCGCCCATGGACAGCACCTTGTCCAGGTGGGCCTTGCTGTTGATGACAAAGTTCAGCTTCTTCAGGCGCCCGTCTCCGGCTACATAACGGAAGTTGAGCATGCGGATGTCGTTCTGCTCGATGTACCGGATGAGGTCCTGCTTGGTGAAGTCCGCCGCGGGCTTGCCAAGTGTCTTGACAATCTTGTTTGGATTCAACGAGATGGAGTCGTTCATGCCGTCTCCCGAGAGGGAACGCCATTCTGCCAGAGGCGGCCTTGGCAGCCCCCCTGGGAACTGCGTCCGGCTTACGATTCGACAGGCGGAACCCCCGTTTTCGGGCTGGATGGACGACCGCCATTGCCGGAGGAGCCCCATCAGGAGGGGATCGGGCAGGGAGGTCGGCAAGGCGTTGGGACCCCTGCCAAGGCCGACAGATGCGCCTGGGACCCGACACGGCACAAAGGGCCGGACCAGGATCTTGGGTCAGGCTGCGGCCCGGTAGACTACTCCCATGCTTTCGTCCTTGCGGATCCAAAACCTTGCCCTCGTCGAAGACCTGTCCCTGGACTGGGGACCGGGGTTCACGGTGCTGACGGGTGAGACGGGCGCGGGCAAGTCGCTGCTGGTGGACGCGCTCTCGCTGCTGGTGGGGGCCCGGGGCGATGCGGAACTGGTGCGCCACGGGGCCGAGCGGGCCACGGTGGAGGCCGTGGTGGAAGGGCGTTTCGAGGCCTGGCAGGCCTTTCTTCAAGGGCGGGGTCTGCCCGAGGAGCAGCCGGTGGTGCTGCGCCGCGAGGTCGGGCAGGGCCGCAGCCGGGCCTGGATCAATGGGGCCAGCTGCGCCCTGGCGGATCTGCGCGAGGCGGGCCGCCTCTGGATGCGCCTCACCAGTCAGCACGACCACCAGTCGCTGCTGGGGGAGGAGCGGCACCTGACCCTCATCGATGAAGTGCTGGGCATTGAGCCCGGCCTGGAAACCGCAGCCCATGGCGTGCGGGAGGCGGAGTCCGCCCTGAAGGCCCGACGCCGCAGCCAGGCCGAGCGGGAGCAGCGCCTGGAACAGCTGGCGGAGGCTCTGGCGGATCTGGACAAGCTGGCGCCGAAGGCTGGCGAGTGGGCCCAGCTGAAGGAAGACCGCGAGCCCCTGCGCCACGCGGTGCATCTGGAACAGGCCTTCCGGGAGGCGGCCGAGGCCCTGAACGAAGGGCTGCCCAAGGTCGAGCTGGCCCACCGGGCGGTGATGCGAGCCGTGGCCCACTGGCCGGACGCCGTGGCCGAGCAGGATCGTCTGCGCTCTGCGGCCATCGAGCTGGAAGACCTGCTGGCCCTGGCCCAGGACCAGGTCCTCCGCTGGGGCGCCGCCGGGGCGGACCGCATCGAGGCCATGGAAGCCCGCCTGGCCCTCTACGAGCGGCTGGCCCGGCGGCAGCGCTGCGAACCCGAGGAACTGCCGGGGCGGATGCAGGTCCTCCGGGAAGAGCAGCGCTCCCTGCTGGCTGGGGACACACCTATCAAGGAACTGGAAACGGCGCTGGCCAAGGCCGTGGAGCGCTACCGCGTGGCAGCCGAAGCCCTCCACGGGCGCCGCACCGGGGCCATCCCCAAGCTGGAGACCGAGGTGCAGAAGCGCCTGGGTCGGCTGGGCATGAAGGGCGCGCGGATCCAGCTTCGGCTGTTCCTTGCCGAGGAACCCGGCAGTCCGGTCACGCAAAGTGGCCGACCCGTGAGGGTGGCGTCTCAGGGCTTCTCCGCCCTGGCCATCTGGATCGAGCCCAATCCCGGTGAGGGCTTCCGCCCTCTGGCCAAGATCGCTTCGGGCGGTGAGCTGAGCCGCCTCATGCTGGCCCTGGTGGGGGCGGGTCTGATTTTGGGTGCGGGGGTCCGCGACGGACTGACCCTGGTGCTGGACGAAGTGGATGCAGGGCTGGGAGGCGAAACCGCCCTGGCTGTGGGCAAGGCCGTGGCCGAGCTCGGGAAGGCCCACCAGGTGCTGGCCGTGACGCATCTCGCGCAGGTGGCGGCCCGGGCGGACCGGCACGGGTACCTTCGCAAGGAGACCGAAGGCGGCCGCACGCGGAGCGCGCTGGGCTGGGTCGAAGGTGAAACTCGGAACCGGGAGCTCGCCCGGCTGCTTTCGGGCCAACCGGACCGGGCCGAGGCCCTGGAGCACGCCAAGGTGCTGTTGGAAGGCTAGGGTTACTTCTTCGTAGACTTCTGCCGCACCCGCTTGGGCGGCGCGTTCTTGCCCTTCTTGGGAGCCTGCTTGGCGGCGGGTTTGGGCAGTTCCTTCTTCACGGGACGGGGGCGGGGCTTCACCTTGTCGGCCTTCTGGGCCTGCAACGCCTCGTTGCTGCGGGAGGGCTTGAGGCCCTCGCCGGGATCCAGGATGCGGCGCACCACGGCCTGTTCCGCGTCTTCGCCCTCGCCCTTCTGTTTCTTCTGGATGCTGAGCCGCAGGGGCACACCGGCCAGACCGAACTGCTCGCGGAGCCGGTTCTCCATGTAGCGCACATAGCTGAAGTGCAGGCCGCGGTCCGTGTTGGTCTTCACCACGAAGCTGGGGGGCCGCACGCCCACCTGGGTCATGAAGTAGAGCTTGGGCAGCTTGCCATCCACGGCGTGGGGGCTCATGGCGGAAACCGTTTCGCGCAGGAAGCGGTTCAGCTCGCCTGTGGAGATGCGCCTGGCGTGGGCTTCCGCCAGCTCGTCGATCATGCCGAAGAGCTTGGACACGCGCTGGCCCGTGAGGGCCGACAGGAAGATCATGGGCGCGTGGTGCAGGAAGCCCAGGCTGCGGCGCAGGTCCTCTTCGGCGCCGTAGATGGTGTGGGCGTCCTTGTCGACCAGATCCCACTTGTTCACCACGAGGATGACGGCGGCGCCGGCCTCCTGGGCGTAGCCCGCGATGACCGCGTCCTGGTGGGTGGCGCCTTCCACTGCATCCAGCAGCAGCAAGCTGACATCGGCCCGGGCCATGGCCTGCTTGGCCTTCAGGATGCTGAGCTTCTCGGCGCCCTCGTGGGTCTTGCCCTTCTTGCGGATGCCCGCCGTATCGATGAGGCGGTAGACGTTGTCCCCGACGTGGATGATGGTGTCCACCGTGTCGCGGGTGGTGCCCGCCACTTCGCTGACCAGGCTGCGCTCGTAGCCCAGCAGGCGGTTCGCCAGCGAGGACTTGCCGACGTTGGGGCGGCCGATGAGGGCGAAGCGGCGCTCGTCCCCGAGGGAGTGGGTCTCGGCCTCTTCTGGGGTGCGGTGGAAGGGTAGGCGGGACCGGATGGCGGTGATGAGCTCGGGCACTCCGGCCCCGTGGGCCGCGGAGAGGGCGAAGGCCTCGTCGAAGCCCAGGCCGTAGAAGCCGCCGTCCGGCGCGCCCCCCTTCATGCCGTCCAGCTTGTTGATGACCAGCAGCAGGGGCTTGCCCATGCGGCGCAGGCGGGCGGCGATCTCTTCGTCCCCGGCGGTGAGGCCGTCGTGGCCATCCACCAGCAGGATGGCCACGTGGGCCTCGTTGAGGGCCGCCTCGGCCATGCGGGTGATGCCCTGGGTGATGACGTCGTCGCCCTCGAAGTCGAGACCGCCGGTGTCCACCAGCTCGAAGACTTCTTCTGCCTGGCCTTCTTCACCCAGGCAGGTGACCCGGCCGTAGCTGCGGTCCCGGGTCATGCCCGGCAGGTCGTGGACCAGGGCCGCCCGGCTGCGAGTGAGCCGGTTGAAGAGGGTGGACTTGCCCACATTGGGGCGTCCGCAGAGGGCGACGAGGGGCAGTTTCATGGTTTTTCCAAGCCCTCCAGTGTATCGCGGTTAGGCCGAAAGGACATGGGCGGATGCAGGACTGAGGGCTACAGTGATGCTTCCACTCCGGAGCGTCCATGATCCGATCCCTGTCCTGCCTGCTGGTGCCCACGCTGCTGTTGGCGGCTCCGCCCTCCCGATCGCTGAGTCCGGAAGCGGTGGTGCTCCGGCAGCTGGAGGCTTACAACGCCCATGATGTGGAGGCCTTTGCCGCCGCCTATGCGGAGGATGTGGAGCTGTTCGATTTTCCTGCGGCCCTCCGGGAACCCAAGGGCAAGGCCAGCTTGAAGGTGTTCTATGCCCAGCGCTTCAAGGACAACCCGAACCTGCATGCCAACGCCAAGGATCAGATGCTGTCGGGGCCCTACGTGATCCATCGGGAGAAGGTGACGGGGCTGGTGGACCGAAAGGACCCGCTGGAAGTGGTGGTGGTCTACCTGGTGAAGGACGGGCTGATCCAGAAGGTATGGTTCCTGAGGCCGGACAAGGCGTAGGCGAGCCGGCAGCTCAACTGATATCGGGGGTCCTTGCGACCGCCAGACACCTCCGATAAGGCGTTCGAGGCCCGCAGGCAGGGATGTGATGGTTTAGGTAAATATTTCTAAATTTGAATTTGCAATAAATCGCGAAAAAAAAATAATAAATCGATTGTGGCAGCTGAGGGTTGGGGATAGATTATCCCGACATCACCAATCCTGGAGGCCCCATGCGCTTCACTCAATCAACCCTCGGTGCTTTCGGCCTGCTCCTTCTCATCGGATGCGGCGGCACGACCACCAGCCAGCTCACCTACACACCCTCCATGCAGCCCAACGTACCAAGCAAGGCGGAAGGCTGCTATGACGCCGCCTTGGTTCTGAAGGCTGACTTGGCTGCCACCAAGGACATCGCGCTCAAAGTCCTCAAGGCCATTGATGCCCAGGTAGAAAAGGAGACCTCGGATTCCATCGCCGCACAGCGCAACCGGCACATCGGCCTCTTTGTGGGCAGCGGCGGCGAGGAGATCTTCATCACCCTGAAAGCCACGGAGAACGGGACCACCTTCGTCACCGTGGCCACCAAGACCGGCTTCGTGGGGGGCGCTGGACAAAAGGCCTGGTCCTGCCAGATCGTCGACAAGATGGTCGAGCTGGCAGCCAAGTAGCCAACACTTCACCTGCCGGAGGGACCGTGGGTACGCTGCGTGTTGGTACCTCTCTGATCATCCTGGGATTCCTTTCCGCCTGCACTGACGTGACCACCACGGTGCAGCGACAGGGCGTGGAGGCCTCCGCCAAACCCAAGGACTGCACCATCCAGATCTTCCGGGAGGCCAAGCCTCCTGGTCCCTACGAGACTCTGGGTAAGGTCGAGACCCACGTGCAGCGGAACTTCTTCGCGGGCGGAGGCGTGCAGCTGGAGGAGGCGTACCAGGAACTGCGCCAGAAGGGCTGCGGGTTGGGCGGTGACGGCATCATCATCGACCATGTCATCGAAACCAAGGCCACTGAGAATACCCACATTCATGTCTGGGCCACGGTGATCCGGACGGGGAAGTAGGGCGGGGGCGGGGGGCGAGCCACCCGTCTGGGCTTCGCCTCGCGAGTTCGAGTCAGGCCAGCCCCGCTGTTCTCCGCTTGAGATGTCGACCCATGCCGTAGGCGGCTCGAACGGGTCCGCGGCGCCCTGCGGGCTTGCGTCCCCCGGCCTCGTTCGGCGCCACATTTAGTGGCACCTCGGTGAGTCCACTCGCGGGTCCGGGCTCCGTCAGCCCCGCCGCATAAAAAACGCGCCCGGCTGGGCGCGTTTTTTGGCGGGGCTGACGGGGCGCGAACCCGCGACTTCCAGCGTGACAGGCTGGCACTCTAACCGACTGAGCTACAACCCCTTAGGTTTTGTTACTCACCAGGAAAGAAAACTGGTGGGCGATGACGGGCTCGAACCGCCGACATGCTGCGTGTAAGGCAGCTGCTCTACCGACTGAGCTAATCGCCCGAATCGCCGAACCAAGATCCTCCCATAGGGGGTGGGAGGGGTCAAGGCAAAACCTCTGCATTGAGGGAGGCGCCCTGCTCTGGTAAGGTGTTATGACTTCCGTGCCAGGGGTTCTCGAGGATCCATGCTGGTGTCGGTGTGACCCTGGCCAGACCGTTGGCCTTGGCCTAGGGATGTGTCTGGAGGATGGCCTGTGGCGCTGCTGGAACTGGCAATTGTGACGCTCCGATCACCCGAAGGGGAGAGCCCCATCGGACGCATCCTGGCCCAGATGCCAGACCCCATGCGCCCTGACCTGCCGGCCCTGCTGTTCGTGATCGTCCTGCTCATCGTGCTCTACCTCTACATGCGGGTCGTGTTCTTCAAGCCCATCACCAAGGTGATGGAAGACCGGGACCGGGATCTCAACGCTGGCAGCGATGCCAAGGCCCAGGCCGCAGCCAAGCTCGAATCCCGCCAGAAGGACTACCAGGCCCGCCTGAAGGAACTCCGCGCCCAGGCTTTCGAGGCTCGCAAGGCGCTGGCGGACGCAGCAGGCAAAGAGAAGAATCGCCTGCTGGATGCAGCCCGCACCAAGGCCCAGGCCGAACGGCAGGCGGCGGTGGAATCCCTCAAGGCCCAGCAGGCCGAGGCCAAACAGAGCCTGCTCGCCCAGGTGGATGCTCTGGCCGAGTCCATGGCCCAGACCCTTTTGAAGCAGGCCTGAGCATGATGAAGTTGACGCGATTCTCCCTGGCGGCCCTGCTGTCCCTCAGCCCTCTGGCGCTGTCGGCCCAGGCCCACGACACGCACGCGGCACCCGCCGCTGAAAAACACGAAGCACCCGCCGCGGGTCATGAGACCCCTGCCGCCGAAGGGCATGCCGCACCCGAAGCCGGACATGCGGCCGCCGGTCATGAAGCCGGTCCTGGCCACGAGGCTGCCCATGGTGGTGCCCACCACGGCCCGGCCATGACGTTCCTCGGCAAGGAATACGGCAATCTGGGCGCCTTCCTGATGCAGCTGCTCAATTTCGCCATCTACCTCGCCGGCCTTGTCTTCCTGCTGAAGGGCGCCCTGTCCGCCATGTTCAAGTCCCGCAAGGAAGAGCTGGAGACCCTGCTCTCCCAGGCCGAGCGGGACAAGGCTGAGAGTGAGGCCCAGATGAAGGACATGGAGGCGAAGATGGCCGGGCTCGAGACCGAGCTGGCCGGCATCCTCTCCAAGGCAGAGACCGACGCCGAAGCCGAGAAACAGCGTGTGCTCGAGGCCGCCAGGGCCGAGGCTGGCTTGATTCTCGCTCAGGCTCAGTCCGAGATCGGCTACCAGAAGCGCCAGGCGGAGCAGGAGCTGCGGGCCCTCGTGGCCGAGCTGGCCGTGGAAGGGGCCGCCAAGCGCCTCGAAGCCAAGCTGCAGGGACCTGAGGCCGCCAGGGCCGTGGACCGCGCCATTCAGCAGATTGGAGGCGCCCAGTGAGCAGCCGCCTGACCGCCCGCCGCTACGCCAAGGCTCTCCTCCAGATCGGCGACAAGCAGGGCAACGTGCCCCAGCTGCAGCAGGAACTGGACACCGTGGCCGAGGCCGTGGCCGCCAATGCCGACCTCTCCCGCCTGGTGGCCTCGCCCCTGGTGCTGCCCACCAAGAAGGCCGAGGTCTTCGAGACCATCCTCGCCGCCGCCAAGGTGAGCCAGACCCTCCGCCACTTCTTCCGCGTGGTGGCCGAGGCCGGCCGCCTGAACCTGCTGGCGGACATCCGCCGCACCTTCGCGGATCAGGTGGACGAGCGGGCCGGCATCGTGGAAGCCAAGGTGGCCAGCGCCCAGCCTCTCAGTGCCGAGCAGGAGAAGGCCCTCACGGTCTCCCTGGCCACCCGCACTGGCAAGACCATCCGCCTCACCTGGCACCAGGACACCAGCCTTCTGGGTGGCGTGAAGGTCCAAGTGGGCTCCACGGTCCTGGACGCCTCGCTCCAGGGTCAGCTCCGCCAGCTCAAGACGCAGCTTCTCTCCGCCTGATTCATTCGCTTTCAACTCGCAGTTTTGGAGGACTTCATGGACATTCGCGCGGAAGAGATTTCCCGCATCATCCGCAGCCAGATCGAAGGCTTCGACGCCCAGGTGGACGTGGCCGAAGTCGGCACCGTCATCAGCGTCGGTGACGGCATCGCCCGCGCCTATGGGCTCGAGAAGGCCATGTCCGGTGAGCTGCTGGAACTCCCCCACGGCGTCATGGGCCTCGCTTTCAACCTGGAAGAGGACAACGTCGGCATCATCCTGCTGGGCGATGCCGCCGCCATCAAGGAAGGCGACACCGTCAAGCGCACCGGCAAGATCATGTCCGTCCCCGTGGGCCCCAACTTCGTCGGCCGCGTGGTGGACGCCCTGGGCAATCCCATCGACGGCAAGGGCCCCATCCAGGCCGCCCAGACCAACCCCATCGAGCAGATCGCCCCCGGCATCGTGGACCGCAAGAGCGTGCACGAGCCCATGCAGACGGGCCTCAAGGCCATCGACAGCCTGATCCCCATCGGTCGCGGCCAGCGCGAACTGATCATCGGCGACCGCCAGACCGGCAAGACCGCCGTGGCGGTGGACACCATCATCAACCAGCGCGAGACCGGCGTGATCTGCATCTACGTCGCCATCGGCCAGAAGCGCTCCACCATCGCCCAGGTGGTGAAGACCCTGGAAGAGTACGACGCCATGAAGCACACCATCGTGGTGGCCGCTTCCGCTTCCGAAGCCGCCCCGCTGCTGTTCCTGGCCCCCATGACCGGCGCGGCCATGGGCGAGTACTTCATGTGGCACGGCAAGGACGGCCAGCCCAGCAGCAAGACCAACCCCGGCGGCCATGTCCTCTGCATCTACGACGATCTCTCCAAGCAGGCCGTGGCCTACCGTGAGATCTCCCTGCTGGTGCGCCGTCCTCCTGGACGCGAGGCCTACCCGGGCGACGTGTTCTACCTGCACAGCCGCCTGCTGGAACGCGCCTGCAAGCTCAGTGACGAGCGCGGCGCCGGTTCCATGACCGCCCTGCCCATCATCGAGACCCAGGCCGGAGACGTGTCCTCCTACATTCCCACCAACGTCATCTCCAACACCGACGCCCAGATCTTCCAGGAAGGCGACCTCTTCAACGCGGGCGTCCGCCCCGCCGAGAACGTGGGCAACTCCGTGAGCCGCGTGGGCGGCGCCGCCCAGGTGAAGGCCATGAAATCCGTGGCCGGAACCATCAAGCTCGACCTGGCCCAGTACCGCGAGCTGGCGGCCTTCGCCCAGTTCGGCTCTGATCTGGACAAGGCCACCCTGGCCCAGCTGAACCGTGGCCAGCGCCTGGTGGAGATCCTCAAGCAGGGCCAGTACAGCCCCATGCCCGTGGAGAAGCAGGTCATCAGCATCTGGACCGCCACCAATGGCTATGTGGATGATTTGCCGGTGCCCCAGGTCCGCCGCTTCGAAACCGAGTTCATGGCCTTCCTGGACGTGAACGCCCCTGAAGTTCTGCGCGGCATCCGGGACTCCAAGGTCCTCAGTGATGATGCCAAGGCCCAGCTCAAGGCCCAGATCGTGGCCTTCAAGGAGACCTTCGTGGCCTCCCTGAACCAGCCCGCGGGAGCCTAGTCCGATGGCCGGTCTCCAGGACATTCGCCGCCGCATCCGGTCGGTGAAGAACACCCAGCAGGTCACCAAAGCGATGAAGATGATTTCCGCCGTCAAGCTGCGGAAGTCTCAGGAGCGCCTGGTGGCCCTGCGCCCCTACGCCAGCAAGATGATGGAAGTCGTCCGCCGGGTCGTGGGTCGCATCAAGGGTGATTCCGAGATCCAGCCGGGCCCCACCGCCCAGTCCTTCCTGTCCCCCCGCGAGGAAAAGAACATCCGCGTGGTCCTCGTGGCCTCGGACAAGGGCCTTTGCGGTGGCTTCAACGCCAACGTGCTCAAGGCCGCCACGGCCTTCGCCCACGAATGCCCGGCCAAGATCGTCCACCTGGACGTGGTGGGCAAGCGGGCCGCCGAGTGGGCGCGGAAGCACAAGCTCACCGCCGCCGGGGAATACCTCAACATCCCCCTCACGGGCTTCCAGCGCGTGGTGACCGAGATCTCCGCGGGCGCCGCCGTCCAGTACCAGGCCGGCGAGATCGACGCGCTCTACATCATCTACAACTACTTCAACAGCCCCATGTCCCAGACACCCACCGTGTTCCGCGTGTTCCCCATGGAGCTGGAGCGCGGCCACGAAGGGCGGGATTCCATGGAAGTCTCCCACCTGCTTGAGCCGGATCCCAACTCGGTCCTCGAGACCCTGCTGCCCCGCTTCGTGGAGACGGAACTGCTCCGCAACCTGCTGGAGAGCAGCGCCTCCGAGCACGGCGCCCGTATGGCCGCCATGGACAAGGCCAGCAACAACGCCGGTGAGATGATCGCGAAACTGACCCTGACCATGAACAAGATCCGCCAGGCCAGCATCACCAACCAGATCATCGAGATCGTCTCGGGCGCCAACGCCTGATCCCCACTTCCAGCCTTTCGCGCCCATCCCTTCGTCGAGGTTCCCCATGTCAAACACCCTTCAAGGCCGCGTGATCGCCATCGTCGGTCCCGCCGTGGACGTCGAGTTCGGCAGCCACCTGCCCGAGATCATGAACGCGCTGCTCACGGACATCACCAATGCCCAGGGCGTCAGCGCCTCGGTCACGTTGGAGGTGCAGCAGCACCTGGGCGAGAACCGCGTGCGCTGCGTGTCCATGCAGCCCACCGAGGGCATGGTCCGTGGCCAGATCGTGACCGATACCGGCAAGCCCATCAATGTGCCCGTGGGGCCCGAGACCCTGGGTCGCATCATCAACGTGGTGGGCGAGCCCGTGGACGAGCGCGGTCCGCTGAACCACAAGATGACCCTGCCCATCCACCGGGAAGCCCCCAAGTACGAAGACCTGAACACGTCTTCTGAGATGTTCGAGACGGGCATCAAGGTCATCGACCTGCTGGAACCCTACGCGAAGGGCGGCAAGACGGGCCTCTTCGGCGGCGCCGGCGTGGGCAAGACCGTGCTGATCATGGAGCTCATCAACAACATCGCCAAGGGCCACGGCGGCTACTCGGTGTTCGCCGGCGTCGGCGAGCGCACCCGCGAGGGCAATGACCTCTGGCACGAAATGATGGACAGCGGCGTCATCGACAAGAACGACCTGTCGAAGAGCAAGGTGGCGCTCATCTACGGCCAGATGACCGAGCCCCCCGGAGCCCGCGCCCGGGTGGCCCTCACCGGCCTCACCGTCGCCGAGTACTTCCGTGACGTGGAAGGCAAGGATGTGCTGCTTTTCATCGACAACATCTTCCGCTTTACCCAGGCCGGTTCCGAAGTGTCCGCGCTGCTGGGCCGCATGCCCTCGGCCGTGGGCTACCAGCCCACCCTGGCCACGGAAATGGGCGAGTTGCAGGAGCGCATCACCTCCACCAAGAAGGGCTCCATCACCTCCGTGCAGGCCGTGTACGTGCCCGCGGATGACTACACGGATCCCGCGCCCGCCACCACCTTCGCCCACCTGGACGCCACCACCAACCTGAGCCGTGACATCGCGGCGCTGGGCATCTACCCCGCCGTGGATCCCCTGGCCTCCACCAGCCGCCTGCTGGATCCCCGCATCCTCGGCGACCATCACTACACCACCGCCATGCGCGTCAAGGCGATCCTGCAGAAGTACAAGGAACTGCAGGACATCATCGCCATCCTGGGCATGGACGAGCTGTCCGACGACGACAAGCTGGTGGTGGCCCGCGCCCGCAAGATCCAGCGCTTCCTCAGCCAGCCCTTCTTCGTGGCCGAGCAGTTCACGGGCATGTCCGGCAAGTACGTGAAGCTCGAGGACAGCATCAAGGGCTTCAGCGAGATCTGCG
>CAISFO010000069.1 GCA_903884655.1 uncultured Holophagaceae bacterium | reverse complement strand
TGAACCGCCCGGTATTTCTTGGACAGATGGTTGAGTGTATTCACGCAGCCGCTCCGGTGCCAAGGAGGTCCTGACGGACCAGTGCGGGAGGCCGGTGGTTGTGGCGTTCGATGAGCCACTGGTGGTTATAGAGATCGCGGAATTCCTGGAGGGCTTGGTTGAGGTCCTCGATGTTGGCGAAGGTGTGGAGCCAGAGAAGCTGCTCCTTGAGGGTGCGCCAGAAGCGTTCGATGCACCCGTTACCTTCCGGGGCGCGGACGAAGGAGGGGCTGGAGTCCATGCCCAGGAAGCGCAGTTCGGCCTGGAAGGCCCTGGAGATGAACTGGCTGCCGTTGTCGTGACGCAGCTTGAGGCCGTCTGCGATGGCCTTCCCCACGCCGCCGAAGCTGGCCCGGCAGGCCTGGTGGAGGGGCACGATGGCCTCGTATCGGTCGGCCCTGAGGGCGGCATGGATGCCGAGCAACTCGCAGGTGCAGTGGTCGTAGATGCCAAAGATCGTGGCCTGCTGGCCATCGAGCAGCATGGTCGCGGTGGCATCCGTCCCCCACATTTCGTCAGGAACCATGGTGGTGATCGTGCCGTCGTGGGTCCTCGGCCCAAGGGTCCGACGAGGCTTGCCGGGCGCCTGGAGGTCGTGCTCCCGCATGAGGAGGCGGATGCGTTCCACATCCGCGCGGGTGCCCCGGTAGCGCAGGCGGGCGTGGACTTTCCGGTAACCCTCGCCCATGAAGGGCGGGTCGGTGAGGACTTCGCGGATGGCGAGAAGCAAGTCGCTGTCGGGTACCAGGGGCTTGGGGCCGCGCTTCTGGAGCGGCACAGAATCCCCACCGTCCCGCCGGGCGTAGACCGTGGAACGGGGAATCCGCAGTTCGTCGCAGACGGAGACGAGGGCCGTGGGACGAACCAGGGAAGCGGCCACAGCCTCGCGGATCACTTCCGCTTCCCGGGGATGAAAGGCAGTTCGTAGCCCCGGAGCTTGGCGGCCTGCCGGTGGATCTCCAGGCGCATCTCCCGGTCACCCAGAAGCTGCTTCAGGCGTGCGTTCTCCTCGTCCCGGACATCGGGTTCCCTGGACTTCAGACCCGCCTGGCCTGCAGCCAGAAATGCCTCCTTCCAGCCTGCCAGGGTGGCCGCCATGACGCCGAGCTCTCGGGAGAGGGCATCGAGTTCCTCGCCCCGCAGGAGCCGGAGCACTGCCTCCGCCTTCCGCTGGGAACTGAACCGTCCCTTCCCGCCGCGCCCGGTAGGGGCAGCTCCAGTCGGCCTACGGCCTCCTTCCGCTGCCCCTACCGGCTGGGTTTCTTCCTTCTTCTTCATGAGCACCTCTCAGGGGATTGTCCCCAAATGGGTGTCCAAGGGAATACCGGGGCGGTGGACTCCGCTAAAAATGCAGAAGAAGGTTCAGCGAAGCCACGCGGGTCGGCTGGTTCTCCTGCCCGTAGTGGCTGGACACGATCCGGAATTCGAGCTCGACGCGCTCGGTCCACCGGTAGCCCGCGAGCACCCCCAGGCCCTGGCGCGTCCAGGTGGTTGATCCTGACGGCGTGAACGCGCCCACAGGCGTGACCAGGCGATTGGTGCTGTCTACGGTCCAGCGGATCAGGTAGAGGCCTGCACCTACCGACCAGCGCCCACGCTGCCACTCGGGGCGGAAGACATACTCAGCCCCCAGGCTTGCATTCTTCACCGTGGTGGTCATGTCCTGATGCAGCCCCGGTGTATCGCTCACCTGCGTGCCTTTGCCGAAGAAGCCGAGTTCGGCGCGCCCTCGGACCACCTGGTTTTCCCGGAACCCCCACTCGCCATAGGCCCCCAGAGCTGGGTTCAGGCCGGAGCCCGTCGTCACCTTCAGATCGTTGGACGCGGGAATGGTCAGCCCCAGTTGGAGGCCCCATCGCACCAAATCGTCCGCCCGAAGCGGCAAGCCACCCAGCACGGGTAGCAGTGCGATTCCCAGCCAGGCACGCATGGATCCCGTCATCGATGACCTCGCCACATCCAAGGCGGGCGGCAAAGGAACCGTCCACGAATCTTGTTGAGGTCATCGTCTTGAATTACGTGAAGTATTAATTCCTAGTAAGCCTGCCGGAAACTTACGAAATTCTGAGAACCCTTCTCATTTTCGGCTCACTTGGCCTTCGGCTTTGCCCCAACGTTACCAGAGGGTCCGGTCCAGGGCCCGCCCAGCCCGCAGAGAAACCCTCCCCGATGACCCAGATACCAAGCAACCAGCATCACTCATCACCGCCTCGCGTCCCGGCTGCGAACGTAAAGGTCAACGGAAATTTTGATTCTTTCCCGTTTCCCCGGGCAAGCCAGACAGAGGAACACGAATCCGTTGTCTCCCCCGGTTCGGTCATTGGAAGGTCCTGGGGTGCCCTGCGCACCCCAAGGAGACCACCCATGAGCAAGCTGTTTGGATCCGGAACCCCCAAGTCCGAACCCACCACCCCTCCGGTCCTCGTGAAGAAATCCCCGATGGTGTTCTTCCCGGCTAAAGGCCTCGGCAGCTACCACTGCTTCGGCGCGACCGAGGACAAGACCCGGAAACTGTTTCGCTCGGCCGTGCTCCATTACGGATCTCTGGTTTCTCTGCCCAACGCGGATCAGGCCCTGGCATCGGTACTGCCCCGAGGATTCACCGAAGATGCTTCACAGCAGGGCTGGACCCTCAAAGACGCGATGTAGGAGGCCCAGGCCCACTACGCCGCCATGCCTTCTTCGACCAAGCCTAAGCGAGAGACCGTCGACTTCGATACGCGCCGTCTCGCTGGGATCCTGGCCGCGCTCTCTCCAAACGATCCCCCTTCGACACTGCTGCTGGAACTGAAAGGGCTGATCACCGACAAGGGAGAGGCCGATCTTGGCCACCTCGACCGGATGGAGCGCGAAGCCGGTCGAGATTCCGAGGGCTACATCTATCTGCGACGGGTTGCCCGTTAACACGCAGGCTCAAGCCCCTAGGAGCCTCGCCATCTGGAAAAGGTGGGGAGGCTCTTCCCCTGTCCAAGTTACAGCCTGATTCTATTCATCGGCGGTCCTTCGCGATGTTCTGCCACCGGTAATCCGCCAGCGGTAATCCGCATGGGCACGGTTGGCTGTGGCTTTGTCTTTGAAGACGAATTCAGCAATCAAGTCCAGAAACCGAGGGGTCTCATCCATGTCCTGCACAATCACGAGTGGATCTACTTCGGGTTCCAGGTACAAGGGCCTGAAAGGTTCCTGATCCCGTCCCTTATGCCCCTTGATGAAGACATGCCACCCTCAAATAAAGGTCTCGAACCAGCCGTCACCAAACGTTGATGGAGACATCCCAACGATGACCTGAGGGCTGCCGAAGTAGAGAAGCACGACACTGAAGTCTTCGGATGCCCCGCACTCGCCGTTAAGAATGATTTGGCGCATTGCCTCCAAATCATCGCTCGCTAGTGCCACATCCTCATGCTCTGGAAGACTGGAAATGGCGTGCCGCCACAGGACCGAGATCCAGAAGCGTTTGATCCGAGATACATCCACATCCTTCATTCGAAAATGTATTGAACTGTGTCCTTTCGGCGCACAGGGATGATTCTGCCCATGACCGACAGGTCCGTCACAACGGGTCCACATCTGGGACTTATGCCGCCAGCACTAGCCCTGCCAGGGTGTCCAGGTAGCTCCAGGGCATCCATTCCTCCGGGTTCTCCTTCACCAGGGCATGGTTCCGCTGAAGGGCAACCAGGTAGTCAAAGGGCTGAGCGCCATTCAACTCCGCCGTGTGGATGAGGCTCATGAAAGCATCCCCAGTTCGGGCGCCGGTCTCGGTCTTATAGAACAGGGAATTCTTCCGGTGAATGATGGCCCGTTTGATGACTCTTTCTGCGGCGCTGTTATCCAATGGGGCCAAAGGTTCCCGCAGGAACAGCGTCAGTTCCTTCCAGTGTTTTCGCATGTAGGTGATGGCCTGGCCCAGCCCTGAATTGGGCTCCACCTTCCGCTCCTCGATCTGATCCCTGAGCCAGATTTCCAGATCCTTCATCACCGGCCCGCTCTCGCTCTGATGAAAGGCCAACCTGGCCGGAGGGTCCATGCCTTCCTGCTTGGCCTGGGCGTCGTTCGTGTAGACCACCTTCAGGGATTCCAAAAGGTGCTGGACCTCCACCGGGAACCGTTCCTCCACCTCTACGAACCGCCGCCGGGCGTGGGCCAGGCAGTAGGCCAGGATGGTGTTCAGTTCACCCGCCTCGCCCACGCTGTTGGCAGCAAGCGCATCGCACATCTGGACCGGAGCATCGAGGCCCTCTGCGCGGTGCCGAAGGACCGCTTCCAGGTTCTCGCCCGCATGGTTGTGGCCCGTGATGTAGAGGGCGATGCGGTGCTCTCCATGGTTGGAGAGAATGGCGGTGGTGTAGGTGCCCTTGCGGCCTTCCTTCCGATTCGTGGTCCCGCCTAGGATCCGCATAGTGGTGTCGTCGTTGTGAATGACCTCGCCCTGGGCGGCCTGTCTGGCCAGTTCCTCGTGGGCGGGCAGCAGGAGTCCAGCGGCCTCCAGCAGGATTTCCCACTGGGTCGAGATCGGCAAAGGGATCCGAAAACCCTGCTGGAGCTTTTCGATCCGGTGCATGGGGAGCCCCGAACCATACCTGAGCATTCCGAGCATGGCGGCCACGGCCTCGTCGTACTTGTCCGAGCCCACGCCATCCGGTGCCGGGGCCGTGAACACCTCCCCGCACAGGTTGCAGCGCCAGCGTTCCAGTTCGTAGACCGTCGCTGCGAACGGGGCCACACCCTTCACGCGCACCAGGGTGGCGGGCTCGCTCTGGAGGTAGACCCTGCCGTTGGGGCATTCCGGGCAGGGGGCCCCGCCCTCCATTCCCGCCAGCGTCACCTTCACACGATCAGCGCCGGGGTAGTTCCTGGCGCCATTCCGCCCATGTCCGGGGGCCTTTTCCTTTGGCTGCTGCTCCCTCGGTTGCTGTGGTTCCTGGTCCTGGTCTGTGGGTGCCTCGGAGGAACCGGCCTGGCTAGGTTTCGGAGGATCCCGGTCAGGAGTCTTCCCGCATACCGCCGCCGTGGATTCCGTCGTGGGACCTATCGGGCGACAGCCAAAACTGACCCCCTGGCGACAGAACTATTGACCCCCTGAGTCGCCGAGGAGGCGACGTGGATAGGGAGTGGAGGACGCTGGACCCCAGACAACTGGGGGCCGAGGTGTTGGACGCACGCGAGGTT
>CAISFO010000068.1 GCA_903884655.1 uncultured Holophagaceae bacterium | reverse complement strand
GTGTACCGGCCCCGGTTGATTGGACATGAATTTAGCATCAGGCAGCGACCTTGGCGAGCCACTCGGTTCTGGCCTCGTCCGGCGACCGCCAGCGAAGCTTTTCCAGGCGCCACTCTCGGTTGTAGTGCCCCACGAAGGTGGCCACGGCCTTCCTGAGGTCTTCCAGGGTCTGGTAGATCCGACCGGTGATGACTTGCTGCTTGAGCGTCTTGAAAAAGCGCTCCGCAACTCCGTCCGTCTCGGGCTCCCGTACATAGCCCAGGCTCTGGCGGATGCCCCACAGATCCAGTTCCTTCTTGAAGTGCCCGGAGGTGTATTGGCAACCATGGTCGTGCCGAACCGCCAAGCCCGCCGCGATGCCGGCGGCCACCCGGCCATAGTGCTTTTTCAGCCCCATGCGGACGGGCTCCAGGGCGTTGAACCGGTCGCCGTTCTTGGTGACATGCCAGCCCACAACCTCGGCATTCCAGTGTTCGATGGCGGCAAAGATCCAGACCAGGCCCTCTTTCACGACCATGACCTTGGTGCCATCAGTCCCCCACATCTCGTTGGGCTTGTCCGTGGTGATGCGACCATCGTGAAGCTTGTCCTCGCCCTGGAACGCCCGGTGCGGCGACAGGAGCCTGTTCTCCCGCATGATCCGGAGAATCCGGTGGCGACCCACGCAGATCTTTTGGCTGTAGCGGAGCCTCGCCCAGACCTTGCGGTGTCCTTCCTCGATGAAGGGGCTGGCCGCCAGGTCTGCCTGGATGTGTTCCAGCACCTCGGCGTCGGGTACGGCCGGCTTGGGGCCCCGACGCGCACCCTGGACCTTGGGGAGGCGGCGGAAATAGACACTGGAGCGGGGCACGCCCCAGGCCAGGCAGACCCTCCGAATCCCATAGCGCTGGCCCGTCGCCGGGGAGATCGTCGCGCTCATTTCCTCGACCTCCCCGGCCAAAAAGCCCCGCTCCGCTTGCCCTTTTCCCGGAGCAGCTCGACCTCCATGGTTAGTTCGCCGATGTGGCGCTTTGCGGCGTCCAGCTCGGCCAGGAGGGGGTCCCCCTCACGCTCCTTGAGCCCCAGTTCCATGCCGGTGATGGCCTTGGTGCGCCAGGCCTCCAGGCGGCTCATCTCCACGCCGGTATCGCGGGAAACCGTGTCCAGCGGCTCGCCTTGCAGCAGCCTCAGGACGACCTCCATTTTCTTCTTGCGGCTCCAGCGCTGGATGTCAGCCACGGCCACCTCCTGCAGCCATTTTGGCGCAAGGGCGAATGGTTTCATCGAAGCATCCTTGCGGGATGGGCCCGAACTGGCCGCCGCGGCCCGTGCTCGGCGGTGGAAACCCCGTGGACTGCGCCCGTTCCCATGGAAAGCGTGTGGACTGCGCTCCGCGCACCGGCGTCGGTCGGGGGCGTTCCGCCCCCTCCCCGCCTGCCCACACCCTTTCCACGGGGCCCCAGGGCGCACCGGCCCTGCGGGCCTGCCCACCGGCTTTCCACCCTCTCGGCCCCTGGCTGGAGACCGCTTCGCGTTCTCCACACGGCCCGCTGATGGCCGCCATCAGCAGCAGCAAGGTTGCCTGGGGAACCCGCTCAAATTCTCCTCGCCGCCGACTGCTCCGCAGCGGCTCACGTCCTGCGCATCTCTGTTCCATGAATTACCCCTCCTGGTGGTCCAGGAAAATGGGGGGCGGTGCAGTTTCCAATCCAAAGGGCCGGAATTAGTCCCTATCGTCCGCGACGTCAATTAGGAATGTGCACCAGCGACAATTAGATATGTGCATTTAAGGGGGCCGAGGCGGAGCCGATGGCCT
>CAISFO010000067.1 GCA_903884655.1 uncultured Holophagaceae bacterium | reverse complement strand
CCTCCCAGTCCATGGCTGCAGGGGATCGGAATGGCGCCGATCTTAAGGGTCTCTTCGAACTTGGAAAGGCCGACATCGCCACCTCCCGCAATGAATTGGGGGCCCTGTTCCTGACCCTTCAGAAACAATCCAGCGAAGAATCCCTCCACGCCAAGGCCATCAGGGGCCGCCTGGAGATTCTGATGGGGACCATCGTCCTGGGGGCCATCGGCCTGGGCATGGCGATCAGCGGAGCTATCGGTCGTCGAGTGGACCGCTCCGTTCAGGGCATCGACAGGGCCATGGCAGCCCTGGCCAAGGGGGACCTGACCTGCATTCCCCCGACGGAGGGGCTGGATGAACTGGGCATCATCTCCCGCAACCTGGGAGAGGTGATCCACAAACTCCACGGGGACATGCAGATCATCGCGGGCATCAGTGAACGCACGGCTTCGGGGGCCACGGAATTGTCCGCCACGGCGGAACAGCTCAACACCACCACCCAACAGATCAACCAGGACATGGAAGCGCAGCGGGTCGCCATGGAGCAGTCCACCCGCTCCCTGGCCGAGGTCGGCCGCTCCGTGAGCGAAGTGAAGGCCCAGGCCGCAGGCGTGGGCCAGGTCTCGGATGGTGCTCTTGCCATCAGCGCCCAGGGGCTTTCGGAAGCCGAGTCGTCCCAGCTGGCCATGACCGCCATCGAGGAAAGCTCGGGAAAGGTCGGGCGCATCACCACGGTCATCGCGGACATCGCCCGCCAAACCAACCTGCTGTCACTCAACGCGGCCATCGAGGCGGCTAAGGCCGGCAGCCATGGTAGGGGCTTCGCGGTGGTGGCCGAGGAAATCCGCAAGCTGGCGGAGCGGTCAGCAGCGGCTGCCAAGGAAATCAATATGCTGATCCAGGAGAGCACGGATCGGGTGGCCATGGGCACCTCGGCCGTGGGCGCTGTGAACCGGGCCCTCCAGGCCCTGGAATCCGCAATCCTGGACAGCGCGGGAAGGGTTGGGACCATCATCTGTGCCACCGAGGAACAGGCCCGGGGTACCAAGGAGGTCGTTCAGGCCGTGGGCACCTCGAGACAATTGACGGAGCGCAGTGCCTCGGCCACCACCCAGCTGGCCTCTAGCCTCCATGAGACCACCCGCACCATCGGGGATTTGGCTCAGACGGCCCAGCAACTACGAGGCCTCACGGCCCGGTTCAAGCTGGCCTGAGGAAGGCAGCCCTGAACTGACCCAACTCCCGAAATGCTTGGATTCATTTTCGGGGAGAACGTCAACCTTAGAGCTCGCTGGCGGATGACCCAACACCCGGAATCCTTGGACTAGATTTCCGGGAGAGGGTCAAAACCCCCTTGTACCCAACGAGCCTCACCATGGGTGAACAGAACTCCGACGCTCCGCTGTGAGGTTTCGGTTTCTTCCCAGACCTCGTCGCAGATCTTTTGGACGAATGTGCGCCACTGCCAGATCAGAATGGCGGGTAATCCGTCCTCAAGCAGGCGCTGCCAAGTGGGCCGAGTGCCCTGGGTGGCCATCCGCTGGGCATGCATCCGGACCTGCTGGGCATAGGCCACGTCCCTACTGTGGGTCGAGGACTTCCGCCAGGATTGCCAGCGCTTCGATATGGCCCTGCACAGTTCTGGTTCCCGATTCCGCAGGGTGTCTACATCAATCCCGATCCTGGAGGCCACCTCGGATAATGCCATCGGGGTGACCTCCGTGAACTCCGCCTTCAAGGTCGCGACCACCTGTTTCCAGTCAATGTCGCCCCGATTCCGGCGTGGGAGCATGGCGCGCGCCTGCTCCCCCTGAGCCATTGAGGTTAATTTTGCATTCTCGCTTCGGCCTGAGAGGACATCCTCGAGAGAACAGCCGTGGAGTTCGGCGATCTGAAGAATCCGGGCGAACTCGGGCCGATGCTTCCCGGTCATCCACTCGGAGAGGGAGGACTTGGTCACCCCCATATTGGATGCAAGTTTGGATGCTCGCCCTTCCATGAGCATCAGAACCGATTCCTGTAGGAAATCCGCGAGCATTGTCTCTTTGGTGATTGGCTGGTTGGCCAACTCACTGACCAGAAGGTCAGCGACCATACTGGCGTGTAATAGATTCTTCGACGATGCTCTGGTTGCCTTGGGGTGATCCATGCGACCAAGGTCCCCTGCACACCTGGGACAGACATGCGGTAGGCACTTTACCCGGCCTGGAGGCATCCGCTCAGTCTTTGAACAGCCGCAACTAGAAACAAGATTGACTTTGTGCTTAGGGCAGCAGGTAACCACTTCGAAGAACCATAGAAGTTGGGAGAAGGGGGTGCCGTGGACGGCTTCTTCTTCCAGGCAAACTGGACACCACTTGGGAGACTTCGCCACCAGACCTCGAGTCGATGCGAAAGGCTTGAGAAATCCCAGAGTTAGTTCACCAAGACCTACCTGGGTGGTCAAGGCTGTTAACCGATCAACCCACTCACCCTCCTGGACCACCAATCCGTTGAACGAGGGTTGCCGCCACTTCAACGCTCTTCAGAATCGCCAGGGGTCTGCTCTCCAAAAGTAGGCCACCTGCTGCTGGTTTCTCCGGTTTCCGACAACTAAGGCTGTGCTCTCCAGAATCGGCCACCCTGGCCCTGCTAGGTTTAGCGGCAGGCCATCGGGCAGGCTTGGATATCCAGGAGGCCAGCCATGGCGCGGAACCGGCCTTGCGGGGTGTGCGGGAAATGGTTCCATCCCAACGCCAGACAGGGGGAGCGCCAGCACACCTGTGGCCTGCCAGCCTGCAAGAAGGAATGGCACCGGCGGGCCTGTGCCAAATGGCATGACAGGAATCCCGGCTACGACCAGCACACCCGGTTGGTGACCAGGTTGGTGAAGGACGACCCCCCGGAGCAGCGGGGCCGACAACCTGACCCCCTGAACCTGATCGATTGGGCTACCGCCAAGGACGAGGTCGGGTTGAAGGTGGCGGTGTTGGTTGAGGAAACGGGTAAAGTCCTCCTCCAGGTGGCGCGAGACGCGATACCCGCCTAAAGCAATGAATATGGGGAGGTAGCGCGAAAGTCCTCCTCCAAGTGGTGCGAGACGCGATACCGTTCCAGCTATTTGGAAACAATTGATTTATAAGAAAGTCCTCATTGACCCGGCGCGAGACGCGATAGGTTCCAACCCCGGTCATCCATAGGCTGTTCCCGCCCCCCCCGCCAGCACATGCGCTGCCGTGGATCTCGGGTCAACCTGCCGGGTGTTGCCATGGAATTGGAGTTCCACCAGCTCGATCTCCGCTACGAGCATTTGCGCAGGCACAACCCCGAGGCAGAGCGGCAACTCCTTTCGGCCCTGGCGGACAACGGCCAGAAGGTCCCTGTGGTGGTGCTGGCCCTGGGCCAGGATCGCTATGTCCTTCTGGATGGTTACAAGAGGTTCCGGGCGCTGCGGCGGTTGAAGCGGGACACGCTCCAGGCCACGCTCTGGGACCTGGAGGAGGCCGATGCCCTGCTGCTGGAGCGGATGATGCGCACCTCGGAGCCGGATGGCCCCCTGGAGCAAGCGTGGTTCCTCTGCGAATTGCGGGACCGGTTTCGGATTCCCCCTGAGGAACTGGCCCGGCGCTTCGACCGGACCGCGAGCTGGGTGTCCCGCCGGCTGGCCCTGGTCCAGGAACTGCCCACCGAGGTGCAGGAGCATGTGTTCTTTGGCCGACTCTCCGCCCACACCGCGATGAAGGTTCTGGTGCCGTTGGCGCGCGCCAACCGCCGGGATTGCCTACGGCTCTGCAACGCCCTGGTGAAAGCAACGTTCACCACCCGCGAGGCGGTGACCCTGAAGGCCGGGTGGGAGCAGGGCAAGGCCGAGGCCCGAGAGCGCCTGCTGGCCGATCCGGTGCTCTTTCTCCGCAGCCTGCGGGCGGTGGAGGCGCCGGAGCAGCTACGTGGTCCGTTCCATCTCTGGCTGGAGGACATGGGAACCCTGTCTGCCATCGCGCGTCGGGCTCGGTTGCACCTACGCCACGGTGCCATCCTCCTGCACCGCTCACCCGCCGAAGTCGAGGAAGCCAGCGCAGCCCTGCGCCAGACCATCCTGGATTGCCAGGCCCTGTTCCAGCGAAGCGAAAGGGACCTGCCCAATGCTTGACCAGTCAATCCGGAGCGCGATCCTGGTGCTCCACCAGCAGAGGCATTCGATCCGCGCCATCGCCCGGGCCGTTGGGGTTTCCAGGAATACGGTGAACCGCGTGCTGGCTGCGGGCAGCCCTGCGGTTCCAGAATTCCTGCGTCCGGAAAAGGCAGAGGTCCATCGGGAGGAGATCCTGGAGTTGCTCCCGGCATGCAAAGGGAACCTGGTCCGAGTCCACGAGAAGCTGCTGGACCGCGGTGCGGTGTTGTCCTACCAGGCCCTGACCGGGTTCTGCCGTCGCCATGGGATCGGTTTCGAGCCTCCCAAGCCAGCTGGGCAATATCACTTCGAACCCGGTGAGGAGATGCAGCACGACACCTCCCCGCACCGGGTACGGATCAACGACAAGGTGCTCCTGCTCCAGGACGCCAGTCTCGTGCTCTGCCACAGCCGAATGCTGTTCCACCAGTACTACCCGACCTTCAATCGGTTCTGGGCCAAGGTGTTCCTCACCGAGGCCCTGGAGTTCTTTGGTGGCGCCTGCGGGCGCTGCATGATCGACAACACCCACGTCGTGGTCCAGCAGGGCACCGGGGCCAACATGATCGCCGTGCCTGAGATGGTGGCCTTCGGCGAGCGGTTCGGGTTCCAGTTCAGGGCTCATCGGATCGGGGATGCCAACCGCAGCGCCCGGGTGGAACGGCCCTTCGACCACATCGAGAACAACTTCCTGGTCGGCCGGGAATTCCGGGATTTCGCAGATCTGAACCAGCAGGCCCGGGCCTGGTGCGAGAAGGTGAACGCCACCCGCAAACGGAGCCTGCAGGCCAGCCCCAGGGAACTGTTCCTCAAGGAACGGGTCCACCTCAAGCCGCTGCCGATCTGGGTCCCCACCGTCTATCAACTCCACCACCGGATAGCGGACGTGGAAGGGTTCGTCAGCGTGGGTGGGAACCGCTATTCCGTGCCCTACGCCCTCATCGGGAGACGGCTGGAAATCCGGGAAACCAAGGATCGGATCGAGGTCTTTGATGCCCACAGGGAGGTAGCCACCCACGCCAAGGTGATGGAGTCGCTCAGCCAGCGGGTAACGTCGCCAGAGCACCGGCCACCGCGGGGCCAAGGTCGCTCGAGGAGAGCCACCTTGCCAGAGGAGGAGGAACTGCTGCTGACCGAGCCAGCCCTCGGCGACTACGTGGCAGCCTTCCGAACTCGTCATCCGGGTCGAACCCTGCGGATGCTCCGAAGGCTGATGGCCATGGTCCGGGATTACCCGCGAGCCCCGCTGCTGGCAGCGATCCAGACCGCCCAGGAGTATGGGCTGTTCGACCTGGACCGACTCGACCGGATGGTGCTCAGGCATATCGCCAAGGACTACTTCGTGCTGGGGACTGCCGTCGGCGACCCCGGCCATGACCCCGAGGAGGACACCCATGAAGGATGATCTCGAGCAGTTGCTCAAGAACCTGCGCCTGGGCCGGATGGCCGAGATCCTGGACCAGGAACTTGGGGAGGCGGCCAAGGAACAGCCTTCCTACGAGGAATTCCTGGCCCGGCTGCTCCGGGCGCAGTGGCACAACCGTCAGGAATCAGCGTTGGCCTATAGGATCCGCCAGGCGCGGCTACCAGAGAGTTGGACCCTGGAGAGTTTCCCTTACAAAAAGCAGCCCGAGGTCAACCAGCGCCAGATCCGTTCCTTCGGTGAGTTGGACTTCATCGCCAAGGCCGAGAACCTCGTGTTCATCGGCCCGACCGGCGTTGGGAAGACCGGGCTAGCCTCGGGGATCCTGCTCAAGGCCCTCCAGAACGGCCACCGGGGGTTGTTCATCCGCGCCCAAGACCTGTTCGATGAGATGTATGCCTCCCTGGCGGATCGCTCATCCCGCAAGCTGCTCGACCACCTGTCCCGGATTCCCGTATTGCTGATCGACGAGCTGGGATATTTGAATATCAGGCCAGAGCAAACCAACATCTTTTTCAAGCTGATGGAGGAGCGCTACAACCGCCTGCCAACGATCATCACCACCAACCTGGACTTCCCGGAGTGGCAGAACTTCCTCGGCAACCCAGGGCTGGTGGAGGCACTGCTGAGCCGCCTGCGGCACCGCTGCAAGACGGTCCGGATCAACGGCGTCTCCCTGCGCGATCCCCAGGGCTGAACCCCCAGCCGCGAGAATCGGCCGATCCAGAGCAGCACCCAGCGCTCCGGCCTACGGCCTGCGCTCCGCGTGCTGCTCTGGATCGAGGACTGCAATTTCGGTTGCTCAGTCCCTGTTTCATGACTGGCCTACTTCTGCGGAGCAGAACTGGCTAGGTTCTGGAGAGCGGTGAAGAACAAGGTGAATGAAGCCGGCTACGGCCATGAAAACACCGATAGTCAGGAGGCCAACGCCGCAGAACGCCACCACCTTCGACCACCAGGTCACGGGAGATATTTTGGCAATGGCCAAGATTCCAGAACCACACGCTATCAATCCAATATTTCGGAACATGAAGCCTCCCTTGGGCATGGGGTGATTAGTTGGCCACCTGAAGGGTCCATCCCAGCACGTTGTCCCGGGACCGGAATTGCTTCCGACCTGAACCATCAGGCCCCTTGCGGAGAACCACCTGATCTGTCCCTCCGTGGGGTCCAACCACCCGGTAGAGGGAACCGCGAGGCGATTGCCAGACATCCCCAGGCTGAAGGAATTCCCTCTTCGGGAGGCCGTGGTCCACGGCGTTGGCTTGGACTTCCGAAGGCGTTGCGCGGCGCATGTGCGCAATGGCCTGTTCCCACCGCGCCTTGTGGCGCCGCATCTCTTCCGCTTCTTCACGGGTGCCATGGAACAGGAACCCCCCGTATCCGCCGCCGACCGTGATGACCCAGTGCTGTTTGTTCATGTCGTGTCCTCCTACGGTTGCGCATAGAAGCGCGATTCGGTGAATGGGGTGTAAGGCTTGGCTTCGTCCCAAACCGCGTGACTGAACGGCGAGAACACCGTGACCTGGATGTCACCGTCATAGGTGCCTTCCAGTTCGGCTTCCCACTTGTTGAGGACCGCCTGCAGATCCGCCAGGAACCCGGCCTTGGCTTCTTCCTGTGTCATGAGGGGACCTCCCATGAGTTTGAGCTGGACATCTACTGCATCGGGAATAGAACGAGGGCGTGTTTCCAAAAATGGAGCGACCACGTTCTCTCCCCCGTGCCAGGGAAGATCAGCGATGTCAGCCCGAACACCCATAGAGTTGGGTCCTCGTTCTTTCGGACCACGATTTTCACTACATCTCCCGAAGCTAGGGGATCCGGATGGGGATCACCCCGACCGTGGCATGGACTGAACCAGGAAGGTCTGCTGGGGTGCGCCGTGACCAAACCACAAGATGGTTCTCGCCATTCAGTTCCGCGATGGTGATCGACAGGCCGTCAGGAAGGCCATTCAAGGCATCCTTGAGCCTCCCGATTGCAACCCGCTCCGCGTCGCCAACTTCCTTGAACTTGCACCCGTCGATCAGGCGTCCAGGCTTCATAGGCTTCGTCTGGTTGCTGTTCATGTGTGGTTCTCCTTTTCGATGAATGGCGTTTGCCGCCTTGATGGATCTTTCCGTCGAGGCCGGCCGGTGCCCACTTTTCACCCGAACGGTAGATTTGAACCCCCCGAACGGTGTACGAAGGGCGTACCCAGGCCCCGGACAGCCCTCTGGTTGCCTCAGCAAACAACCCACAAATGAGGTCTAAGACAGTCGAGTCATCCTTCGGATCTTCAGTGAGGAAGGGCAAGGAGGCCGGTCACGCCGACGCCGCCCGACCAGGCGTTCCGTCACCCCTTTGGGTACCCCCGTTCCCATCCGGGAACGCAGGACTAGGACAAAGGCGGCATGATGCCCTGACGCAAGAAAGGCCGGAGGTCATCCGGCCTTCATCCCAAGTCGTGGGATCTTCATTAAGTTACGGAAGCGCGTTAGGCGATTTTGGCCGATGGGCAAGCCGTCAAGGTCGGCTGTAGGAAGCGTTTAATGTCGCCGCGTGTTTGGAAGCGATTAACGTCGTTTGCGACACTAATCGCTTCACGCCACAGCATGGGCGAGGTTCTGGCGGCGGCGTGTAGTAGGCGTGGCAGTAAGCCGGCCAGATTGAAGTGCCGGTTGATGATTTCGGATGTTGCTGGATCTCGAAGTGGTGGAGGTGGTGGCCATCGAATTGTATGTACAAGTTATTTTTATTGAATAAGATAAAAAACCATCTTGTAACGGTTGCCCCCATTCTTGCCCCCAAAATGACAGCGGTG
>CAISFO010000066.1 GCA_903884655.1 uncultured Holophagaceae bacterium | reverse complement strand
GTGGCCATGACCGGGGACGGCACCAACGACGCCCCGGCCCTGGCCCAGGCGGACGTGGCGGTGGCCATGAACAGCGGCACACAGGCGGCGAAGGAAGCCGGCAACATGGTGGACCTGGATTCCAATCCCACCAAGCTCATCGAGATCGTGGAGATCGGCAAGCAGATGCTCATGACCCGGGGCTCGCTCACCACCTTCAGCATCGCCAACGACGTGGCCAAGTACTTCGCCATTCTGCCCGCAGCCTTCGTGGCTACCTATCCGGCTCTGGGCGCTCTGAACATCATGGGCCTCCACAGCCCCGAGAGCGCCATCCTGTCGGCGGTGATCTTCAACGCCCTGGTCATCGTGGTCCTCATCCCCCTGGCCCTGCGCGGCGTGAAGTACCGGCCCGTGGGGGCCGCCCAGCTGCTGCAGCGGAACCTGGTGATCTACGGGGCCGGCGGTCTGGTGGTGCCCTTCATCGGCATCAAGCTCATCGACTGGCTGCTCGTCGCGCTGCATCTGGCTGCATAGGAGAACTCATGAACCTGCAACTCCGCCCCGCCATCGTCTCTTTCCTTGCCCTCTCTGTCATCACGGGCCTGGCCTACCCGTTCCTCATCACGGGCCTGGCCAAGGTCCTCTTTCCCCGTCAGGCCGGGGGGAGCCTTGTCCACAAGGACGGCAAGGTGATCGGCTCCGACTGGATCGGCCAGTCCTTCACCTCGCCCAGCGACTTCTGGGGCCGTCCCTCCGCCACCGTCGACGCCGACAGCAAGCCCCTGCCCTACAACGCGGCCAACAGCGGAGGTTCCAACCTCGCCACCAGCAATCCGGATCTCCTCAAAGCCGTGCAGGACCGCATCGCCGCCCTGCACGCCTTGGATCCGGACACGAAGGGGCCCGTGCCCGTGGATCTCGTCACCACCTCCGCCAGCGGCCTGGATCCCCACATCAGCCCCGCCTCCGCTGCCTACCAGGCCCACCGGGTGGCCAAGGCGAGGGGCCTGGACGAGGCCAAGGTCCGGGACCTGGTCGCGGCCCACATCGAAGCCCCCCAGCTCGGTTTGTTCGGCGAGGCCCGGGTGAACGTGCTGAAGTTGAACCTCGCCCTCGAAGACCTGCGCTAGCCTAGACGGGTGAACGCTCGCCGCCCCAACCCAGATGAACTCCTCCGGCGCGTGCAGGAGCAGGAGGTCCGTGCCGGCCAGGCGAAGCTGAAGGTCTTCTTCGGGGCTGCGCCGGGTGTGGGGAAGACCTACGCCATGCTCTCCGAAGCCCAGCAGCGGAAGAAGGAGGGCCAGGATCTGGTCGTGGGCGTGGTCGAGACCCATGGCCGCGGCGACACGGCCGCCCTGCTCGAAGGTCTGGAGATCCTGCCCCGGAAGGAGCTGGCCTACTCCGGGCAGTTCATCCCTGAGTTCGATCTGGACGGGGCCCTGAGTCGCCGCCCCAGCCTCATCCTGATGGACGAGCTGGCCCACACCAACGTGAGGGGCTCCCGCCACGACAAGCGCTGGCAGGACGTGATGGACCTGCTGGACGCGGGCATCGACGTCCACACCACCATGAACGTGCAGCACCTGGAAAGCCTCAAGGACGTGGTGGCTCAGATCACCGGCGTGATCGTGCGGGAGAACGTCCCGGATACGGTGATGCAGCGGGCCGACGAGATCGAGCTGGTGGACCTGCCACCGGACGACCTGCTGGTGCGCCTCAAGGAAGGCAAGGTCTACCTTCCGGAGCAGGCCATGGCGGCCAGGGACCACTTCTTCCGCAAGGGCAACCTCCTGGCCCTGCGGGAGCTGGCCCTGCGCGTCACCGCCGAGAACGTCGACGCCCAGATGCGCCGCTACATGGCCACCGAAGGGATCCACAAGACCTGGGCGGCGGGAGATCGCCTGCTGGTCTGTGTGGGTCCCGGGGAGCTTTCCGAACGGCTCATCCGCGGCACGCGACGCATGGCCGGAGCCCTGGGCGCCCCGTGGATGGCCCTCTACGTGGAATCCCGCCATCACCTCAAGTTCAAGGAAGAGGACCGCGCCCGGATCGAAACCAACCTCCGCCTCGCCGAAAAGCTCGGGGGCGAGACGGCGGTCATCGAAGGGGGTGGCAGCCTCCAGGAGGACATCCTCACCTTCGCCCAGGAGCGCAACATCACCAAGATCGTCGTGGGCAAGCCTTCCCGGCCCCGCTGGATGGAGCTGGTGATGGGCTCCACCGTGGATGAACTCATCCGCCACAGTGGCGACATCGACATCTTTGCCATCAGTGGCGAGGCCGGCAGAGAACCTGCGACACCCCTCATCCGCCGGCCCATCACAAGCCCAGTGCACAACTACCTGCTTGCCGCCATGGTGGTGGCCCTGGCCAGTTTCCTCTCCATCCTCATCTTCAAGCATGCCGAGCTGGCCGAGATCGTCATGGTCTACCTGCTGGGCATCCTGGTCGTGGCCACACGGGTGGGCCGGGGGCCCTCGCTCCTGGCGTCCATCCTCAGCGTCCTGGCCCTCGATTTCTTTTTCATCCCCCCGCGCTTCTCCTTCGCCGTCACCGATCTCCGCCATGTGGGAACCTTTGCAGTCATGCTCCTGGTCGGCCTAGTCATCGGCAATCTCACCGAGCGGATCAAGGCCCAGGCGCGGCTGGCCCGCCTCAGGGAAGGGCGCACCCACGCCCTCTACCACCTGGGCCAGGAGCTGGCCCGCAGCACGGGCTCTACGGCCCTGGTGACCTCGGCGATCCAGAACGTGGCCACGCAGTTCCAGAGCCAGGCGGTGGTCCTCCAGCCCGACGAGCACCAGCGACTGCAGCCCCCGGACCTTCCCATGGCCTTCCCCCTCAATGAACAGGAGCTGGGCGTGGCCCAGTGGGTCTTTGATCATGCGGAACCGGCGGGGCTGGGCACCCTCACCCTGCCCGGCGCCCGGGCCACGTATCTGCCACTGAACGGCACGGCCGGGGCCATCGGCGTGATGGGAGTACTGCCGGAAGGGGCGCCACGCTGGGCCGAGCCCGACCAGCGCCAGTTGCTCGAGGCCTTCGCCACCCAGACCGCCCTCGCCCTGGAGCGGGCCCTGCTGGCGGAACAGAGCGTCCACAATCGGCGGCAGGCGGACGAGGAGCGGCTGCGGAACGCCCTGCTGAGCTCCGTATCCCACGACCTTCGCACCCCGCTGGGGGTCATCACCGGCGCCGTGAGCACCGCGCTCGAGACGCCGGACCTCCCCGAACCCGCCCGCCGGGAGCTGCTCCAGTCCGCCCAGGAGGAAGCGCAGCGCCTGCACCGGCTGGTGAGCAACCTCCTCGACATCACCCGGCTGGAGTCGGGCTCCCTGCAATTGCAGACGGAGTGGCTGCCGGTCGAGGAAGTGCTGGGCGCGGCCCTCAACCGCCGGGAGCTGGGCGCCGAGGTCCAGCGCGTCCACGTGACCCTGGCGGAGGATCTGCCGCTGGTGGCCCTGGACGCCGTGCTCATGGAGCAGGTGATCCTGAACCTGCTGGACAACGCGCTGAAGTACTCGCCGCCCGGGTCCCCCGTGGAGATCAAGGCCTGGGCCGCCGGAAAGTCCTTCACCCTCTCCATCACGGACCAGGGCCCGGGCATCGCCCCGGGTGAGGAGGAGCGCATCTTTGAAAAGCTGGTCCGGGGTCAGGCGGCCTCCAGCCGTCCGGGCGCCGGCCTGGGTCTGGCCATCTGCCGAGGCATCGTCACCGCCCACGGGGGGCGCATCCAGGCCGTCAACCATCCCAAGGGGGGCGCCCAGTTCCTGGTGTCCCTGCCCCTGGGGACGCCTCCGCCCATGCCGAAGGAAGGGTTGTGAGCGACGCACCGCTCATCCTGCTGGTGGAGGACGAGCCGCAGATGCGCCGGTTCCTCCGCGTGGCCCTGGAGGGTGCGGGCTACCGCTACCTGGAGGCCGCTACGGGCGCGGAGGGCCTGGTCATGGCGGCCCAGCACAAGCCCGATGTGATGCTGCTGGACCTGGGCCTGCCGGACATGGATGGCCTCAAGGTGGTGAGCCGCCTGCGGGAATGGAGCGCCCTGTCCGTCATCGTCATCTCAGCCCGGGGCCAGGAAAGTGACAAGGTGGGCGCACTCGATGCCGGCGCCCACGACTACCTCACCAAGCCCTTCGGCACCCGGGAGCTGCTGGCGCGCATCCGCGTGGCCCTGCGCCATGCGGGACCCCAGCCCGAGGAGGAACCCGTCTTCGTCCTGGACCGCTGGCGGGTGGACCTGGCCAAGCGGCTGGTGCACGTGGAAGGCAAAGAGGTGCACCTCACGCCCCTGGAATACAGCCTGTTCACGACCCTCATCCGCCATGCCGGGAAGGTCGTCACCCACCGGCAGCTGCTCCAGGAAGTCTGGGGTGGCGCGGCGGGCGCCCAGCCCCTCTACCTCCGGGTCTACATGACCCAGCTCCGCCACAAGCTCGAGGAGCAGCCCTCCCATCCCAAGTACCTGCGCACTGAACCCGGCGTAGGTTATCGGCTGGTGACGGAGGTCTAGGCGCGCGGCCCTGGAGCTGGGCTGCCCTCAGGCTCCGCGGCCTCCACGGCATCCACCTGATCCACATCCATCACCAGGATGCCATCGGGACCGAGGTCGGACATGGACCTGAAGCGGACACCCCACCGAACCTCGTCGGCGGTATACGAGGTCCGCTGGTAGATGGTCTGGGCGAAGGTGTCGTCGAAGGCCTTGATGAGAACGATGAACTCCGCCTGGGCCCGGAGCAGATCCTCGTCCTGCATGCCGAAGAGCGGGCTCGCCTCGTCGATCGGATGGACCACGGTCCAGCTGGTGGGGAAGAGGTTGATCTTGCTGCGCTCCAGGGGGAGCGTCACGAAGCGGCGGGTGGCACTCTCCCCGTCCAGGTAGGAGAGGGAGACCGTCGCCTCCACCTCGATGAGCTGGTTGCTGCGCCGGTTCACGAACCGGAACATGAACGCGGTGCCGCCCCGGTAGGGTGCCACCACGCCCTGCTGGCTGAAGCGAATCTGGGCGTGGGGCCGGGAGAAACGGCCGTACAGCAGACCCGTCGCCAGGGCGAAGCTCAGCAGCCCCAGCAGGGACTCCAGGGCGGCCACCGCGCTGACCAGGTGGCTGTTTGGACTGATGTGGCCATAGCCCACAGTGGTGAGGGTCTGGGCGCTGAAGAAGAAGGCGTCCAGCATCCGGTCCAGGGGTGCATTGCCGCCGGTCCGAACGAAGTGCTCCATGCCGAGGCCCAGGTAGACAGCGGCAAACAGGAGGTTGGTGACGAGGAAGCCCAGGAAGAGCAGGCCCAGGAAGCGGAAGCCGCTCATGGTGATCAGGCGGTGGTAGAGCTCGTAGCCCCGGAAGGTGGGCAGCCCCACCCGCCGCACGTTGAAGGTGCCGTCCTTGTTGACGCTGCGGCCGGGGCCTGGGCGGTTGCCCAGCCCCAGATCATCGCTGGGGTTGAGCTTGTTGAGTCGGGGGAAAGGAACCATGGCGCCAGGGGTCTTTGCAGAGTTGATGTAACCAGAGGCCGGACATCCGGACCCTGAAGCATACTAGCCACCTAGCCCGGAGCGCCCCATGCCGACCTCCCTCGCCTTCGATGTCTACGGCACCTTGATCGACACCCACGGCGTCATGGTCGCGCTGGAGCCCCAGGTGGGCCCGCAAGCCGGGGCGTTCTCGCGGGTCTGGCGGGACAAGCAGCTGGAGTATTCCTTCCGGCGCGGGCTCATGCGCCAGTACGAGCCCTTCTCCATCTGCACCAGCCAGGCCCTGGATCACACCTGTGCGCTGTTCGGCCTCCACCTGAGCCCCGAGGGCCGACAGGGGCTGCTGGACGCCTACCAGACCCTGCCGGCCTTCCCTGACGCCGCCGAAGGGCTCACCCAGGCCCGGAAGGCTGGCTTCCGGCTCTTCGCCTTCTCCAACGGCCGGGCCGATGCGGTGGAGGCCCTCCTGGTCCAGGCGGGGCTCCGCGACTACTTCCTGGAGGTGGTGAGCGTGGATGAGGTCCAGTCCTTCAAGCCCAACCCCGAGGTCTACGCCCACTTCCTCCGGCGGGCCGGAACGGTGGGCTCCGAAGCCTGGATGATCTCGGGCAATCCCTTCGACGTACTCGGTGCCCTGGGCGCCGGCATGCGGGCCGCCTGGGTCCAGCGCTCGCCGGAAACCCCTTTCGACCCCTGGGGTGTTGAACCCACCCTGACCGTCCGCAGCCTCTTGGACCTGGCCACGAGGATCAGGCCCTAGGCTGTCCGGCCCTCCATCTGGCGTGGCCCTCGGCGCCCGAATCCATGTCCTTCGCGCAGTCCGAGCAGATGCCGTGGGTGAAAGAGGCCTTGGTTCTGGGTCCCAGGTAGGCCTCCAGTTCCTGCCAGTATCCGTCATCGTCCCGAACCTTCTTGCACCAGGCGCAAATGGGCAGCAGGCCCTCCAGCTCCCGGACATTCTTCAATGCCTGGTCGCGGTCCAATCGAAGCTGCCGCTCCCGCCGGAACGCCTGCTTCAGATTGCCCGTGACGAGGGCGATCAGGGAGTACGACATCAGGTGATTGAGGCTGTCCCACACTCGGTAGAACTCATGGTGCAGGGGCCGTCCCGTAGTCAGATCCACGCAGTACCAGCAGCAGGCCGACAGCAGCGCGAAGGCCAGTCCCCGGGAGGTGCCGATGCCCCAGGTGGCGATCAGGACCGGGATGACGTAGAAGGCCGAGAAGCCCAGCTCGATGGGTGTCACGGCATCCAGGGTGGCGACCACTCCAAGTACGGCCACGGCGGAGAGAAAGATCACCGTGGGCGAAGGCCCCGCCCCGTCCCTCGAGCTGTCTGGCGAAAGATGCAGCGAGAATCCCATTGTGAAAGGGCTCCGGGGCAGTCATGGGCGCTGTCTCAAGGTCCTCAGCGGCGCCCGCCAGGGGCCACTCCCCGGATCCGGCCTGGAGCACCCCTAAAGGCGCCGCCCCGACCGCGGCCGGCGTCATAGAAGCGGGTCACGCCGTTCCAGCGGCCGCCGTTCCAGTAGGCCCGTCCGTGCCAACCCCAGTGTTCATAGGGGCGGGCGAAGCCGTACCAGTGGCCGAAACCGACCCCGAACCAGCCGTAGTAGCGCGGGCCCCACAGGCCGAAATAAGGCATTGGACCCCAGCCCCAGAGCCAGGGCGCCACCACCCAGCACCAGCCGGCCTCTGGATAGTAGACGTACATGCTGGGGGTGCCGCCATCCTGGGGCACGTGGGTGTAGGTATCCCCGTAGGGCATCCAGACCCAGCCGTACTGGGTGGTATGCACCCACTGTCCCGAATCCACGGGCTTCCGGTCCGGGGGCGGTTGCGGCGGCGTGGCGGGCGGGGCCGGGCGGACCGAAGGCGGCGGTGGCGGCGGTTCCGCAGGAGGAGGCGTATCCGGCTCCACCGGCCGGACGGTTTCGGTGCTGGGTCCCACCCGGCTCCGGTCCTGGTCGTCCGCGCCGGCCCGGGCCGGGGCGATCACCAGGGCTGTGGTCATGATCAGGGTGCCAATCAGGGTTCTCATGGCAGTACCTCCGCATGAGATTAGACACCCGGGCAGCGAAAGGGTTGCATTACCCTGGTCGCTGATTTTCGAACACCCACCTCAACCCTCACACTTTCAACAAAAAGGGCTATTCCATTTCGAAAGAAAGGTAGGAAAGCTTGCCTTCCCGCTCAATCTGAAGGGCGACGGCATCCCCACCCTTCAACGCATGGACGGCCTTCTTGAGCGTTTCCAGGGAATCGATCCGGGTCAGGTTGAGGGTGCGGATGACATCCCCCGCTTTGAGTCCCGTTTCTGCAGACGTCGCATTCTGGATTCGAGCACCCACTACCACCCCTGCACCGCTGCGCAGATGCGGCATGATGGCGCGGATCTTCTCGTCGATATCGGCGCACACGATGCCCAACCGGCGCAACACGCCCTTGTCGGAAGTGGCCAATTCACTGAGCCGGTCCGTGGACCGGGTGGCCTCTGGGGCGTGGATCTCCAAGGTCAGGAGGCGATCCCCGCGCAGAACCTTGAGGAGCACGGGTTGATCCACCGGATGGACAAACACGGACGTGATGAGTTCAGGCAGGGTGTAGATGGGGTGCCCATCGAAGGTGTCGATGATGTCGCCGGGCTCCACGCCTGCGGTCCGGGCGGCACCGTTCGGGTCCACGTCGGCGATGATGACGCCCCAGTCCCGGGAAAGGCTCAGCCCCGCGGCGAGGTCCGGTGTGATGGGCTGGGTGTGGATCCCGGTCTCGATTTTTCTCACGCGGCCGTACTTCCGAAGGCTCTCGTAGACGAACCTCACGGTGGCCGCCGGGATGGCGAAACCCAGCCCTTCGCTGCCTCCCGACCGGGACATGATGAAGGCGTTGAGGCCCACCAGGGACCCTTCCGCATCCACCAGCGGACCTCCGCTATTCCCCGGGTTGATGGGGGCGTCCGTCTGGATGAACATCATGGGGAACGCATTCTCCACCTGGCGCTCGGCGGCACTGATGACGCCCATGGTCACCGAGCTGGCCAGGCCCTCTGGGCTGCCCACGGCAAACACGATCTCACCCTGCTGGGCCTGGCTTGCCTGCTCGAGGGAAAGCACCGGCAGGCCGGTGGCCTCGATCTTCAGCAGGGCCAGGTCCACGTCCGGTTGACTGCCGATCACCTTGGCGTCGAAGATCCTTCGGCGGGCGGAATCAGTCCCGGTTGGATGGGCCCCCGCGATGGGCGGAAGCAGCACCCTGACCCGCAGGGCCCCGTGGATCACATGTTCATTGGTGAGGATGTAGCCGGCTGGATCCACGATGATCCCCGAGCCGAGGCTGTGCTGCCGCTCGACGACGGCGGGATCCGTCCGCTGACTGTCCTCGGACAGGTTGAGCCCGGTGACCCGGATCTGGACGACCGCTGGCGAGACCCGGGCCATGATCCGCGAGATGCCCACGTTCAGTTTCTGCAGGACGCTCAGGCTCGAACTGTCACGCTCCGCCGCCTGCACGGCCCGGGTCTGGGCCTGGGTGGCGCCACAGGTGAGAAGCAGCACAGGCCAAAGCATCGCTCGCCAAAAGAACCGGTTCATAATCCCGCCTTACGTGATCGAGGATACCTGCCTTGAGGGGATTGCATGGCCCTGACTGGTACCCACCTTCTCCGGTGCCACCGCAACCAGAGCAGCATGTTGCTGGCCTAGCAGTGAGGTTGAGCCCTGATTGGTTCCGGGAAGATGTCGTTCAAAAATTCGTCCCGGGAAGGCTTGGGTGAACCAGAGAAGACAGCGAGCGCAGAGGCGCGCTGTCTCTGCTTGAAGCAAAGCCAGCTCCTTGAGTTAAAGAGGTTGTAACCACCGCTAAACACCTCCAAAAGAACGAGAACCGATAACGCCAGAGACTTGAACCAGGCGCCCGGGATACAGCCCGTACGGGCTGAGTGCCCACCCCAATCCCGCTGTTGCGTCTTTCAGCTTTTCATCGGTGTACATCGGAATTCATCGGTGGCTGAAGCAGCTTTGCACTTTTCTTTGCGCTCTCTGTAGTGAAAGCCCTTTTCTGCAACGGGCTGGAAGAACCCTCACGAGTCCCCATCCACGGGGACCACGCGGATGGCGGTGGCTTTCACGAGGGCCGTGACGGAATCACCCACCTTGAGCCCCAGATCCCGGGAAGCCCAGGCCGTGACCAGCGCCTCCAGCGTGAAGCCGCAATCCAGCCGGATCCTGGTGAGTGCCCCACGATTCTCCAGGGCCACGATGGTGCCTGGCAGGTGGTTGCGGGTGCTGGCGGGCGGGCTGACCAGGCGCTCCAGGGCCACGCCTTCGCTGCGGATGCAAAGCCGGGCCTGCCGGAACGAGCCGCCGGGATCCGGCGCGAACAGCAGCGCACTGCCCACCTCCAGGCAGAGCAGACCTTCCTTCCGGCCTACCACCCGGGCCAGCACCACGGATTCGGAACCGGCCTCATCCGAATCCTGGGTGGCACCTGTGAGCACGGCTTCTGGCGTGCCCTCCTGCACGATGCGGCCCCCTTCCATCCGCAGCATGCGATCCCCCAGGCTCAGGGCATCGCTTCGGTCATGGGTGACCAGCAGCGCCGGAATGCCCTCGGCCTTGAGCAGGGAACGCAGCTCCTGGCGGAGGTTTTCGGCCGCCGGCCGGTCCAGGGAGGCAAAGGGTTCATCCAGGAGGAGGAGCCTCGGCTGGGGCGCCAGGGCCCGGGCCAGGGCCACGCGCTGGCGCTGGCCCCCGGACAGTTCATCCGGCCGGCGCTGTTCCAGGCCGGTCAGTCCGACCCGGCGGATCAGCGCCTCAACCCGATCTGCCGAAGCCGGTTTCCGCGCCAGCCCGAAGCCGATGTTGGCCACCACGCTGAGGTGCGGAAACAGGGCGCCTTCCTGGAAGACGTAGCCCACGCGCCGCTCGCAGGCGGGCAGGCAGGCGGAGCCCTCGACCCAGGCCGCGTCATCCAGACCGATGCTCCCCCCGTCGGGCCGTTCCAGCCCGGCGATCATCCGCAGCAGCGTGGTCTTGCCGCAGCCGGAGGGACCGAACAGCACGGTGATGCCGAAGCGGTCCAGGGGAAGGTCGAGCGTCCCCTGGATCAGGGGGCCACTGGTGAACTTTCGCTGGACATCGATGGTCAGTTTCATCGCCGCTCCCGGGTCCGGAGCCAGGCGGTGGACAGCAGCACCAGGAAGGCGAAGGCCAGCAGCGCGAAGGCCGTGCGGTGGGCCGCCTCCAGCTCAAAGGCCTGCACCTGGTCGAAGAGGGCGATGGACAGCGTGCGGGTGCGACCTGGCAGGTTACCGCCCACCATGAGCACCACGCCGAACTCCCCGATGGCGTGGGCGAAGGCGAGGATGGTCCCGGCAAGCAGGCCCCGCCAGGACAGCGGCAGCGCCACCCGCAGGTAGGTGCTCAGCCGCCCGTGGCCGAGGGTGGCCGAGGCCTCCAGCAGGCGCCGGTCCACGCTGCCCAGAGAAGCCACCAGGGGCTGGAGGAAGAAGGGCAGGTTGATCAGCAGCGAAGCCAGCAGAAGTCCCGAGAAGGAGAACACCAGCGGGCCGCCCGTGATCGTTTCCCAGATCCGACCCAGAGGACTGCGTGGACCAAAGCCCTGCAGCAGGTAGAACCCCAGCACGGTCGGCGGCAGCACCAGGGGCATCAGAAGGGCCGCCTCGAGGATCACCTTGCCCCGAAACCGCCCGAAGGCCAGGGGCCAGGCCAGGGCGATGCCCAGGGGCGCCAGCAGGAGCGCACCACTCAGGGCGAGGCGCAGGCTGAGGGCCGCGGCGCTCCAGTCCATCCAAGGCGAGGCAACAGTCATGCAATCCATCCGGAAGACTGAATCATGGTGCCCCGTAGCCCAGCCTGGCAAGAATGGCCTGGGCCTGCGGGCCCAGGAGGTAGGCCTTGAAGGCCGCCGCCAGAGCGGGCTGGGCGCTGCGCCTCAAGAGGACCCCGCACTGCTTCTGCACCGGGTAGAGCCGCTGGGGCACGGTCCAGGCGAGGCCGCTCGCGAGGGCGGGCGCCAGCACCTGGGGCGAGCTGATGAACCCCGCGTCCGTGGCGCCCGTCTGCAAGTACTGGGCGGCCTGGGCGATGTTCTCCCCGAACACGAGCTTGGACTGGACGGTCCCGTGGATTCCAACGCCCTTCAGTGCGGTCTCGGCGCTGCGGCCAAAGGGCGCCAGGGCGGGATTGGCGATGGCGATGCGCTTGACCCCAGGATGGAGCAGAACGTTCAGCCCGTCCTTGCCGGGATCGAGCCCCAGGTCCCTGCGGACCCACAACACCAGGCGGCCCGTGGCATAGGGAAAGCTCTCGCCGGTAACGAGTCCCGCGGCCGCCAATTTCGCCGGGAATTCCGCGTCTGCCGCCAGGAACAGGTCGAAGGGCGCACCCTGCTGGATCTGCGCCACGAAGCTGCCGGAGGCCCCCAGGCTCACCTGCAGGGAGACCCCCGGGTGGCTCGCCTCGAAGGCGGGCTTGAGCACATCCATGGCGGTCCTTAGGTTCGCCGCGGCCGCGATGCTCAGGGTCTGCGCCTGGAGGGACTGACTGACTGACAGTGCGATGAAGAGAAGCCAAACCAGTTTTCGGAAGCACAGTCGCATGGATGTCTCCAGCTGGATGGTATCTGATCGAACCCCTTCCACTCCCTCACCGCGAGAGCAGACGCTGCAGCAGCGGCTCCACTAGGTCCTTCCCCCGGAGCATCTGCAGCCAGCGCGCCGGGATGGCATGGACGCCATCGCGCAGGCCCGCGATGCCCCCGGCGACACAGGCGGTGGTATCCGTGTCGTTGCCCAGCTGGATGGAGGCCTTCACCACGGCCTCGTAGCCGCCGGCTTCCATCACCTGAACTGCGGACAGCAGGGTATCCACCACGTAGCCCGTCCCGCAGGCGGAGTCTGGTTCCCGCGGATGGATCTTGGTGTCGTACTCGAGCCGTTCCGGGGTTCCCGGCGGGAAGACCGCCTCGAAAATGGCCAGTGCCGAGAGCCAGGGCCGGGTGGCGCCCGCCTGGATCTCGCGGGCCCACAGGCAGTAGAGGGCGCAGCAGAGGCCCGACCGTGCATGGCCATGGGTGAGGCGGGACTGCAGCATGGCCGTGGTGATGAGATCGCGATCCGAACCCCGGTGCCAGAGGGCCAGCGGCAGGACGCGCATGAGGGCGCCGTTGCCGTTGCTCCACTCTCCGGTGGGGGCGCAGTCCATGAGGGCCGTGCCCGCCAGGAAGCGGTCCAGCACCCGGCGCGTCTGCATCCCCACGTCGAACACCTCGCCCCCCACGGCGAGGTACCCATCCCGGAACCAGCGGGCCAGCCGTTCCATGAGGTCGTCGGGAGCCAGGCCGCCCCTCTCCAGCAGCGAGGTGAGCAGGCACAGGGCCTGGGCGCCATCGTCGCTCCAGGTGCCGGGCGGAATGCCCAGGTAGGCCCGGTGGAAGTCCCGGGGCGGCTTCATCTCGATGCGATTGAAGGCCGGGATCCGGTTGGGCGGCGCGAATTCGTAGGGCACCCCCAGGGCATCCCCCACCAGCAGACCCCAGAGGCCTCCGGCGATCCGGTCGGAACGGATCAGGTGGGCGGCCATCAGTAGCGCTTGTTCTTGACGCGGTACTCGCCGCCCAGGATCAGGTACTCCAGCTCGCTCTCCAGCCAGTTCCGGGGCAGCAGCCCGCCGAAGAACACGATCTTGGGCAGCGGAACCCGCACTTCCCAGACCGAGGAGCCGAATTCCCAGGCGATCTCGGGGTCGGAGGTGAACGAGCTGAGGTTGTTGAGGGCCACCAGGGAACCGTCGCCGACGCCTTCGCGGTCGACGGCATATTCCTCGGGATCATGGGTGCCCCGGTAGAGGGTGATCCAGCGCTGGCCAGGGTGGCGCCGGGCGAGTTCGTACTGGCAGAAGCTGTAGACCAGATCGAGCTGCAGGGTGATGCGCTTGGAGGCGGCGTAGCGTTTGTCGTTGAGATACTTCATCCGGGCAGCGGGATCCTCGGTGAGGATCCCGCTGTGGTAGGTGGCGAGCAGGCCGAAGCGGCTTTCCACCCAGCCCTTCAGCACCGCGCCCGAGCGGCCGTTGCTGTCCAGCCGCCACCCCCGCAGGAACTGGATGTAGTGCTTGTTCGACGCGGCCCCGCCGGCCTTGGGCTTGGCCTGCCGGTCGATGTGGAAGCGGGCGGCCATGTAGTCGTGAAAGGCCTCTCGGCGAAGATCGGGGTCCTCCATGGGATCCAGGAGCTCAAACAGGGGCGCCTCGGCCTGCCGCACCCCCAGGATCTCGATGGGCGAAGGGTCGTCCTGGAAGGCCTGGGACGCCAGGGCCCAGGGGGGCAGGCTGCAGCAGCCCGCCTCCAGTTTCAGAGGGGGCTTGGGCTCGGGCACGGCGGGCAGGCTCATCCTTTCCTTTTCCGGAGCAAGCTGGGAAAGGGGATCATAGCCTTGCAGGCGGATTCGGGAAAGCACGGCGGAACCAGGACCCGCCGCGTGCTCCCCCGCAGGGCCTTGATCACCAGCTTGGAAGGTCGCCTCCGCCGAGGTCACACCAGACGGTATTTCTCTGCGATCGTCCCCGCCTCGATCGCATCCAGAATCTGGTCCACGTCCCCTTCGGATGCCACGCCGCCGTACCAGGTGTTGCCGGGGTGCACCACCAGCACGGGACCGCGTTCGCATTCCTTCAGGCAGCCCGTGGCCGTCACGGAGATGCCTTCGATGCCGCGATCGGAGATCTCGGATTCCAGGTAGGCCAGCAGGCTGCCCGACCCTTTCTTGTGGCAGACGCCCTGGGGAGTGCCGGCCAGGCGGAAGCTGGCGCAGACCAGCAGGTGGGTGTTGGATAATTCCATGGGGGCTCCTTTCACTGCCTTCTTCTGGAAACAAGGGAAACGGCCTTGTGGACGCAGACGACACAGAGCGCCGCAGAGGGCACACAGCCAGACCAGACCGAACCGAAGCTCGTCGAGGCTTGAGCCTCAAAGAATCTGGAAACCACCGATGAACACCGATGAACACCGATCAAAGCCTGAGAACAGATAGACAACAAAGGCCGGGCCAGCCGCTCACAGGCCCGCCGGAGGCAGCCCGTGCTTGCGTATGGGACGTTTCCTTCCTTCATCACGGCCTTCCCCGCTTATCAGATCTTTTTTCGGTGTTCATCGGTGTTCATCGGTGGCTAATGGTTCCTTTAAAGGTTCATTCTTGGGAATCTGGTCCCGCTGTTTTTGACTCCTCCCCGACAGGTTCAGGAAGTCTTGCTCTGTGCCTTCAGGCGCAGCCCTGGCCCTTGCCAGAACAGCCATCGCCGCAGCGGAAGGGTTTGCCGAGCTTGCGGATCTCGCCGCCGGTGGCGGCCACGGGCACCAGATCTTTCACCAGGCCTTCGGTTTCGAAGACCCGCAGGCCCCGGGCCCGGAGAATCCGCGTGGGCGAAGGGCCGATGCCCGCCACCAGCAGTGCGATGCAGTCGGTCAGCAGGTCGCCCAGCTCTTCCCAGCGGGTGTTGCCCGTGCCGGTGGGGGGGGCCCGGCGGACATCCACCTGTTTGCAGACTCCCTCCTCCACGGCGTAGATCAGCAGCTCGTCCGCCTCGCCCAGGTGCTGGTTGACGAAGGCGCCTTCCATGCTGGCCACGGCCACCAGCTTCCGCTCCGTCCCCCCCGGCGACAACCGGGCGTGGCGATCGAGAAGGGCATAGCGCTCCGGGGACATGGCTTCGCCGAGGCGGCCCACCGCGTCGGCGCGGCAGCGGTTGCAGTGCTCCATCTGCGGGAGGTAGCTGGAGGCCGCCTCCCGGGCCAGGGTCATCTCCCGGGCCGTGGGTGCGGGCAGGCTGGCGAATTCGGAACCTGCCACGGGGATCATGGCCATGCAGTTGTGCATGGTGGCACCGGCCAGCTTGCAGGCCGCCGCCACCTCACCCACGTGCCGGTCGTTGAGGCCCGGCACGACGATGGTGTTGACCTTCACCAGGATGCCCAAAGCCGCCATGCGGGCGATGCCTTCCCGCTGCCGGGACCAGAGCAGCTCTGCGGCCGCGCGGCCCCGGTGGATGTTCTTTCCGTCGCGGATCCAGGCGTAGAACAGCTTGCCGATCTCGGGATCGACCGCGTTGACGGTGACGGTGACGTGGCTGACACCGGCGGCCGCGAGGGCGTCCGCGTGCTGGGGCAGGGCCAGCCCGTTGGTGGCCACGCAGAGCAGGGTCTCCGGGTGCTTCTCGTGGATCCGCCGGAGGGTGCTGAGGGTCGTATCGGCACTGGCCAGGGCGTCGCCGGGACCGGCGATGCCCGCCACGGAGATGGAGGGATCGGCCTCGAGGATCTCATCAAAGTAGCGCTCGGCCTGCCAGGGCTGCAGCACGCTGCTGGTGACGCCCGGGCGGCTTTCAGCCACGCAGTCGTAGTCACGGTTGCAGTAGTGGCACTGCACGTTGCAGGCGGGGGCCACGGGCAGATGCGCCCGGCCCTGGGTGTGCTTCGCGTCCGCATCGAAACAGGGATGGCCGGCCATCTTCCGGGCGGCAAGGGGCTCATTGGTAGGCATAGCCCATCTCCGATGAATCCTGCTGATGGGTCAGCAGGGCGTTGGCCACCTCGTCGAACAGCCGCTGCGTGCCGCGGTAGCCGAGGTGGAGGATACGGCCGGCGCCGATGCGATCGTGAACCGGGAACCCGATGCGGACGAGGGGGATGCCCAGGGCCCGGGTCATGGGATAGGCCTTGCTGGGCCCCAGCACCAGGTCGGGCTTCAGCTCGACCACTCGCCTCTGGATGCTGTCGTAGTCAGCGTCCTCCATCACTTCGAAGGCGCCCGGAGCCAGTCCCAGCGCTTCCAGGGACGACGCCATGCGGTGAGTCAGGGCGCCACTGGCCACCAGCACGGGAATCAGACCGATCTCAGCGCAGAAGCCCGCCACGGCCACCGCCAGGTCAGGATCCCCCACCACGGCCACCCGCTTGCCGGAGACGTACTTGTGGCCATCCACGTAGGCATCCACCAGTCGGCCCCGCTCGGCGCTCAGCCAGGAGGGAACCACCGAATCCAAGTCGGAAGATCTGCTGGCCGACCCCCGGGCCAGGGCCGCCAGGGAATCGAGGACCGCATCGGTGGCGCGGACGCCGATGGGGAGGCCGGCCTTCACCAGGGGCACTCCGAAATCCCGTTGCAGGCCGGCCCCCGGACCGGGCTCCAGGGTGGCGCCCAGCTGCAGCGTGGCGGTGGCGCGGCCTGCGTCGGCCACTTCCGCCAGGGACACGCCCCCCTCGGGAATCGGCGCGTAGGTGGCGAGGCTGGGTCCGTCCAGGGTCTCGCTGTAGTCGGGCAGCATCAGCAGGGGCAGGTTGAAGGCCTCCACGATCTCGCGCAGGTGGCGCAGATCCGCGGGGGAGACGGGCCCGGGCAGCAGGTTGACGTGGGACATGGGCTTGCCGCCCTTGGCCACGGTGTTCAGCACCGCGGCCACCGTTTCGTGGAACCCCCGGTACTGGCATCCCTTGAAGCTGGGCGTGGCGACGTGGATGATCGGCGGCAGGCTGGGATCTTCCGTGGTGATCTCGCGGAGAATGCCTTCCGTGTCCTCCCCGATGGTCTCGGCCAGGCAGGTGGTGCACACGCCGATGACCTCGGGCCGGTACTGTGTGACCAGGTTCTTGATGGCGGCGGCGAGGTTGCTTTGCCCGCCGAAGATGGTGGCAGATTCATCGAAGGAGGTGGAGGCCACGTCCATGGGCTCGCGGAAATGGCTGATGAGGTAGCGCCGGATGTAGGTGGCGCAGCCCTGCGAGCCGTGGATGAGGGGCATGCAGCCCCGCAGGCCGCGGAAGGCCAGCACGGAGCCCAGGGGCGCGCAGACCCGGCAGCTGTTGGTGGCGGCGGGGCGCTTGCTGGAGGGGGTGGCGATGGGCAGGCTCATGCCAGCCTCCCGCCAGCCCGGCGCGGAACCAGGGACCAGACCGGGCTGGTGACGGTGGCGTGGACTTCCCGGGCGAAGGCCGCGCAGCCCTCGAAGCCCGCGAGGCCGATCTTCCGCTCGTGGTTGTGGTCGCAGAAGCCGATGCCCAGTTTGAAGGCCACGGGCCGCTCCTTCACGCCGCCGATGAACAGGTCCACGTCGCGCAGGGCCAGCCAGGAGGCCATCTCCAGCGGATTCGAGTCATCGGCCAGGATGGTGTCCGAGTCGCAGAGTTCCTTCAGGTGCTCGTAGTCGGCGGGGCCTCCGGTTTGGGTCCCGGCCATGGTCACCTGCATGCCGATCTGCCGCAGGGCCTTCACCAGGGAGAACGCCTTGAACGCCCCGCCCACGTAGAGCGCGGCCTTCTTGCCTTCCAGATCCTTGCGGATGCGGGCCAGTTCGGGCAGCACCGCTTCGGTCTCTTCGCGCACGATCGACCTGGTGCGGCGCAGCATCTCCGCATCGCCGAAGTGCTTGGCGATCTGGTAGAGGGCGTCCGCGCAGTCTTCTAGGCCGAAGAAGGACACTTGGACAAAGGGGATGCCGTACTTCTCCTTCATCAGCTTCGCCACCGAGGTCATCGACCCGGCGCATTGCACGATGTTCAACTTCGCGCCGTGGGCCTTCCGGATGGTGTCCACCCGGCCGTCGCCGGTCATGGTGGCCACCACTTCCACGCCCATGCGCTCGAGGTAGCCCTTGATGACCCAGATCTCGCCGGCGATGTTGAAGTCGCCTAGGATGTTCACGGACAGCGGACCGATGCCCTCGGTGGACCCGGTGCCGATGAGCTGGTCCAGGGCCCGGCACGCGGCGGAGTAGCCGTCCTTCTTGGTGCCTTTGAAGCCTTCGCTCTGCACGGGGATCACGGGGATGCCCAGCTCGGCGGTGGCCATGCGGCAGACGGCGTCCACGTCATCGCCAATGACACCGGTGAGGCAAGTGGCATAGACGAAGGCGCCCTTCGGCTGGTGGATGGCCACCAGCTCCCGCAGGGCCCGGGCCAGCTTCTTCTCGCCGCCGAAGATGACTTCCTCTTCCCGCACATCGGTGTTGAAGGACAGGCGGTGCAGCTGGGGCCCGGAGGATTGCGCGCCCCGGATGTCCCAGGTGTAGGCGGCGCAGCCCACGGGGCCGTGGACCAGGTGGAGGGCGTCGGCAATGGGGTAGAGCACCACCCGCGAACCGCAGAAGGAGCAGGCCCGTTGCGTCACGGATCCCGCCACACTGGGCCGGTCGCAGGCCACCGCGCGGGCTTCCCCGGCGGTGACTACTTGGCGCTTGCGATCGTCCAGCAGGTCCATGGCGGTCTCACAGTCAAAGCATCACAAAACGAGTTCAAAGGCGTGGTCGGGGGCATCGCGGTCCTGCCGCTCCTGGATGGCGCTGATGATCTCCACCGCGAGGCGCAGGCTGCCCAGATAGCCCACGGTGGGGAAGTAGCTGTGGCCGACGCGGTCGAGGATGGGCCAGCCCACTCGGACGAGGGGAATGTCCTCAGCCCGGCTGATGAACTTGCCGTACGTGGTGCCCAGCAGCAGGTCCACCGGATCGTTCTTGATCCACTGGTGCAGCAGGTAGAGGTCGCCCTGGGCCTTGACGTTCGCCTCTGGAACACTGTCCGCCAGGATGTCCTTGATGCGGGTCTCGAAGGCATTGCCCACGGAGCCGGTGAGGACGTGGACGGGCAGCATGTCCATGTCCCGGCAGAACTCGGTGAGGGCGATGACATGGTCGGGGTCGCCATAGATGGCCACCTTGCGGCCCGAGAGGTACTGGTGCATGTCGCTGATGACGTCCACCAGGCGGCCCCGCTCGTCCTCGATCTGGGTAGGCACCTCCACCCCGGCAAGGGCCTGCAGGCTCTGGATGAAGCGGTCCGTGGCCGCCAGGCCTATGGGCAGGTCCAGGTCCTGGAAGGGCACGCCGCACTTGGTTTCCAGCAGAGTGGCGGCGTCCAGGGAGGCCCAGGTCCCGAGGGAAAGCGTGGCCTTGGCATCGCCCATGGCCTTGAGCTCGGGGAGGGTGGTGCCACCCTTGGGGAAGAAGGCGTGTTCCCCGGTGGCCGGCGCGTCCAGGACGCTGCTGGTGTCCGGCAGCATGATGGAGGGCAGGCCAAAGGCCGCGACCAGGCGCTTGATCTCCGTCATGTCCGAGGGCTCCACCCAGCCTGGCAGGATGTTGATGGCCGTGGAACGGGTGCCGGTGTTCTCCGAGAGGTACTTCACGAAGCCCTTCACCATGGCGCTGAAGCCGGTGACGTGGGAGCCCACGAAGCTGGGTGTGTTGCAGTGCACCACCACCTTGCCTTCGGGGATCTTGCCCTCCTCCCGGCCCTTGCTGATGATGGTCGGGATGTCGTCGCCGATGACCTCGCTGAGGCAGGTGGTGTGCACCGCCACGATGTCCGGGTTGTACATCTCGAAGATGGTGCCGAAGGCCTGGGTGAGGTTGGCCATGCCCCCGAACACCGAGCTGCCTTCGGTGAAGGAACTGGTGGAGGCCATGACCGGCTCCTTGAAGTGCCGGGTCAGGTGGCTGCGATGGTAGGCGCAGCAGCCCTGGGAGCCGTGGCTGTGGGGCAGACAGCCGTGTACGCCCAGGGCGGCATACACCGCACCCACGGGCTGGCAGGTCTTGGCCGGGTTGATCTTCAGGGCCGATCGTTCGGCGACGGTGGCTGGGGTCATGTCGAGCATAAAATTCTCCGGTGGTTCAGGCCTTGGTTCGAAGCAAGTGCGCGGGAGTGTGCATAGGCCTCCGGCGAACGACCGGGGAGGCTGGCAGGAAAGCCTCGGGCGAGGCGGCGGGTCAGGCGGTCTGCTGCTTCCAGGGCGGCGTGATGAGCCTGGTGATGCGCTTGCCGATCATCCGGTCGATCTCCTGGTAGAAGTTGCTCGCGCCGATGAAGCCCGCGTAGGGTCCACCGTAGTCGTAGCTGTGCAGCTGCTTGCAGGGCACGCCCATCTTTTCGACCACGTACTTGTCCTTGACGCCGCTGCAGAAGATATCGGGCTTGTAGACGGCGATCAGCTTTTCCATTTCGAAGTGGCTGATGTCGTCGATGACGAGAGTACCCTTCTTCATCTGGGCCATCATGCCGTCGTAGTCCCGCCAGGCGAAGCCCTTCTTCTCGGCCGTCTCGATCTCCTCCGGAGTCCGGCGGGGCGTGAACCGCGTGTCGTCGGGACCGATGTGGAGCTCCTCGATGTTCCGGCTGTCCGCGTCCACCTTGATGGAGGGCAGGACGCGCCGGCCCTCGTAGTCGTCCCGGTGGGCGAACTCGTAGCCCGCAGCCACGGAGGTCATGCCCACTTCGTTGAACAGGTCCTGGTAGTGGTGGGCCCGGGAGCCGCCCACGAACAGCATGGCGGTCTTGCCGGACAGGCGGGAGGCCACGTCCGCGCGGACGGCGGCCACCTTGGCCAGCTCGTCGGCGATCACCGCTTCCACCCGGGCCGTGAGCTCCGCGTCCCCGAAGTACTCGGCGATCTTGCGCAGGCTCTTGGCGGTGCTGTCGGCGCCGATGAAGTTGACCTTGAACCAGGGGATGCCGAACTTCTTCTCCATCATCTCGGCCATGTAGTTGATGGAGCGGTGGCACATCACCACGTTGAGCTTGGCGTTGTGAGAGGAGGCGATGTCGCCGTACTTCACGTTCCCCGAGAAGGTGGCCACCAGGTGGATGCCGCAGAGGTCGAGGATGCGCTCGATCTCGAAGGCGTCCCCGCCGATGTTGTATTCCCCGAGCAGGTTGATGGAGAAGGGATGGTCCACCGGGGTATCGTCGAGGCCCACCACGTTCTTGAAGAGGCCGTTGTTGGCGATGTGGTGGCCGGCGGACTGGGAGACGCCCTTGTAGCCCTCGCAGGAGAAGCCGAAGACATTGATGCCCAGCTCCTCACTCATCTGCCGGGCCACGGCGTGCACGTCATCCCCGATGAGGCCGACGGGACAGGTGGCGTAGAGGCCGATGGCCGTGGGCTGGAAGGCCGCGTAGGCCTCCCGGCAGGCTTGGGCCAGCTTCTTCTCCCCGCCGAAGACGATGTCCTCTTCCTGCATGTCCGTGGAGAAGGCGTAGTGGATGAAGTTGGCGACGCCGTCGCCGGTGGCGGCCTGGTTGCGCCGGGAGAGCCAGGCGTAGTAGCTGCAGCCGATGGGTCCGTGGACGATGTGGACCATGTCCTTGATGGGCCCCATGACCACGCCCTTGCAGCCCGCGTAGCAGCAGCCGCGCTGGCTGATGATGCCCGGGATGGTGCGGACGTTGGCTTCGATCTCGGCCGGCACCTCAGGGTCGTTGACCAGGATGTGCTTGGCCCGCTTCTTCGCGACCTTGCCGGAGTAGCTCTTGACGATCTCTTCGCGGAAGGCCTCGGGGCTCGGGCCGGTGTGGGGTTCTCGTTCGCTCATGATGCATCCAGGGTGGCGAGGGCAAGTTACAGGAGGACTGCGGGCCCCGGCGCAGGCCGGGGTCCGGAGGGCGTTCTAGTCAAGATGTTTCGATGGCAGCGCCAGTCCGGGCGCGATGGGCGCGGGGATGGCCGTTGGGAAAGGTTGGAATCGACCGGGGCGGGTCTCAGGCCGCCAGGCCGTACTTCACGAGGAGCTGTTCGAGTTCCTCCATCGTCAGAGGCTTGGGGATGACGAACATCTTGTTGGCATCGATCTTCCGGGCCAGGGTGCGGTATTCGTCGGCCTGGGGCGCGGTGGGCGCGTACTCGATGACGGTCTTCCGGTTCAGCTCGGCGTGCTGCACGACATTGTCCCGGGGCACGAAGTGGATCATCTGCGTGCCCAGCTTCTCGGCCAGCGCTTCGATCAGTTCCTTTTCGTTGTCGCACTTGCGGCTGTTGCAGATGAGGCCGCCGAGGCGCACCTTGCCGGACTGGGCGAACTTCACGATGCCCTTGCAGATGTTGTTGGCGGCATACATGGCCATCATCTCGCCGGACACCACGATGTAGATCTCCTCGGCCTTGCCATCGCGGATGGGCATGGCGAACCCGCCGCAGACCACGTCACCCAGCACGTCGTAGAAGGTGTAGTCGAGGTCGGGCGTGTAGGCGCCCAGCTGCTCCAGCATGTTGATGGAGGTGATGATGCCACGGCCGGCGCAGCCCACACCGGGCTCGGGGCCCCCCGACTCCACGCAGGCGGTCTTGGCGTAGCCGGGCTTGAGGATCTCGTCCAGCTCCACGTCCTCGCCTTCGTCGCGGAGCGTGTCGAGCACGGTCTTCTGGGCCAGGCCACCCAGCAGCAGCCGAGTGGAATCCGCCTTGGGATCGCAACCGACCACCATGACCTTCTTGCCCCACTCCGCGAGTCCGGCCACGGTGTTCTGCGTGGTGGTGGATTTTCCGATGCCACCCTTGCCGTAGATTGCGATCTTGCGCATGAATTCCTCCTCGTGTGCCGGACGGGTCGATCCGCCGCGGTCAAGCTGCTGAAGGAATCCATAGCGGGGATCGTGCCAAAGGAAATCAATGCCGAAAAATCAAGCATTTAAGGGCATTCCCACCTTGCAATAATCAACTGTTCAAACAGGAAGGCACCAAAATCGCGGCACCAGATTGTTCCACGGAACAAATTCGTTCCGCCTACTTGAACCGCTGCCAGTCGATGCCGTACAGGCGGATCTTGTACTGGATCATCCGCTTGCTGAGGCCCAGGCGTTTTGCAGCCTGAGACTGGTTGCCACTGGTGTCCTTCAGCGCCTCGGTGATGAGCTCGATCTCGAAGTTGGCCACCCGATCGGCGAAGCCGCTGTCCTCGGCGGTGCCCGCGGCCCCGGCCTTGGTCTGGTAGCGGTTCATCTGCAGGCTGGGTGGCAGGTGGTGGCCGTGGATCACGTCGCCCTCCGCCATCACGGCGGCGCGCTCGATGACATTCTCCATTTCGCGGACATTCCCGGGCCAGTGGTAGGCGGTGAGCATGTCGATGGCGGGCGTGTCGATGCGGACGATGGTCTTGCCCATCTCCCGGGAGAACCGCTCCACGAAGGCGTCCGCCAGCAGCATCATGTCGGCCTTGCCCCGCTCCCGCAGCGGGGGCATGTGGATGGGGAACACATTCAGCCGGTAGTAGAGGTCCGCGCGGAACCGGCCGCCGACGATGTCCCCCTCCAGGTTCCGGTTGGTGGCGGCGATGATGCGGGCATCGCTCACGATGGTCTCCGAGCCGCCGACCCGCTCGAAGCGCTTGGTCTGGAGGACGCGGAGCAGCCGGGTCTGCACATTGGGCGGCAGCTCGCCAATCTCGTCCAGGAACACCGTGCCCCCCTGGGCGCGCTCGAACACCCCGGCCCGGCGGGCAGAAGCACCCGTGAAGGAACCCCGCTCGTGCCCGAACAGCTCGCTTTCCACGAGGCTTTCGGGGATGGCGCCGCAGTTGACTTCGATGCAGGGCCTGGTGCGCCGGGGCGAGAGATCGTGGATGAGCTGGGCGAGGACGCCCTTGCCCGTGCCGGTCTCCCCCGTGATCAGCACGGAGGTGTCCACACCGGCGACCTTGGCCGCCAGGCGCGACACGGCCTCCATGGCTGGCGAGCGGCCCACCAGGCGGTCGAAGGTGGCCACGTGGACCCGCTGGTAGGCCTCCAGCCGATCCTCCAGGCGACGGCGCTGCACGAAGGGACCAATGAGGTACGCCACCTCGGCAAGCAGCCGCAGGTCCCCATCGGGATCGGCAACTTCCTGCAGGGGCCTATCTGCCGAAAGGGCCCCCACGGCCTTGGAACGATATGGTATCGGCACGCAGAAGAAGGCCAGGTTGGACAGATCCAGGCCTTGCCGCAGGCCACTCCGATCCAGGAAACCGTCCTGGGGCCGGACACCGGGGAGGTACATGGGTGTATTCGTGGCAATGACGCGGCCTGTGATGCCTTCGCCGGGGCGGTAGCGCATCAGGCTGCCCGTATCGGTGGGCACGCCGGCGGCCGTGATGTCGGCCGAAATCTCATCCTCGGCATCGTTCAGCAGGGTGACCACGCCCCGGGCATAGCCCTGGTCCCGGTAGAGCCAACGCAGGACCTCGCTCAGGGCCGAGGCCGCATTCTCCTCGGTGGACAGGAAGCGGCCCACCCGGGCCAGCAAGCCCAGCCGCGCGCACGCCGTGTTGTTGGGCACGCTGAACGTGTCCAACATGGGACAGGGGGCGAAGAACCCCCCGTCGTCACTGAATGAGCCCGGGTTCACCACAACCCTTGGATGCTAGCAGTTCCTGTGCCATTGCCCTGGCGGCAGACAGCCCGGTTCCAGGATTTATCTAGACGCCACCTAGAAGCCGATAGAGTAGACGCAGGTCCATTTCCCTTGAATGCAAGTCGAACGGCCCTGGAATCCTTCGCCGAGACAACCCCATGTGGAAAGCTGCGTGTGCGCTGCTAGTCCTGGTGGCCCTCCTGGGCTGCCAGCGGCCGCCGCCCAAGGCCCCGGAGCCTCTGCAGCGCATCCGGGTCGCCTGCACTGTGCAGCCCCAGAGCACCCTGGTGCACATCGCCATGGCCAAGGGCTATTTCCCGGGGGAGGGACTGGAGGTCGAGACCATCCTGCACGCCTTTGGCAAGGCCTCGCTGCAGTGCCTTCTGGACCAAAGGGCCGAATTCGCCGTGGTGGCCGAAACACCCCTCATGTTCAACATCCTGAAGGGCGAAAGACTCTTCGTCCTCGCCACCATCGAAGCGAGCAATTCGAACAATGCGATCCTGGCCCGGAAGGATGTGGGCGTCTCCGCCCCGGGCGACTTGCGGGGCAAGCGCATCGGCTTCACCCCAGGCACCACCTCTGAGTTCTTCCTGGACTCGTTCCTCACCACCCTCGGGCTCACCCGGCAGGACATCCAGCCGGTGCCCTTGAACCCCGATGATATGCAGGGGGCCATCCTCGGGAAGCAAGTGGCCGCCATCTGCACCTGGAACTACCCGCTGACCCGCATCCGGCGAATGCTCGGCCCCCAGGGGCTGATCTTCTACGACCATGAGATCTATACCGAGACCTACAACCTGGTGGCCCAGCAGGACTTCGTCCAGAAGAACCCGGAGACCGTCCGGCGCCTCCTGCGAGCCATGGTCAGGGCCGAACAGTTCGCGGCCGAACACCCCGGGGAAGCCCAGACCCTCATGAGCCGGGCCTCGGGTACTGACCTCGAAGTCGTCCGCGAGGTATGGAGTTCCTTCCGCTACCGAATCCAATTGGACGAGACCATTCTCGTCACCCTGGAAGACGAGACCCGCTGGGCCATGAAGCAGCGGCTCACCGAGGCGAAGGCCATGCCCGACTATCGGACCTACCTCCACGCGGACAGCCTCCGGGCGGTCAGGCCCGACGCTGTGAAGCTCCCGAGGTAGGCCCGCATGCGCATCTCCACCCGGTTGAATTTCATGGCGGCGGCAGCGGGCGCTGGGTTTTTCGTCATGGGCCTGGCCCTGCTCTGGTCCTTCCAGTCCCTCGAGGATGCCAAGGCCGACTACCGGCTGGCCAACGAGCTGAAGACAGGGTTCCTGGTGCGGGCTTCCATCCGGGATCAGTACCACCTCTATCGTGAGGCCCGGCTCGTCCGCCTCTGGGGGGAGAACAAGGCGGAGACAGATCGGATGCTCCTGCGGGCCCAGGGCCTGGTCCATGACGCCACGGACGAGCGCCACCTCCAGGTCCTTCGCCACTCCCTCGGGGAAACCGCCAGCATCTTCCAGCGTCTGGTCGCCAATACTGAACGCTCCTCCGGCCCTGGGGCCAATGCAGTCATCTCCGAGGAGCTGGACAAGCGGCTCTACAGCCAGCTGCTGCTGAAGGCCGGGATCCTGAGGGACGCGATCATGGCCCTGGAGGAATCCAGCGCCCAGCGCGTGGAGCGGGCCTACCGGAACCTCGCCCTCCTGGTGGGCCTCTTCGCCGTGGGGCTGGCCCTGGTCTTCTTGTTCACTGCGATGCAGGTCGTCCGCTTCCTCCGCCGAGGTCTGGAACCTCTTCACGCCGGCGCCAGGGCCGTCGCGGCAGGGGATCTGAGCTACCGGCTGGAGGCTGGCGGCTCGGATGAGCTGGCCGAGCTGGCTCGGTCCATCAATGCCATGACCGAAAGGACCGAGGCCTTCACCCGGAATCTGGAAGCCGAGATCCACGAGAAGAAGCAGCTGGAGGAGCAGCTCCAGCAGGTCCTGCGGGAGCAGGAGATCATCCTGGCGCACGCAAACGTGGGGATCTCGCTGATCATCGACCGGAAGCAGGTCTGGCTCAACGACTGGATGGTGACCACCTTCCAGTACACGCGGGAGGAGCAGGAAGGCCAGACCACCCGGAGGCGCTACGCCTCCCAAGAGAACTACGACCAGCTGGGGCGAGAAGCCTACGCAGCCATCTCCACCGGCGGCTACTTCCAGACGGTGCAGAAGCTGGTCCGGAAGGACGGTCAGCCCCTGTGGATCCACTACAATGGCCAGGCCGTGGACCCGTCGGACCTGAGCCGGGGCACTCTCTGGATCCTCACGGATGTCACGGACAAGAAACTGGCCGAGGATGCCCTGCGGGAAGGCGAAGCCCAGTACCGGAGCCTCTTCGAGCTTTCGCCAGACGCCATCTGTCTGATCCGCATGAAGGACAAGCAACTTCTGGAGGTCAACCCCGTCTGGGAGCAGATGTTCGGCTGTTCGCGACAGGAGGCCCTGGGCCGGACCACCATGGAGCTGGGCCTGCGGGCCGATTCCACGGCCAGGTCTGACTTCTACCGGAACCTGGAAACCGAAAAACGGCTGCCCATCCAGAGGGCGATGCTGTGCCGCAGGAATGGCGCCTCCTTCGAGGCCCAGTTCGCGGCCAGCTTGATCAACCTGGCCGGGGAACCCGTGGCCATCCTGGTGCTCCGCGACATGACCGACGAGTTCGCCCTGCGGGCCGATCTGGAACGCGAGGAGCTCCGCTACGCCAAGGTCATGGCCACCACCAAGGATGCCATCCACGTGATCGACCAGGCTGGGCACCTGCGGGAGTGGAATCCGGCCTTCCTGGAACATCTCGGCTACACGGATGAAGAGGCCAGGTCCCTGAGCGTGTTCGACTGGGATGCCCGGCTGACAGCCGCTGAGGTCCCCGGCATCATCAACTCCATCCTCGAGTCGCCCAGGAGTTTCGAGACGTTGCACCAACGCAAGGACGGCTCGATCCGGAACGTCGAGATCACTGCCTCCGGGATCCTCCTGGAGGGCGAGCAGATGCTGCTGGCCACCGCCCGGGACATCACCGACCGCAAGCAGGCCGAAGCAGCCCTGCAGGAGGCTCTGGAGCGCCTCACCAAGATCGCCTCCCGGGTGCCAGGGGTGGTCTACCAGTACCGGCTGCGTCCGGATGGAACCTCCTGCTTCCCTTTCGCCAGCGAAGCGTTGAAGGACATCTACAGGGTCAGCCCAGAGGAAGTCCGGGAGGATGCCACGAAAGTGTTTGCGGCGATTCACCCGGAGGATCTGGCGGCGCTCGCCGCTTCGATCCAGGCCTCCGCCAGGGACCTCACACCCTGGCAGTACGAATACCGGGTGAAATCCCCGGACGGAACCACCCGGTCGGTGCTGGGCAATGCCATTCCGCAACGAGAATCCGATGGCTCTGTGCTTTGGCACGGCTTCATCACGGAGATCACTGGCCGGAAACTCGCCGAACAGGCTCTGCAGGAAAGCGAAGCGAGGTTCCGGAGTCTGTTCGAGCTGAACCAGGCCCCCCAGCTGATCATCGACCCCGACACAGGGCACATCCTCGACGCCAACCTCGCGGCAGCCTCATTCTACGGGCACTCCCTGGAGCACCTTCGCACCAGGCTGATCTCGGATCTGAACATCATGACCCCGGAGGAAATCCACCTGGAGATGGAGCAGGCCCGCCGCCTGGACATGGGCCATTTCCAGTTCAGGCACCGGCTGGCCGACGGCCGGATCCGGGACGTGGAGGTGTATTCCAGCCCCATCCCCCTGGGTGTTCAGACGGTGCTGTTCTCCATCATCCACGACATCACCGACCGGAAGCTGGCCGAGGAAGCCCTGCGTCAGCTGAACCAGACACTGGAGCAGCGCGTGGCGACGGAACTTGCCCACCGCCTGGACCAGGAACGCATGCTGGTCCATCAGTCCCGCCTGGCGGCCATGGGCGAAATGGTCGCCAACATCGCCCACCAGTGGCGGCAGCCCCTGAATGCCCTGGCCATGGTCCAGGCCAACCTGAGCGACGCGCATCGGTACAAGGACCTCACTGACGAATACCTCCTCGATTCCCTGCACCAGAGCAAGCTCCTGGTGCAGAAGATGTCCATGACCATCAAGGATTTCCTGGATTTCTTCCGCCCTGACAAGGCCCCGGTCCGCTTCACCCTGAACCACCAGGCCAGGGAGGCCATCAAGCTGGTCCTGCCCGGGTTGAAACATCACCACGTGTCCGTCGACCTCCAGGAGGGCGAGGAGGTCTGGGCCCTGGGGCACCCCAATGAGTTCTCCCAGGTGCTGCTCAACCTCTTTTCGAATGCCCGCGACGCCATCCAGTCCTCCGGGGCTCCGGAGGGGCTCATCCGCCTCGTCATCTCCCGAGAGGGGGGCCTGGCCTGCCTGCGCTTCTCGGACAACGGCGGCGGCATCGACCCGAAAGCCATCGAGCGGATCTTCGAGCCCTATTACACCGACAAGACCACCGGTACGGGCCTCGGGCTCTACATGAGCCGGATGATCATGGAGCAGAGCCTGGGCGGCACCATCCAGGCCGAGAACCTGCCGGGCGGCGCCCTGTTCACCCTCCACCTCCCGCTTGCGGAGCAGAACCATGACCCCAACCTCGTCTGACGTCGGCTACCTCGGGGGACTCACCGTTCTCTACGTGGAGGATGAGCCTGCGGTCCAGGCCTCCACCGCAAGCTTTTTGCGCCGCCGCATCGCCCGGCTCCGCCTGGCGGAGGACGGCCTGGAGGGCCTCGAGGCCTACCACCAGCAAAGGCCCGACATCCTGGTCACCGACATCATGATGCCCCGGATGGACGGCTTGTCGATGATCGAGGCCATCCGGGCCGAGGATCCGGACCTGCCGATCATCGTGGTCACGGCCTTCGAGCAGACCAAGTTCCTGCTGCGCGCCATCGCCTGCCAGGTGGATCGCTACGTCCTCAAGCCCGTGGATGCGGACCAGCTGGAGGCCGCGCTGCTCGTCTGCGCCCGACAATTGCGGGCGGAGGCGGAATCCCGCCAGCGGCTGCGCCTCGAGCGCGAGCTGGCGCAGGCCCGCCAGCACGAATCCCTCTGCATCCTGGCCCAGGGCATGGCCCACGACTACAACAACCTCCTGCAGGCCATCCTCTCCACGGTCTATGCCGCCTCGGCCCACACCGAGCCCGGGACCCCCATCCACCGCCTGCTGGACACCACGGAGCGGTTCTCCCAGGTGGCCCGGAGCCTGGGCCAGCAGCTGCTCACCCTGGGCGAAGTCAACTACCCGCTGGACCAGGAGGGCTCGCTGAACGCTCTGGTCGAAGAATTGGCAACGACCCTTCCAGGTGACGCTGGCATCGTCGTGGAAACGTCCCTCCCGGAAGGCCTTCCTGCGGTCCGCTACAACCAGGACCGCCTGCGACAGGCCCTCGACGCCCTGCTCACGAACGCTGTGGAAGCCATGCCCCAGGGCGGGACCCTGGGGATCGTGGCCACCCGGAAGGAGGTGGACCCGGATGATACGGACCTCAGCCTGCACCCTGGAACCTACCTCTGCCTGAGCTTCCAGGACACGGGTGTGGGCATGGACAGGGACGTTCAGCTCCGGATCTTCGATCCCTATTTTTCGACGAAGCAGCGCGGCGCCCAGAAAGGACAGGGACTGGGCCTGGCCATCTGCCGCTCCATCCTGCTGGCCCACGGCGGCCAGGTAACCGTGGCCTCCGAGCCGGGCCTGGGCAGCACCTTCCAGGTGTTCCTGCCGGCGGCACCCTGACTCGGCTGGTTCACCTCCAGGCAGAGCCCGCCTTGGTCCCAGGATGGGGTGTGGATCCAAGGACCCCTGGAAACATTTTCTCTGTTGATGACGGGGACCTTCACGACCACATTCAATCAAGAGACCGGGCGGACTTCGACTGCCTGAGCAAGCGATGGGAGACAAGGTGCGCAAGACGAAAATCGTGATGACGATGGGACCGGCCCTTCTGCAGGGGGATCGGCTGCGGGAAGCCCTCAAGGTGGCCGATGCCGTGCGCATCAATGCCAGCCATGGGGATCCAGCCGCCCGGGCGGAGTCCCTGCAGACCGTGCGGGCGCTGGCCCTGGAGCTGGACCGGTGCATCCCGGTGATCCTGGATCTGCAGGGGCCCAAGTGGCGCATCGGTCTGTTGGAGGCGCCCCTGGACCTGGTCGATGGCAGCGAGGGGGTCTTCTACGCGCCGGGGGGAGCCATTCCCACCGGCCACGCCTGGGCGGCGCCCCTGCCCCATCCCGAGCTTTTCGAGGGGGCCGAGCCCGGCCAGCTCTGGCTGCTGGATGACGGGGCCATCACCGTCAGGATCCTTTCGAAAAGCCCGGAGCTGCTGAAGGCGCGGGTGCTGATCGGAGGACCCTTGAAAGCCCGGAAGGGCCTTCGTCCCATCGGCATGGACATCGCGGTGGATCCCCTCACGGACAAGGACCACATCGATATCCGCTGGGGTGTCGAGCACCAGGTGGACCTCTTCGCCCAGAGCTTCGTGCGCCGGGCTTCTGACGTGCAGCAGCTCCAGGCCATCATCCACCACCTGGGCGGCCACCAGCACATCATCTCGAAGATCGAACACCCCACGGCCCTGACGAACCTGGGCGAGATCCTGGAGGTCTCCTGGGGGGTGATGGTGGCCCGCGGCGACCTGGGGGTGGAGCTTGGCGTCGAGCGAGTGCCCGGCCTGCAGAAGCAGATCATCCAGGCGGCCCGCCGGGCGCTCAAGCCGGTGATCACGGCCACCCAGATGCTGGAGAGCATGATCGAGCACGCCCAGCCCACCCGCGCCGAGGCCAGTGATGTGGCCAATGCCATCTGGGACGGCACCGATGCCGTGATGCTGAGCGCGGAGAGCGCCTCCGGCCTGCATCCCGTGGAGGCGGTTCAGTGGCTGGCGCGCATCGCCACCGAGGCGGACGCCAACGTGAAGCAGCGCACCATCACCCTGCACGAGGACCTCACCGAGAAGCTGCTGGCGCGCACCGACATCTCCGTGGCTTTCGCCGCCTGCCGGACGGCCGAAGAGATCCATGCCCGCTGGATCGTCGCCTTCACCGAAGGGGGCGGCATGGCCCGCATGGTGAGCCGGCTGGCGGGCGGGACGCCCATCCTGGCGGCCACCGTCGATGAGCAGATCGCCAAGCTCATGGGCCTGTTGCGCGGGGTCACGGCCCTGCTGATTCCCCGCGTGGCCAGCACCGACGAGATGGTGGAGGTCGTCCGCAGCCTGCTCATCGAAAAACACGGCGCCGTCACCCGCGACCGCATCGTGATGACCATGGGGCTGCCCCTCTGGAAGACCGGCACGACCAACACCATGAAGGTGATGACCTTCTGACTCCCTGCTCACCGTACGTGACCAAGCGTCTGGAACAGCGAGACGTATGGCACCTGCTCCATGTCGGTTGAAGGTTAGGTTGAACCCCTCAGGTTCGACCAGGGCCTTGCAGGGGTGAGGCCAGATCTCATGCCAGTGCCATGACTCGAAATCTGCTTAGATATGCATGGTTCCTGGGTTTCAGTCACGAATCGTACACAGAATCGAGCGGAGAAAAGCCAGGCATCGAGAGATCCAATGGAACGTCGCGTGCCTTTTTCAGGGAGGAGCGAAGAGCATAGTAACTTCGTTCGATTCCAGTGTTCAGAGTGAAGCGGTTCATGGCGTCCCCCCTTCCAGCAGATGGCCCAACCCCAGGGAGGCAAAGTCGGCTTTCCATGTACCCTTGGCGCCCACCACCCTGAATTCCACCTCCTTGGATTTGAAGACCTTCTCCAGCGCACAGATGAGCTGCAGCCCGGACTGGTCAAGGTCACCCACGGATGCCAAATCCAGACAGGCCGTTCCCTTCTCGACTTCCAGGAGCACCTGCACCTCCATCCACTGCTGCTGGATGGAAAAGATGTTCAGGTTGCCCTCAAGCGAGTGGACTCGAATGGGGCCGGAGGGTGGCTTGGCCATGGCTCAGGCCGTGGCGCTTTCGAGAGCATTCAGCTCGCTGTCCGAAAGCAGATGGTCCAGGTCGAGGAGGATCAGCATGGTGTCTGTGCCCGTGGCCCCCGGCAGGCTGGCCAAGCCTGCGATGAACTCCCGGCCCAGCGTGGTGTGGGTTCCCAATTCTGGCGCGGGCCGGATGGCGGCCGGATCCAGGTCCAGCACATCCGACACGGAATCTACGCGGATGCCCAGGGTGCGACCCTGGACTTCCACGATGACGATGACTGGCCGGGTGTCTTCCGGAGCTTCGCCCAGGGCGAACCGGTGACGCAGCTCCAGGATTGGCACGATGGCCCCCCGGAGGTTGATGACCCCGGGCATGTAGGGCGGTGCCTTGGGGATCCGGGTGAGCGTGGCCTGGGCCTGGATCTCCCGGACCTTCATGATGGGCAGGGCGTAGGCTTCCTCCGCGAGGGCGAAGCAGAGCACCTGCTGGAGCGCTTGGGAACTGGAATCGTTGGTGGCCATGTCGGGCTCCCTAGAAGGCTTCCCACTGACCGTCATCCCCGTTTTTCGGCTTGTCCACAGGGGGCTTGCCGTGGCTCAGCTCAGGCATGGACGCGGATGCCTTGTTCTTCCGGGCCGGTGGCGCCGCCGGGGCCCTGGTCCCGAGGGCCGCCCGCCTGGTGGTGGCACCAGGATGAATGGCAGCCTGGGCGCGGGTGATCTCTGTGCGCCGGGCTTCCGTGCCGGTCTTGAAGCGGGAGACCACTTCGGCCAGCGCATGGGCCTGGCTGTCGAGGGTTTCGGCGGCGGCGGCGGCCTCTTCGACCAGGGCCGCGTTCTGCTGGGTGACTTCGTCCATCTGCACCACGGCCTTGTTCAGCTCGATCAGGCCCGTGCTCTGCTCCTGGGTGGCATTGGCGATCTCGCCCACCAGCGCGGTCACCCGCTGCACATTGGCCACCACTTCCTGGATCGTCTCGCCCGCGTGGGCGGCCACCTTGCTGCCGTCCTGGGACTTGGCCACGCTCTCTCGGATCAGGCCCTTGATCTCCTTGGCGGCGTCGGCACTGCGCTTGGCCAGGTTGCGGACTTCCGCGGCGACCACGGCGAAGCCGCGTCCCTGCTCGCCCGCCCGGGCCGCTTCCACCGCCGCGTTGAGCGCCAGCAGGTTCGTCTGGAAGGCGATCTCGTCCACCACGCCGATGATCTCGTTGATCTTGGCGGAAGAGGCGTTGATCGATTCCATGGCCGCGATGACCTGGGTGACGGCGGTGCCGCCATCCTGGGCCACCTGGCGGGCCTTGACCGCCTCGGCATTGGCCGACTGGGCGTTGTCCGCCGTCAGGTTCACATTGCTGGTGATCTGCTCCAGCCCGCTGGCGGTCTCCTCGAGGTTGGCCGCCTGCTCTTCCGTCCGGCTGCTCAGGTCCTGGTTGCCCATGGCGATCTCGCCCGAGGCCGTGGCGATGGCCAGGGCCCCTTCCTGGACCTGCAGCAGGGCTTCACGCGTCTGGGCGATGCTCAGGTTGATGGCCTTGCCGAGCTCTTCGAAGATGCCCTGGTAGTTGCCCACCACCTGCGACGTGAAGTCGTTGGCCGCCATCTTCTGGATGACATTGTTGGCTTCCACCAGGCCCTGCAGCCCGTCGATGCAGGAGTTGATGTTCTCCTTGATGGTGTTGTAGTCACCCTTGTAATGGTCGGTGATCTTGGTGGGAATCTCGCCCCTGCCGATGCGCGCCACATAGCTCGCCGTCACGTTCAGAGGATCGACGATGTTGGTGATCGCCTGGTTGACCCCCTTCACCAGCTGGTTCCACCCACCCACGAACAGGTCGGCGTTCGCCCGCTTGTCCAGCTCGCCATCCGCCGCGCCCTGGATGATGATGTCGGTCTGCGCCAGCAGGTCGCTCATCATCTTCACCATGTTGTTCAGGTTGTTCTTGATGACGTTGTACTGACCCTTGTACACCGTGGTGATGGTGGGCGGGATGATGCCCTTGGCCACCTGGTCCACGTAGCTGGCCGTCACGTTCATGGGATCGACGATGTTGGTGATCGCCTGGTTGACTCCCTTCACCAGCTGGTTCCACCCGCC
>CAISFO010000065.1 GCA_903884655.1 uncultured Holophagaceae bacterium | reverse complement strand
GGCGAGGGTCAGAATAAGGTCCGGGTGGGACGATCTTCCACGCGGCACCCAAGCCGGGACCCGGCGAGGGTCAGAATAAGGTCCGGGTGGGACGATACTTCCACGCGGCACCCAAGCCGGGACCCGGCGAGGGTCGGAATCATCTTCCTTGTGGGTTGTACTTCCCCCTTCTTCCTTTGGCCTGGAATTTTGTGCTCGGTTTTCCGGTTGTCGCCCTCCTGATGCTCGCCGCCCTCCTGGCGGGCTTCATTGACGCCATCGTGGGCGGGGGCGGGTTGATCACGGTGCCGGCCCTCATGCTTGCTTTGCCGGCCGGGACTCCCCTCACGACCATGCTGGGCACGAACAAGGTGGTGGCCTCCACGGGCACCACCATGGCAGCCTGGCGGTTTCTGCGTTCAGGTACCCTCTCCTGGCGGGAGATGGTAGGACCGGTGCTGGCCTCGGCCATCGGGGCCTCCGGCGGCGTCTGGCTCACCTACCGGGTGCATGGGGACTTCTTGCGACCCGTCATGCTGGGACTGCTGGTGGCCATGCTGGCGTTCACCTTGCTGAAGCCAGAGCTGGGCCGCCTGCACGCGCCTCGGCACGGCCTCAGCCACCAGCGGGGTCTTGCCGGCCTGATCGCGCTGGCCCTGGGCTTCTACGATGGCTTCTTCGGACCCGGCACCGGCTCGGTGCTCATCTTCCTCTTCGTGGGAGTGCTCGGGTTCGACTTCCTGCGGGCCTCGGCTCTGGCCAAGAGCGTCAACTGGGCCTCCAACCTCTGCGCCATGGGGCTCTTCCTGTGGCAGGGAAGCTGGATCCCTTCGGTGGCACTCGGCATGGCCGCAGCCAATGGGGCCGGGGGCTACCTCGGCGCCCATGTGGCCCTGAACAAGGGCAGCGGATGGGTGCGCGGGGTGTTCATCGGTGTCGTGGGAGCCCTGATCCTTCGCCTGGCCTGGCAGATTCTGCAGGGTCCCAGGTAGGGTAAACCCGTATTGATCGGCCTTGCCGGCTCGCCATACTTGGCTTATGAGACATCTATGATCGAGGCCCGGGTCCCGGCCGAGTACGGAGACTTCCCCATACCCCAGGGCCGGGCCACACCCGCCGAGGTGTGTGAGCAGGCGAGCCTCTGTCTGGGGGATCCTGTGGTCCAGGGGGTGCTCGAAGCGGTGGACACCCATGCGGTGGTGCTCAACACCCAGCGCCAGATCGTCGCCGCCAATCGCAGCATGCTCCAGGCCCTGCCACTGGAGGACCCCGAAACCTGTCAGGGCATGCGGCTCGGGGAAGCCATCGGCTGTGTCCACGCGCAGGAGGGCCCCGCTGGCTGCGGCTCCGCGAGGGCCTGCAGGGGCTGCGGGGCTCTGCTTTCCGTGCTCACGGCCCAGGAGACCTGCCGGACCACCACCGGGGAGTGCCTCATCAGCACCCAGAACAAGGGCCGCTGGGAATCCAGGGAATATGCCGTCCGGGCCGTACCGCTCAACGTCGCCAATCAGCGGATGACCCTGCTTGGCCTGCAGGACATCAGCTCGCGAAAACGCCGCCAGGCCCTGGAGCGAGTCTTCATCCACGACCTGCAGGATGCGCTCCATGGCATGCGCAACTGGATGACCTTGCTCCACGCGGCGGGAGCCGATCCCACGGTGATCGCCGAACGGGTCCTGGACCTTTCGAGTCAGCTCTCGGCCTCCGTGGACAGCCAGGCCCGATTGATTCTGGCCGAGGATGGAGAGCTCGTTCCCGAAATCCGCACCACCTCGCCCGAGTTCATCCTGGACCGGCTCATGGCATCCCTTCCCACAGACCTGGCGCCTCGCCTGCTCCGCATGCCCCAGGCTCTGGACACAGCGCTGATTCGAACGGATTCAGAGATACTCTGCCGGATCCTTCGGAAAATGGCCCTCAACGCCCTGGAGGCCCTGCCTCGCGGCGGGCATGCCCAGATCTGGCACGAGCGACCATCAGGCTGCTTGACCTTCGTGGTCCAGAATCCCGGTTGCATGCCCCCTGAGGTTGCCGATCGCGTGTTCCAGCGGTCCTTCAGCACCAAGGCCGGTCAGGGCCGAGGCATGGGGACCTATGGCATGAAGCTGCTGGGCGAGACGGTGCTGGGTGGGAAGGTGGGCTTCACCACCAATTGGGCGGAAGGCACCCGGTTCTTCATCGAGCTTCCTGGGGACGTCTGAGGCTTCTCTGGGTATCCTGAACCCTCCATGCCTGCCACCCGCCACCGTCCCTTCGCCCGGGACGTCCTCTTCCGAGCGCTGAGGTTCTTCTACCTGCTGTGGGGCGGGATGCTGCTTTCTACCCTGTCCTTCTATGGGCGGCTGAAGCTGCCCTCGCTGTTCTGGCAATGGCCAGATCTCTGCCGGACCCTCATGGGGCCCTGGGGCAGAGCCTGGGCCCTGGGCATCGGCCTGGTCATGTGCCTGGCCGCGCTGCTGGAGGCCTGGGAACTGGTGGACCGGCTGCTGGTGCGCTTCATGGGCGAGTCTGAACACTGATTGGAACACTTCGCTTGGTGAAACGGCCCCTTTTGGCGATCCTGGAGCCTTGGGTTTGAACCCTTCCCGGGTTCGAGCCATTCAAGAAGCGTGTCTCGGGAGGCGTCGGGTATGGCCCAAGTGGTTCGTGAAGTCATCGGTGTGGGATTGCTTCTGGGTGTCAGCGCCCTTCCGGCCGCTGCCCAGAGCATGGCCCTACCCGCCGCCGATCCAGTGGGCATCGCACGCAGCGGCGCCCAAGTGGCCTACGGCTACAGCCTGGAAGCCGCCAGCCTGAACCCTGCCCTGCTGGCCTCGCTCAAGGAGAAGGGCGGGTTCTATCTCTCTGCGGGGCTGGAGATGTCGGCCACGCAGCAGAGCCTGGAGTCGAACCAGGGGATCAGCCCGGTGACCACCGTCAGTTCTGACCGGAACCGCTTCCTTCCCGCCTTCGGCCTGGCCGCCCGCCTCACGCCCACCCTGACCCTCGGGCTGAAGCTGGACACACCTTTCCTGCGCCACAGTAAGCTCCCCGATGACGCGCCCACCCGGTACTTCGGGGACAGCATCGATCTGTCCGCCCGCCGAATGGAAGGCCAGGCGGCCTGGGCTCTCAGCCCCAACCTGTCCGTGGGATTCGGCGTGGGCGTCGCCCGTCTCTCCTATGCCTCTTCCAACGTCCTGCAGCTCAATGTGCCCATTGATCCAACCCTGCCGGCCTCCAGCTTGAACAAGGTGAGTGGCCTGGTGGAGCAGCGGGTGGGCGAGAGCGGCAACAAGGTCGTACCCAGTTACTCGCTGGGCCTTCGCTGGGCCATCAATCCCCGCTGGACCCTTGGCTTCACGCACCAGTCCGGACTGAAAGGCGACCTTCCCGAGAAGGCCGGGTACAGGAATGCCAGTCTGGGGTATTTCAACACCGACGGCCTGAGCGTGGCCCTGCTGGGTACCTCTGACAACGCAGCGAAACTGCTCCTGCCCGCCAACTCGCAAGCGGTGGCGGGAGCTTCCACCCTTGAGCTGCCCTCCCAGACGACCCTCGGTGTGCGGCACCGCATCATGCCCATGATGACCTGGGAAGCCGATCTCCGCTGGACCTCCGCCAGCCTCCAGATGCCCGGCCTGACGGCCGTCCAGACACCTTCGGGCCTGGTCACGGCCCCAACGGCCCTTCCGCACGGCCGCAGCCACCTTGCTTTCAACGCCTCCACCGAGTTGGATCTCGGCAAATACTGGACCCTTCGGGCCGGGCTGTCGCTGGATCAGCGCAGCGTCGAGGAGAACCGCACCGAACCGCTGCTCGGCGGGGCGCGCACGGCCGCCTTCTCCTTCGGCGCGGGGTACAAACTCTGGGGTGGCGAACTGAGTCTCGGCTACCAGTACCGGCAGAGCGAAGACCAGGACACCAGTCGGCTGAACGGCGTCTGGAGCAGCTCCGGCTTCCGGGAAGCCGGCACTCGCCTCCGCCTCGAGGGCATGGGACACCTCCTGGCCCTGGGCTACAGGATGACGTTCTAGTCATGAAATACCTCGGCCCCCACGCCTGCGAGGAGGCCCTCTCCCGCGGGGAACTGCATTCGCTCTGGATCGCGCCGGCGGCCTTTGGCCGGGTGGCCAAGCTGGTGTCCGAGGCCCGCGCCGCAGGCGTGGTAGTCCACCGGGATCCCATGGAGAGTCTGGACCGGCGCAGTCAGGGGCTGCGGCACCAGGGCGTGCTGGGGGAAGGTGGACCCTTCGCCTACACCTCCTTCGAGGAAGTGGTCGCCACCATCCAGGCCAAGGGCGCCGCCGCCCTGGTGCTGGCCCTCGATGGCATCACGGATCCCCACAACCTGGGGGCCATCCTGCGTTCGGCCGCAGCAGCCGCAGTGGATGGCGTCATTCTGCCGGAACGCCGCTCCGCCATGGTGAACGAGACCGTGGTCCGGGCCAGTGCGGGCACGGCGGGGCGGGTGCCGGTGTGCCGAGTCGTGAACCTGGGCCGGGCGCTGGATGAGCTGAAGGAAGCGGGGACGTGGATCTACGGTCTGGCGGCGGGGCAGGGCAGCCGCGACTACCTGGATGAACCCTTCGACCGGGCCACGGTGCTCGTCCTCGGGGCCGAGGGCGAGGGTCTGCATCTCAAGATCCAGGAACGCTGCGACGGCCTGCTGCACATCCCGATGCCTGGTGGCATCGAAAGCCTGAACGTCTCGGCGGCGGCGGCGGTGACGCTCTTCCGCGTGCTGGCGCGGCGTACCACCCATCCTTGAGAAGTTTCCCCTTGAGACGATTTGATTGCCGTGATACCTTTCGAGTTCCCTGTCAGGAAAGCCCTGCCTCGCAGTGACCCTGACACGGTGCCCCAAGGGGCCCCGTCGGGAAGCCTTGTGGGGCAACCCGGCAAGGTTTGACAAGCCCCGGAAGGGGCGCCGGACAAGCATGCCGAGATGGCCGAGTGGTTAATGGCAGCAGACTGTAAATCTGCCACGCAACGCGTTACGGAGGTTCGAATCCTTCTCTCGGCACCAGTTCCCCGGAATCCATCCGGATCACTGGGTCCCGTTTTGGAGTTCCACCGCGGGAATAGCTCAGTTGGTAGAGCGTCAGCCTTCCAAGCTGAATGTCGCGGGTTCGAACCCCGTTTCCCGCTCCACCCCGCCCACCGAGAACATCCGGTTGGCGATCCAGTCACCCGCCAGGCGGCGGGAAGGTCCAAAGCCCACATAGCTCAGTGGTAGAGCACTTCCTTGGTAAGGAAGAGGTCACCGGTTCAAGCCCGGTTGTGGGCTCCACCCATCTGTATTGTTCCCCTTCATCTTCTCTCCCACTTTCTAGGAGGCACCCGTGGCCAAAGAGAAATTTGACCGCTCAAAGACCCACGTCAACATCGGCACCATCGGCCACGTGGATCACGGCAAAACGACGCTGACCGCGGCCATCACCTACATCCTCGCCAAGAAGTTCGGTGGCGAGACCAAGTCCTACGACCAGATCGACTCCGCGCCTGAAGAGAAGGCCCGCGGGATCACGATTAACACCGCCCACGTCGAGTACCAGACCGAGAAGCGCCACTACGCGCACGTCGACTGCCCCGGCCACGCGGACTACATCAAGAACATGATCACGGGCGCGGCCCAGATGGACGGCGCCATCCTCGTGGTCGCCGCCACCGACGGCCCCATGCCCCAGACACGTGAGCACATCCTCCTGGCCCGCCAGGTCGGCGTGCCCTACATCGTGGTCTTCATGAACAAGGTGGACATCGCCGATCCCGAGCTCACCGAGCTGGTCGAGATGGAAATCCGCGACCTGCTGTCCTCCTACCAGTACCCCGGCGACGATATCCCCATCGTCAAGGGTTCCGCCCGCCTGGCGCTGGACCACGCCGAGACCCCTGACCATCCGGACTGCGCCTGCATCCTGGAGCTCATGGCCGCCGTCGACGCCTACATTCCCGATCCCGTTCGCGCCATTGACAAGCCCTTCATCATGCCCGTCGAGGATGTGTTCACCATCACCGGCCGCGGCACCGTGGTGACCGGCCGCATCGAGGCCGGCATCGTCAAGGTCGGCGAGGAAATCGAGATCATCGGCCTCAAGGACACCGTCAAGAAGGTCGTGACCGGCGTCGAGATGTTCCGCAAGTCCCTGGACCAGGGCCAGGCTGGTGACAACGCCGGCATCCTGCTCCGCGGCGTGGAGCGCAAGGACGTGGAGCGTGGCCAGGTGCTCGCCAAGCCCGGCAGCATCACCCCCCACACCAAGTTCAACGCCCAGGTGTACGTGCTGACCAAGGAAGAGGGCGGCCGCCACACCCCCTTCTTCAACAAGTATCGTCCCCAGTTCTACTTCCGCACCACTGACGTGACCGGCTCCATCGAGCTCGAGGCTGGCCGCGAAATGGTGATGCCTGGTGACAACGTCACCCTGACGGTGGAGCTCATCCAGCCCATCGCCATGGTCAAAGGCCTGAAGTTCGCCATCCGCGAGGGTGGACGCACCGTGGGCGCCGGCAATGTGGGCGAGATCCTGGCCTAGCCAGTCCTGCCCGACCTAGGAGGTCTTCATGCGCGACATCGTTCACCTGCAGTGCCAGGAATGCAAGCGTAAGAACTACAGCACCACCAAGAACAAGAAGACCACCACGGGCAAGCTTGAGTTCAACAAGTTCTGCCGCTTCTGTGGCGGTTACAAGATCCACCGCGAGTCGAAGTAGGGCTCCGGTCCGAGGGTGCCCGCCCGGCTCTACCAACAGCCGGGCGGTTCCCACAGGGGAGTAGCTCAGTTGGTAGAGCAGCGGACTCCAAATCCGCAGGTCGCGGGTTCGAAGCCTGTCTCCCCTGCCACTTCCCGGCCCCGGCGATCCCGCTCGGGGCCAGGTTTTTCTGATCCACATCCATTCCACGGGGTTCCATCGTGATCGGTGCCATCAAGCAGCAGGCGAAAGATCTCTCGGCCGAGCTCAACCGGGTGGACTGGCCGAGCAAAGAGAAGGTCATGACCTCGGCCTGGACCGTGGTGATCATCTCGGTGTTCGTCGGGGCCTTCCTTTGGTCCGTGGATTGGGTTCTCTCCAAGGGCTTCGCGTTCTTCTTCCTGAAGACCCGCTGAAGCGGAGGCAGACATGACCGATCTCATCAGCACGCCCCAGGACGCCCTCCTGGCCCCCGTGGCCCTGCCCGACGGCCGCGAGCTCAAGTGGTTCATCATCCATACCTACTCGGGCTATGAAGCCAAGGTCATGGAGCACCTCCGCCAGCGCATCAAGATGGAAGAGCGCTCCGATAATTTCGGGGATATCCAGATCCCCGAGGAGACCTACGAAGAGATGAAGGTGGACGCCAAGTCCGGCAAGAAGGAACGCGTCATCAAGAAGCGCAAGTCGTTCCCTGGCTATCTGCTGGTCCAGATCCAGGTGGAGCGCAAGCCCGATGGCTCCGTGGAGATGGCCGACGCCGACTGGCATCTGGTCCGGAACACGCCCAAGGTCACCAGCTTCGTGGGGGCCAACAAGAAGCGGCCCACGCCATTGACGGACGAGGAAGTCCGCCAGATCATGCACCACACCGAAGAGACCCAGGAAAAGCCCAAGCCCAAGTACCACTTCGAAAAGGGTGAGAAGGTCCGCATCATCGATGGACCCTTCGCCAACTTCGAGGGGGATGTGGACGAGATCCACGAGGAACGCTCGACCATCAAGGTCATGGTCACGGTCTTCGGTCGTTCCACCCCGGTGGAACTCGACTTCATCCAGGTCGAGAAGCGTTAGTGCTGTCCGGGGGACCGCGCTGCGCGCTACACCCCCGGAACCCCCGCGCCCTCGCCCGGCAGAGCCGGACTCGGGCTTTCACAATCTCATGAAGCTTTTTCAGCCTCTTTTTGATAGACTTTTCAGTCCCGGTCTCTTCTGGCCGGGACCTTTTTCACCCGGTCGGCCGTCCCCAGGGACGGGCCACCCTCAAGGCGGACGTCGCCGGCATGTGCCGGAATCCTCCGCGGGAGCAATCAAATGGCAAAGAAAATCACTGGCTACATCAAGCTGCAGCTGCCTGCGGGCTCGGCCACTCCGGCCCCTCCGGTCGGCCCCGCCCTGGGCCAGCACGGCGTCAACATCATGGAATTCGTGAAGCAGTTCAACGCGAAGTCCGTGGGCAACGTCGAGAAGGGCACCACCCTCCCCGTCGTCATCACCGTCTACGCCGACCGGAGCTTCAGCTTCATCCTGAAGACTCCGCCTGCCGCTGTGCTGATCATGAAGAAGCTCGGCCTGGAAAAGGGCAGCCCCACGCCCAACAAGACCAAGGTCGGCAAGATCACCCAGGCCCAGCTTGTCGAGATCGCCAAGGTGAAGATGCCTGACCTCACCGCCGGCAGCCTCGAGGCCGCCGTGCGTTCCATTGCCGGCTCCGCCCGCTCCATGGGCGTCGACGTCATTGATTAGTGTTTGATTTCTCGTACGGGCTTCGGTCCATGCGAGCTGTACTTTTGTTGGAGCGCTGCAGCGTGCAGCAATCCCGGTTACCGCGACCGACATCGCGGGAGATTGTTCGAATGGAGCCAACATGGCAAAACCTGGAAAGAAGTACCGGGCTGCCGCGGCCAAGATCGAAAATCGCCCCTACGAGTTGAAAGAAGCTCTCTCCGTTGTGAAGGACACGGCTTTCGCCAAGTTCGACGAAACGGTTGAAGTGCACATGAGGCTCGGAGTGGATCCCCGTCACGCGGACCAGATGGTTCGCGGCACCATTGTCCTGCCCCACGGAACGGGCAAGACCATGCGTGTGGCGGTGATTGCAGGCGGCGAAAAGATCAAGGAAGCGGAAGCGGCGGGCGCCGAGATCGTGGGCGGGGATGAGCTGGTCGAGAAGATCGCCGGCGGATTCCTCGACTTCGATGCCCTCGTCGCGACCCCCGACATGATGAAGGGCGTCGGTCGACTG
>CAISFO010000064.1 GCA_903884655.1 uncultured Holophagaceae bacterium | reverse complement strand
GTACTTCCTCAGGCCGTCGGCCATCGTCCCGCGGTCCGCGACAGCCTCGCGCACCATGTCGCGGATCGAAACCACCCCGAGGACCTTGCTGTTGCTCCGGTCCATCACCGGCAGGTGGCGGATGTCGTTCTCCGCCATCAGCCCGAGGCAGTCGTCCACGGAGGTTTCCAGGCCCACGGCGACGACCGGGGTGGTCATGACCTCATGGATGGGGCAGTCCAGCTTGAGGGTCGCGGGATCGTTCAGCAGGCGGATGATGTCCCGCTCGGAGAAGACCCCCACCAGCCGCTCGCCGTCCAGCACGACCAGGAAGCCGATCTTCTTCTCCCCCATGATCCGCAGCGCCTCCGCGGCCCGGGTGTCCCGCTGGATGGAATACAGCGCGTGCCCCTTCACTTCCAGGATCCGTCTAATGCTGGTCATCGCGAACCTCCACCGGCGCGCCACGAATCTAGCGGGTTTCTGGATATTGTCAAAGGCTCGCCGGTCCGGGCTCAGTGCCAGGGGCGGACGCCGGGGCTGGAACGCAGGGTCACGAAGCGGAACAGCAGGTTGGTGAAACCGGCGGGGGGATGCAGGAACTGGATGCCCATGTCCATGCCGCCGCCCGGCATCCCGTCCTGGGGCGCGATCCAGACCACCTGGGCCCGGGTGCTGCCCTTGGGCAGGCTGGGACTGATGAATTCCCACCGTTCCAGCAGGGGAAATTCGATGAAGTCATCGGACCATCGCAACGGGGCATGAATACAGCATCCATTCACCCCGACATCGGCAACCGTGATGCCGCTGTAGCTCCGCCCGCACCATTCGAACCGGGCCTTGCAGGGCGGAATGAGAGGAACCCGGTAGGTCTGCCTTTTGTCCATCCGTCGCCCCCGAATACGGATAAATTAATATTAATTAACAGGACCCTCTTGAGACGGGTTGTCCACCCCTCTGAAATATAGAGATAAATCCCCAGCTCGGCCAAATTTTTCGTTCAGCTCGATTCCCGATCACGCCCATGGAAAAGGTTCCTTGGGTCCGGAGAATCCCTGGCCGGTCCGGGGCAGGCCAGGCCCGCCGGAGGGATTCCAAGGGCCTTGCCGACAAAGTCTTTCCCTTGTCCGATGGCTAATTTCCTGACCAAAAGCTCTTTTAATCCGGATTTCTGCAAGGATTTTGCCCTTGACACCCTCAGGTCCAAAAGTAGATTGCTGTTCGGGGATTCAACAACGAAATTTCTGCTCCTAAATCAGTCCCTCCCCCCCGTACTCCCCCGGGACGGACGGCATCCGCGCGGCGCCCTCCGGCGCCGCCTTTCCATCAAGGAGAGATCATGAGCAGCAAAGTCGCAACCATCCACAACGGCGTCAATGTGGACGATCTCATGGCCACGGTCGAAGCCATCAAGGCCAAGCCCTCCCTGGCCCAGTTCGTCTTCCGTTCCAAGGCCAAATGGATCAACCGGGCCCACACCCAGAGCACCTTCGATTCCCTGTACGGTGCGGGAGAAGAGCACAAGCGCACTACCCCGCTGTTCCTTGAAGGAGACGAGCCCGCTGCT
>CAISFO010000063.1 GCA_903884655.1 uncultured Holophagaceae bacterium | reverse complement strand
CCGCTGTGCGTCGGGGCATCCTCGAGTGGGCCGCGGGCAGGGCCGACCTGGACGGCCATGGCCATGCCAGCGACGGTTTCCGGTTCCTCAGGGTGCCCGGGATGTCCCTGTTCCTCACTCTGTTCAGCCTGGTCGGGATCGCCCTCTGGGGCATCGCCCGGCTGTTCAGCGGGCTGCAGACCAACGGCCCCCTCAGCCTGCAGGCCGGGGTCGGCTGTTCCGGATCACCTCCGTTTAGCGTGTCCTTGTCGCAAGCGTGCGTGACCTCGGCCGCCGTTGGCGGCCAGGTCGCGGCACGCGCCTGACGACTCCGTCCTATCCCGGCAGGCCGAGACCCTCCAGGGTCGCGGCGTAGTTCCAGGGCATCCACTCCTCTGGGTTCTCCTCCACCAGGACGTGGTAGCGCTGGAGGGCCACGAGGTAATCGAACGGGTTGACCTTGTTGAGTTCCGCCGAGTGGATCAGGCTCATGAACACGTCGCCGACGCGAGCACCGGCCAGAGTCTTGTAGAACAAGGAGTTCTTCCGGTGCAGGATGGCCCGTTTCAATATTCTCTCGGCGGCATTGTTATCAATGGGGGCGCCGGGTTCCCGAAGGAACAGGGTTAGCCGACTCCAGTGCTTCTCCATGTAATCGATTGCGTCCCCCAGTCCCGAGTTGGGCTCCACCTGCTTGCCATCGGTCAGTTCTCGGATCCAGGCCCAGACCCTGTCCATCACAGGGGCGCTTCGCTCCTTATGAAGGTCGAGCCTCTCCTTGGGGGACAAGCCATGGGTGGCGGCCTCGATGATGTAGACCTCCTTCAGGCACTCCAGCAGGAACCGGCATTCCTCCGGGAAGTCGTCGGCGACCTCCACGAACTTGCGCCGGGCGTGAACCATGCAGTGGGCGACGATGGTGTCCAGGTCCCCGGCCGTGTTGGCGCTGAGCGCATCGCACATCTGGATGGGCCGGGCGAGTTCCTGCCGGCGCCGGCGGAGCACCTCGGCCATGTTCTCGCCGGAATGGTTCATCCCGGTGAGGAACAGGGCCACCCGATGCTGCCCCTGCTTGCCAATGATCCCGGAGGTATAGACACCCTTGCGCGCCTTGCCCTTGCGTTGCAGGTCGGGGCGGTCGAGCACCTTCATGACGGTGTCGTCGTTGTGGATCACCTCGCTCTGGGCCACCCAGGTGATCAGGTGGTCGAAAGCTGGCTCCATCAAGCCTGCGGCCCGCTTCACCAGCTTCCACTGGGTTCCAGCCGGCAGAGGGATTCCCAGGCCCTCCTGGAACTTCTCCAGGCGGTAGAAGGGCGTGCCCATGCCATAGCGCAGGGAGCCGATCATGCTCGAGGCCGTCTCGTCATATCTGTCGGTCCCCGTCCCATCGGGGGGCGGCGCCTTGAACACCTCGTCGCAGCAGTTGCAGCGGAAGCGCTCCAGTTCCACCAGCTTGGCGGAAAGGGGGGCCATGCCCACCACCCGCACGAGCTTGGCCGGTTCGGCCACGGGGTAGACCTTGCCCTTGGGACATTCAGGGCAGGAATCCCCGGCCGAAAGGTCGGGGTGGGCCACCTTCACCTGCTCGGCGCCGCGGTAGCAGGAGGCCGGGTTCCGGCCATGGCCCTTGCGCTTGGGCTTGTCCGCTTTCGGCGCCGGTGACGCCGGATCCCCATCCGGTTCGGCATTGGCCGGCGGGCACACCGTCGCCGTTTTCTCGGTCGACGCGCCGAATAGCCACTCCCGGAGACGTTGGAGCGAGACCCGCTTGCGCTTGATTTCCGCCGTCAGGTAGGCGGTGGTGGCGATGGTTGCCCGCAGGGCCTGGAGTTCCTCGGACGTCAGGGGTTCCCCACGCTCGATCTTGTCGAGATAGCCGTGCAGCGCCGCCACCTCCACCTCTTGGACGGCAACGGGAACGAGTTTGGGTGCCTTGGGCTTGTGGGGTTTGCAACGGGCCATGACTACAAGGGTGCCAGCAGGGGATTATGAGTACCATGCAATAATTAATAACTTTAATAATATCTCTATTTATTTACCACGACCGACCGCCACGGCGGTAGGGCCCCGGTGGCAGTCGGATTACCCCCACACAGAAGGACCTGAAGCTCATGGGCCAGAAGGGCGGCGACGCCTTCCTGATCTTCGGGCCAGTGCCGGAACTTCCCCATGCTTAAGCGTTTATGACAGAGCCAGTACCCCGTGCCATCGTAGGCCAACAGGCGCAGGGACCTGCCGGTACGGCTGCGAAACACGAACACGCAGCCCGAAAGGGGATCGGCGCGCAAGCGCTCCTTGGCGAGCTTGGCCAAGCCGTCGATGCCCTTGCGGAAGTCGACCGGGGCGACCGCCACCAGGATTCGGGTCTGGGCGCTGACCTGGATCATCGCCGCCCCATGAAGGCCGCCACAATCGCTGCCGCATCAAGGGCGGGACCGCGCATCCGAAGCTGGCTGCCGTCGGTACGGAACAGCTCGACCTGGGTCTCGGAAGGCCGCCAATCGGCCGCCAGGTCATCGGCTACGCCCGCAGACGCGGCAAGCATCACAGCCCCCGGGATCTCCAGAAAGGCGGGATCCGCGGTGCCTGCCGGCAGAGCCTCCATCTGCCCCCGGAGGCCGCAGTAATCAACCCCGATGGCCTTCGCCACCGAGCAGGCGCCATGAACCGTCGCCAGGCGCACTGCCCGCTTCCAGAGCGGTGCCGGCATCGGACCCACACGCGCCCGGGTTTCCCGCCAAGCCAGGATGTCCGCCTTCAGGCGATCCGCCTCTGCAGGCAAAGCCTTTCGATTCCATTTCCCCATGGGTCCCTCCAAGGAACCCGAAAGAGTATCGGGAAGGGGCTGACCAGTTCACGCACGCTTGCGGACGGGACACCCTGCTCCAATGGAAGGAGCTCCCACTCGATCTTGATCCCGGTCAAGGGTTCAAATTCCTTCTGGACCAGAAAGCTCGTGGCCTTGGAGGGTGCCGTATTTTCCGTTACCACACGCAGCGTCGTGCCGTGGAAACGCTTGCCCATTTCTTCCAGAAACTTGTGTTGGGAGGTTTCCGGCAAGGACGCGGAGCGGGGTCCCAGCTGGTCCTCCAGGGTGCTGGCGACTTGGGTGGGGCGCTTGCGGGAAAGCCCGTACCACGTGCCGATGCCGCCCAGCCCTGCCGCTGCCAGGACTGCCAGGAAGCCCCTGCGGCCGATGCCTCGCTCGAGCCAGGCATCGGCAGCCCTACCGAGCACCTCCCTTTCCTTCTGACCACTTTCCATCATGATCTTCCCCCCTCATCGGCAATGAAAACGAGGTGATCCTTCATGGATAAAATGTTTATTGCGACAAAAAAAACAATTTGTGGTCGTAATTTCTATGAAGGTAACCCCGT
>CAISFO010000062.1 GCA_903884655.1 uncultured Holophagaceae bacterium | reverse complement strand
GATGATGATGTCGGTCTGCGCCAGCAGGTCGCTCATCATCTTCACCATGTTGTTCAGGTTGTTCTTGATGACGTTGTACTGGCCCTTGTACTCCGTGGTGATGGTGGGCGGAATGATGCCCTTGGCCACCTGGTCCACGTAGTCGGCCGTCACGTTCATCGGGTTCACGATGTTGGTGATGGCCGCATTGACACCCACCACCAGCTGGTTCCAGCCGCCCACGAAGAGGTCGGCGTTCGCCCGCTTGTCCAGCTCGCCATCCGCCGCGCCCCTGATGATGATGTCGGTCTGCGCCAGCAGCTCGCTCATCATCTTGACCATGTTGTTCAGGTTGTTCTTGATGATGTTGAAGTCGCCGTTGTAGTTGTCCGTGATGATCGGAGGAATCACGCCCTTCGAGATCTTGTCCACATAGTCGGCCGTCACATTCAGGGGTCCGATCACCGCGTCCAGGCAGTCGTCCACGCCCTGCACGATCTTGCGGAAATCGCCCTGGTGCTTGCTGGCATCCGCCCGGGTCGCCAGCTTGCCTTCCACCGCCGCCACACTCAGCATGGCCGCGTCGGAGACGAGCGCATTCACCGCGTCCACGCACTGGTTCAGGTTGTTCTTGATCTCGTTGAAGTCGCCGTTGTACTTGTCCGTGATCTTGGGCGGAATGTCCCCCTTCGAGATCCGGTCCACATAGCCGGCCGCCACGTTCAGGGGCCCGATGACGGAATCCAGGCAGTCGTTCACGCCCTGCACGACCTTGCGGAAATCGCCCTGGTGCTTGCTGGCATCCGCCCGGGTCGCCAGCTTGCCTTCCACCGCCGCCACGCTCAGCAGGTTCGCGTCAGAGACCAGCGCATTCACCGCGTCCACGCACTGGTTCAGGTTGTTCTTGATCTCGTTGAAATCGCCGTTGTACTTGTCCGTGATCTTGGGCGGAATGTCCCCCTTCGAAATCCGGTCCACATACCCCGCCGCCACGTTCAGGGGCCCGATGACGGAATCCAGGCAGTCGTTTACGCCCTGCACGATCTTGCGGAAATCGCCCTGGTGCTTGCTGGCATCCGCCCGGGTGGCCAGCTTGCCTTCCACCGCCGCCACACTCAGCATGCCGGCGTCGGCCACGAGCGCATTCACCGCGTCCACGCACTGGTTCAGGTTGTTCTTGATCTCGTTGAAGTCGCCGTTGTACTTGTCCGTGATCTTGGGCGGAATGTCCCCCTTCGAGATCCGGTCCACATACCCCGCCGCCACGTTCAAAGGCCCGATCACCGCGTCCAGGCAGTCGTTCACGCCCTGCACGATCTTCCGGTAGTCCCCCTGGAAGTGATCGAGATCGCCACGGGTGCGCAGCTCGCCCTGCTCGGCCGCATGACTGATCCGGGCGGTTTCGTCGGCCATGCCCTGGAGCACCGCCGTGACGTGGATCATGTTGCGGGAGAGCAGGTCGTTCTCGCCCTTCGGTGTGATGTGAACCTGAAGGTCACCCTCGGCGATCTTCCCGGCAGTCTGGGCGATGCCCTTGATGTAGTCCAGCATCGAACGGAACGAATCGGCCAGGACACCGAGTTCGTCCTTGGACTGGTGGGTCAGGGTCTGGTTCACCTCCCCCTGGGCGATCAAGGCGGATGCCCGGGAAATCTCCCCCAGCGGCTTGGTGATCCAGCGGAGCAGCAGGACGATCGAACCGCCCACCAGAACGACCGCAAGCACATTGAACAGGAAAAGATTGCGCTTGGCCGCCCCGGCCGCCTGGAAATCCCGGTCGGCCCAGGGTTCCAGCCCCACGTAGCCGATGTGGGCTCCAGCCTTGACATCGGTATGGCAGTCCAGGCAGGCGGTCTCCGCCACGATGGGTACCAGTGTGCGGGAGTAGGGTTTGCCCCCTTCCTCCAGAAGACCGAATGTACTGCGGCTCCCCTTCTTGATGAGGGCCACTTCCTCGGCGGCATAGGACTTGTCGACCATGCCCCTGTCGGAGGAGACGAAGACCTTGCCGCCAGCCCTGATCACGAATGCTTTGCGGACCGTTCCCGATTCCCCCACCTTGGAAGTCATGGCCTGGGCGCCTTCGTTGTCGCCCTTGAGCATGGCGTTGTGCAAAGAGGCGACCATGACCGCAGCCAGGGTTTGTCCGGACTCATCCAGGCGGCGGTTCGTCTCCATGTCGGTCTGTCGCCACTGGATGACCATGGTCACGCCAAAAACCAGCACCAGCCCGCCCAGGACCAGCGGCAAGCACTTGCCCAGAATTGTGTTCCGGCCCATGGCGGACCTCCGGTGTGGATGCTTTATCGAGATGCACCGGGGCAATCCTTAATTTCCCATGCGCCTGTAGCCGTTCCTTGGGCTTTCGCGGCTGGCGGCTTGCTGGGAACTCATCGGAGGGCCACGTCCACCTTCAGCAAAAGCTGGGTGCAGGCTGCGGACCTTTCGCAGTTGCATCCCCCGGCCCACTTCGGCAGACTGGGCAGACCATGATTCCTGTCGCGACCCTCAACCCGCCGCCTACTCAGCCCACCTCCGGTGCGCCGAGAGGGGTTTGAGCCAGTCGCCAGCACGATCTGCTCACCTCCACCCCCGGGTCGCACACCGACCTGGGGGTTTTTCTTTCAGCAGGCTTCCATGAACCCGAACCCCAAAGCCATCCACCTCCAGGGAACCCGGCCCAGCCGCCGGGAAGAGCTGCCCCTGGTGAAGCGCATCGTCGTGAAGCTCGGCACCCAGGTGGTGGTGGACGCCGAAGGCAGGCCCTCCCTCAGCCGCCTGTACGGGCTGATGGAAACGGTGGCCGAGTTCCGCCGGAGAGGCGGCCAGCCCGTGCTGGTGTCCTCGGGAGCCATCGGGCTTGGAGCGCGGCAGCTGGGCATCAAGGCCAAGGACCTGGTCCAGAAACAGGCGGCGGCGGCGGTCGGCCAGGGCCAGCTCATGTCCATCTACCAGGAGGGCTTCGCCCGCATGGGCCTCTGCGCGGCCCAGGTGCTGCTGACCGAGGATGACTTCTCGGATCCCATGCGCTACGCGAACCTCAGACACACACTGGACACGCTGCTGGAGCTGGGGGCCATCCCGGTACTCAACGAGAACGACACGGTCTCCACCCTGGAGCTGGAGCGCCCCGGCTCCGGCCGCGCGCCCATCTTCAGCGACAACGACCACCTGTCCGCCCTGGTGGCGACCCACCTGGACGCGGACCTGCTCGTGCTCCTCTCGGACGTGACGGCGTTGCACACGCGGAACCCGGGACTCTATCCCGATGCCCAGCCCCTTGGAGAAGTGGCATTCGGGGCCAACCTCAGCGTCAACCTGGAGGGCACTTCGGGCCGGGGCCGGGGCGGCATGGTCAGCAAGGTGGAGGCGGCCCGCTGCGCCGCCCGGGGCGGAGTGCCAGTGGTATTGGCCTCCGGACTTGCCTTCAACGTGCTGCGCCAGGTCCTGGCGGGGGAACCCGTCGGCACGTTCTTCCTCGCCGATCCCAGCGGAGGCCGGCCATGAGCGCAGACACCAAGACCCTCCAGATCCAGGCCCTGGCTGAGGCCGCGCGACAGGCCTCGCGCCAGCTGGCGACGACAACGTCGGCGCAGCGGAACGCTGTGCTCGGGCTGCTGGCCAGTCATCTGGAGAGCCAGGCCCAGGCCATCCTTTCAGCCAATTTGGAGGACGTGCGCGGTGCGATAGACACCATCGATGCCTCCTCCCTCCAGCGGCTCAAGCTGGACGCCGCCAAGCTGGCCGCCATGGTCCAGGGGGTCCGCGCCGTGGCTGCGCTGCCGGATCCCCTGAACCGGGTGCAGCTGCGCCGGGAACTGGACGGGGGCCTGGAACTCACCCGGGTGGCCTGCCCCCTGGGCGTGCTGTGCGTAATCTTCGAATCCCGCCCGGATGCCCTGGTCCAGATCAGCGCCCTGGCCCTCAAGAGCGGAAACGCCGTGCTGCTCAAGGGCGGCAGCGAAGCGAGCCGCTCCAACGAGGCGCTGCTGGCCGTGGTCCAGGGCGCCCTGCGGGAGGCGCACCTGCCCGAGACCGCCGTGCAGGGCCTGCCGGACCGGGCCGCCGTGGCGGCCATCCTCCTGCGCCCGGATCTGGTGGACCTCGTGATTCCCCGTGGCTCCAACGCCCTGGTGCAGAGCATCCAGGCGGCCACGCGCATCCCCGTGCTGGGTCATGCCGAGGGTGTCTGCCACATGTACCTGGACGCGGCCGCGGACACGGAGATGGCCGTCGCCCTGGTGCGGGACGGGAAGCTGCAGTACCCCTCCGCCTGCAACGCGGTGGAGACGGTGCTCATTCACCGCCAGGCCGCAGCCCGCCTGCTGCCCGCCCTGGCGACGGACCTGGCGCCCCGGGGCGTGGAGCTGCGGGGCTGCCCCGCCTGCCGGGCCATCGTGCCCTCCCTGGGTGAGGCCGCCGAGGCCGACTGGGACATGGAGTACGGAACCCCCATCCTGGCCCTGAAGGTGGTGGCTGATCTCGACGAGGCCCTGGCCCATATCCGTACCCACGGCAGCGCCCACACGGAGGCCATCGTGACCGACGACACAACCGCCGCGGACCGCTTCCTGGCCGAAGTGGATGCGGCGGGTGTGTTCCACAACGCCTCTACCCGCTTCGCCGACGGCTTCCGCTATGGCTTCGGCGCCGAAGTCGGCATCAGCACCGGGCGCATCCATGCCAGGGGACCCGTGGGAATCGAGGGTCTGCTCAGCTACCGCTACCTGCTGAGGGGACACGGACACCGGGTGGAGGACTATTCCGGGCCCTCGGGCAAACCCTTCCGGCATGTGGAACTTCCATTGGATTCATAAATTTGATTAATCAAAGCATAAGCCGTTATAACTTGAGCCGAGGGTCCGGACTGTTAATCTTGGATGGCATCTTGTCGCTCCAACTACCTGCAGGGGCGACATTTTCTTATCGGGAGGAACCGTGTCAACCCTGCTCTCCCTCGAAACCCCTGCCTTCGCTGTGCCAGAGGCCAATCTCGTCCCGGTGAGCGATCACCTCGCGAAGATGTTCCCGATACCTGCGTCGCGAATGTTCCTGATCAACAAGTCGCTGAAAGTGTTCCAGGAGAAACAGCCCGGCGTGCAGATTTTCGACGCCAGCCAGGGCGACGGCGGAGCCTCTCTGCCCGGCGTGCCGGAGGCCCTGCTGGACCGCGCCTTCGAGCTGCAGAAGAAGCACGGCACCGCCTACGACATGCCCTTCGGCACCGAACCCTTCCGCAAGATCGTGGCCGAGTCCTACTGGAAGCTGGCCCCCGACACGGGCTGGGGCACCGCCAACGTCATCGGCACCCAGGGCGGTCGCGATGGTCTGGTGAAGGCCTACCAGGCCATGCTGGCCCTCGGCCACGGCCGCCAGGGCGATGTGATCGTGGTGAGCCGCGTGCCCTGGATCAGCTACAACTGGGGACCCTACGGCATCGGCGCCAACGTCATGTGGGCCCCCGGCATCGCCGAGGAAGGCTGGGCCTATTCACCCGAGGGCATCCAGGCCTGCGTGACCGAAGCCGCGAAGTCCGGCCGCAAGGTGGCCGGCCTGGTCATCACCAGCCCCGACAATCCCACGGGCAACACCCTGACCCTGGAACGCCAGATCACTCTGGCCCGTGCCGCCCTGGAAGCGGGCGTGGCCTTCGTCCTCTTCGACTGGATGTACCACACCGTGGGTGATGATGATCCCTACGATGTGAACGTGCTGCTGCGGGCCTTCGATCCAGCCCAGCGCAAGCGCCTCATGGTTCTGGACGGCATCACCAAGACCCTGGGCGGCTCCAACATCCGCAACTGCCACCTGCTGGCGGACGCCGAGGTGGTCAAGACCATCGTGGCCCAGGCCTCCCACACCGTGATCCCCTCCTTCTTCAGCCTGGCCGTGGCCATGGCGGCCTACGAAAAGGGCATCAAGGTCGCCTCCGAACCCATCGCCGCCCCCACCCGCGCCAGCCGCGCCTGGCTGCGGAGCTTCCTGAAGGAGAAGCAGCTCACCCACATCATCGGCCAGGGCTACTACGCCTTCATCAAGGTGGCCGATGCCCTCAAGGGCAAGGGCTGGGCCGATTCCGAGCCCATGGGCCAGTACCTGGCCGAGGAGCACGGCGTGGCCGTGGTGCCCGGCGCCTTCTTCAGCCCCTACGGAGGTGAGTGGATCCGTTTCTCCTACGCCACCCCCCCAGCCGTCACCCAGGGTGCGGCAACCCGGCTGCTCGAGGCTCTCAAGAGTCTGGAAAACGCATAGGAAGGCAGTTCTGACCGCAGATGCCGCAGATGGTGCAGATGACCAGCTAGGAAATTTCATCTGCGTCGTCCGCGACATCTGCGGTTCAATTAATTGGTTGTCTTTTTAAGAATCTCTGAGGAGCCCCAAGCCCTCAGGTGATTGATCCGGAGTACCCGTGTTCGACCTGAAGGCCTTTGCCGAGAAGTTCCAGCTCGCCCGCCAGACCGCTCTGGAGACCCGCCCGTCCGGCGGGCTCTGCGGCCTGGAGCTGGAATGGAACCTGGTTGATCCCCAGTTCCGCCCTCTGCTCACCGTGGGCACGGGCCCCGACAAGATGTCCTTCGTCGACCACCTGCGCTCCAAGGTGCTGTCGCCCTGGACCGAGGAATACCATCAGCTCGAGGTCTTCCACTGGATGATCGAATGGGTCACCCGGCCCTACCACACGCCCAAGGGGGCGGTGTACGAAGGCCGCCTGCTGGAGGCGGCGCTCATCAACGCCCTGGCCAAGGTCGGGCGCAGCTTTGGCGAGCCCCTCCACTACTGGCACGGCAACCTGCTGGTGCTGCCCAAGATCGGCCCCGACTGTGTACCCGAATCCTGGCACCTGGCCAAGCGCCGCTACCTGCAGCGCTGCGTGGACCTCTACGGCACGGAGCTGGCCACCGCCGGCACCCACTCGAACCTGAGTCTTCCAGAGCCCATGCTGGCCTGGGACTTCATGCACCTCTCCGACGCCGAGCGCGGCGATACCCACCTGGACGACTACAAGAACCAGGTCTACATCACCGGCACCCGGCTCATGCGCGCCTTCGCGGCGGTCTTCATCGCCACCAGCGCCAGCACGCCCCTGCAGGCCTCCGAGCAGGATGGCAAACCGGTGGTGCGCCTCACGCCCTTCGAATCCGTGCGCAACCTCACCTTCCCGAACCCGCCCTCCCTGGACGTGCCGGACCTGAACCGCAGCCACTCGGACTACCTGCGCCTGTCCTACGATCTGGTGCGGAGCGGCGTGCGCTTCGGCAACAACAACTGGATCCCCGTTCGGGCCCGCTCCCAGGCCGAACCGGTGGAGCGCCTCATCCAGGTCACCAGCGACCAGCTGCACGACATCTACGCCCGGGGCCTCTTTGCCGCCGGCGAGACCCGCAATGTCGAGGACATGGCGGCCCAGATCGAGCGCCAGAACCTCTTCGCCCGCATCGACCTGCCCATGGCCCGGGTGGAAGTGCGCACGGACGATCCCTGCCATGACCTGGCCCTGGACGTGGCCAACCTCACGCTCAAGCACCTCCTGCTGCTCCGCTTCTATGCCGATCCCGACTTCGCCCGGGGCTTCCGCTACGACGCTGAGGACATCAAGCGGGCCCGGCGCAACGAAGAACTGGCGGCCAAAGAAGGCCTCCGGGGCACCATCGAGGATCCCCTCACCGCCAAGCCCATCGCCATGCGTGCCTTCCTGGACTGGACCTTGAAAGAAATGCGGCCCCTGGCCGAGGCCCTGGGCATGTGGGAGGACCTCCAGCCCCTGTGCGCCATGGCCGCTGGCGCCCCCAGCACCGCCGAGCGCATCCGCCAGGCCCTCAGGGCCAAGATCGGCACTTCGGACATCGTGCCGCCGGATCTGCTCGTGGAACTGGCCGAAGCCCGCAAGGCCCAGGTCCGCGACGATGTGGAAACCGTCACCGCCCACCTGGCCGATCTCGGCGCGGAGGAAAGCAAGCTTCAGGACTTCGTCGAGCATGCCCGGGATGAGGTGCACCTGGACCCGCAGGCCCCCGTGCGCTTCCAGCCCAGGCCCGAGGCCCTGGTGGACGCGGAGTACGCGGACAAGACGGCCGAAGTGGTGGCCCTGTCCCAGCGCCTGGTGCGCATCCCCAGTGTCACCGCCTGCCCCGAGGAGCGGGTTCCAGAAGTGCACCGCGCCGCCACCTTCGTCTACGACTACCTGCGCAACCACGGCGTGCCCGTCCTCACCTTCGACCAGGGCCCCTTCCCCGCCGTGCTGGCCCACTTCCCCGGCGGCGAAAAGGCCCCGGCCATGCTCTGCGGCCACTTCGACGTGGTGGAACCCGAGCCCGACGACAGCCAGTTCGAGCCCAGGATCGAAGGCGACTACCTCTGGGGCCGCGGCTCCGCCGACATGAAGACCGTGGTGTCCACGTACATGATCTGGATGAAGGACATGCTCAAGAAGGGCGCGCCCTATCCCCCCGTGAACCTGCTGCTGATCGGCAACGAGGAGAACGGCGAGCTGGAGCCCATGGGCACGCCCCACATCCTGAAGCAGCTCATGGACGAGTGGAACTACGAGCCCTCCTTCTTCGTGGCAGGCGAGCGCACGGGCGAGAAGGGCACCGAACTCTGGGGCGAGGTCTGCACCCAGAACCGCGGCGTCCTGCGCTTCGAGCTGGTGGCCCATGGCACCCGCGGCCACAGCGGACTGGCCAGCGGCCCCGACATGACCGAGCGGCTCCTCAGCGCCCGGGAAGCTCTGCGGGAGCTGTTCGCCAAGCACCTCACCCTGAAGGCGGCCGACGGCTGGCAGTCCCAGGCGAAGTTTGCCTTCATCCAGGTGGGCACCCCGGGCATCTACAACATCACACCGGATCGCGGGTCCCTGGGCGTGGAGATCAGGCCCATCCCGCAGGATGACGTGTCCAGGATGCGCGCCGAGATCGAGGCCCTGGCCACCGAGCTGCAGCTGGAGTTCCTGCCCTCGGCCTGGGAGCCGGGTGTGGCTTGCGATGCCGAGAATCCCTACCTGAAGGCCCTGCTGGCTGGCATCACTGCCATCGGCGGCGAGGTGCGCATCGGCCGCAAGGGCGCCGGCACTTCGGCCCGCTTCGCCCCCGGGGGCCAGGCCGTGGTCTGGGGCCAGACCGGCATCGGCCCCCACGCCGCCGGCGAGCGCCACTACATCCCCAGTATCGATCCCTACTACCGGGCGCTGGATGCCTTCGCGGCGGAACTGCGCAAGGCCTAGGCAGAACCTGCGGAGCGTGGTTCCCCTGGCGGCATCAAAGCCCCGCCCTGGGCAAGCCTCCCCACGCGAACGTCATCCTGCGCAGGTCACCGCAGTACCAGCTGATACGGCGTTGAATTTTTGCTGGCACAGATCGCTGCAAAAATAGTACGTCTTCCCGTCACGTTCCGAATGCACTGAGGTGGCCTGGTCTACGGGGAACCCGCAGAGGGGGTCCCTGGTGAAGGTCTTCGATTCGCTCATGACGTCTTCCTTCTCGAGCTGTGGTCTGCCAACCCGTGCACTGCCGTCGAGGGTCAATTCCCCTGGCAACAGGCATGTGCACAAACCGCGCCGCGCCATAAGTTTTCACCCCAATAGATTTAACAACCCAAGCGCGGCCCCTTCGGGTCTGGACCTCATCAAAACGACGCGCACCACCATCATTTGAATGGATTGCGGACACCCTGGAACCCAACAAGGCCCAGATCCAGGGACCAGGGTCAGCGCTGCGAGCTGCGAGCTGCGGGCAGCCTAGGCTGTCGTGGCTTTTTCCTGGCGGTAGGACTCCGCCAGGAGGGAGATGTAGTGCGTGACCTTCTGTTGCTGGCCGTGGCGGCTGAGGTTGTCCAGCAGCTGCATCATGCAGGCCGGGCAACCCGTGGAGACGGTGTCGGCGCCGGTCTGGTTGATGTCCAGGGCCTTGCTCTTCCCGATGGCCGCCGAAGTGTCGTAGTGCGACACGACGTAGGAACCGCCGCTGCCGCAGCAGGTGTCCGGCGCCGCCATTTCCTTGAGGGTCACGCCGGGAATGCTCTTCAGGATGGCCCGTGGCTCTGCGAAGACCTTCATGCCCTTCTTGAGGTGGCAGGAGTCGTGGTAGGTCACGACGGCCTCCACCTGACCCTTGGGCTGTCGGAAGGCCACCACCTTGGTGAGGAAGGTGGAGATGTCGTAGGTCCTCTTCGCCCAGTACTCGGCCTTGACCTTGTAGACCGGATCGCCGGCGAGGAGGTCCACGTAGTCGTGCTGCCAGGCGCCCCCGCAGGAGCCACAGCCGGTCACCAGGTAGTCGCAGCCCGTGGCTTCGAAGGTGTCGATGTTGTTCATGGCCAACCGGCGAGCCGTGTCGATGTCGCCATGCACCAGCACCGGAATGCCGCAGCAGTTCTGGGCCTTGGGGATGTGCACCTCGACACCGTTCTCGGCCAGCACCTCGATGAGGTCCATGCCTGCGTCCGGATAGAAGTAGTTCAGCGAATCCCCCGTGAAGAAGGCCGCCTTCACCTTGACCTCGGCGGGCCGGACCACTTCCTCCACCCGATCCCGGAGGGGCTTCACCGTGAGCTCGGGCATCTTCCGGTCCGCATCGAAGCCGAAGCTGCCGCCCACCATGGCGAACGGTGAGCGCGGTGAAATGGCCTTGAGCTTGCGGTCGCCCTTGAAGGCGATGCCCTGCATGGAGGCGCCCGCCTTCATGGCCACATCGAAGAACTTGGGGTTCTTGAGGCCGGTGAAGATGAGCTTCTTCAGCCAGGGCAGCCCATTCTTCCGGACCAGGGCGGCGCGGAAGCCCAGGGCGATCTTGTCGTAGCCCACCTTGGTGGGGCAGTTGGTCATGCAGGACTTGCAGACCAGACAGTTGAAGACCATGGCCGAGACTTCCGGATCATCCAGGGCGAGGTCGCCCTTCAGCACCGCCTCGGCCACGGCGATCTTGGAGCGGGTGACGGCCATCTCGTCCTTGTCCACGGAGTAGACCGGGCAGACGGCCATGCAGTTGCCGCACTTCATGCACTTGTCGATCTCGCCCCGGACGAGCCGGAGGTCGTCATGGTAGGTATTCGTGCAGGCCTCGGGGGAAGGTGAGGTGGTCGTGCTCATGCCACGACCTCGGGCAGGGGCACCATCTTGCCGGGATTCAGGAGGTAGTCCGGATCCAGGGCCTCCTTGATGGTGCGCATGAGGTCGAGGCCACTCTGGCCCAGCTCGCTGCCCAGATACTTCATCTTGGCCATGCCGATGCCGTGCTCGCCGGAGAGGGTACCACCCAGGGCCAGGGCCGTGGCGAAGATCTCGTCCACCGCCAGGTGCACCCGGGCCGTCAGCTCTTCGTCGTACTTGTCGAAGAGGATGGTCGGGTGCAGGTTGCCGTCTCCCGCATGACCGAAGGTGCCGATGGTGACGCCGTACTTCTCGGCGATCTGCTCGCAGGCCAGCAGCATCTCGGTGATGCGACTGCGGGGCACCGTGGCGTCCTCCACGATGCAGGTGTTGTCCAGGGAGGCCAGGGCCGGCAGGGCATTGCGGCGGGCCAGCCAGAGCTGGTCGCGCTCGGCATCCGTGCTGGCGGCCTTGTACTCGCAGTTGTTCTGCTTGAGCACTTCGATGACCGCCTCGGCCTCGGTGTTCACCAGGTCCTGGGACATGCCGTCCACCTCGCAGAGCAGCAGTGCCTTGGCGTCCACGGGCAGGCCGATGTTGGCGAAGGCCTCCACCGTGCGGATGGTCATGTTGTCCATGATCTCAAGGGTGGCGGGGATGACATGGGCGGCGATGATGCCCGCGACCGCGTTGCCGGCGTCCTCCAGGGTGCTGAAGATGCCCATCATGGCCCGGCGGTACTTGGGGGCCGGGATCAACTTGCAGGTGAGCTCGGTGATGATGCCCAGGGTGCCCTCTGATCCCACAAAGAGGTTTGTGAAATCGTAGGCGGTGACGTTCTTCACGGTCTTGCCACCGAAGCGCACCTTTTCGCCGCTGGCCAGGACCACTTCCATGCCCATGACGTAGTTCTTGGTCACGCCGTACTTCAGCCCGCGCAGGCCGCCGGAGTTCTCCGCGGCAGAGCCACCCATGGTGGCCGTGGCCACGGTGCCCGGATCCGGGGGGTAGATGAGGCCGTGACCAGCGATGGCGCTGTTGAGGGCCGCGATGACGACGCCGGGCTGGACCTTGGCGGTCAGGTTGGCAGTGTCGATCTCGAGGATCTGGTTCATGCGCTGGAAGGAGAGGACGATCCCCTTCTTGAAGGGCACCGTGCCACCGCTCAGGTTCGAGCCGGCGCCGCGGGGGTAGATGGCCAGGTCATGGGCCTTGGCCAGCTTGACCACCTGCTGGACCATCCCTGTGGAGGTGGGCATGACCACCACGTCGGGCATCTGGCGGGGCATGTCCGCCGTGGCGTCGTAGCTGTAGGCCACCAGCTCCACCTTGCTCGTCAGCACGTTCTCCTTGCCAACCAGCTCTTGAAGTTGTTGCACGAGGGCTCTGTCAAGCATGGGGACCTCCTCTTGTTGTGTGACCGTGAACGCGGCGGTGGTGGCGGGAGGGGCATCGGACCGGAAAGATGGCTGGCGCACCGTGCTTCGCCAGGACTGGATCCGGGTGGATGGAATTAGGAGTCGATGGGCCCCGTGGGGTGCCCGCCGCTCGTCCGTGGGCAGGTCTTCAGCTAAAACATGATCATTTTAGGAACATGTGATGATGATAATTATCACATGTGGTAAGACCACATATTTGCTTTATTTTTCAATAATTTTTTAAAAATCTATTTTAATGTATTTGAAGTTTCATCGAATTATTTTGGTTCCTTGTGCCCATTCGACTCCGGAGTAAGGCCCGGGACCGATGGTGCCCATGGCGAGGCGTGGGCCGACAGGGAATGCGGCACAGCGTTCAACCCTCGCGAAGCGAAGGGGGGTACATCAGGCGCTGTTGCAGGTGCGACCGGCCCCCTCCGGAACCGTCAGCGGCCAAACTCCAGCTTGAGGACGACCCTAGTCTTCCGTGCCGTAGAACTGCGTGATGTGGGCCTCCACCCGGTCGGCCGCGGCCTCGGGCCGTCCCCTGCGGATCGCCTCGTAGATGGCATGGTGATCCGCCCGCAGCCTCGTCGTCACGGCGGGCAGGTCCAGGGCCGCCTGGAGCGCCAACAGCAGGCGGGGACGCATGGCCTCGCGCAGGGCGATGGTGAGCTCGGCGACGAGCAGGTTGCCCGTCGCATGGGCGATGGCCACGTGGAAGGCCGAATCCAGCTCGTTGAAGGCGCCGGCATCCAGCCCGGGCTGATCCATGGCCGCCAGGTGCGAGGCGATGGCCTCGTGGTCGAAGGGCGTGGCATGCAGCGCCGCCAGCCGGGTCGATTCGCGTTCCAGGGCGATGCGGGCCTGGAGCACATCGGAGGGACCGATGCTCGCGAGCAGGACGTGCAGTCGCAGGAACCGCGTGAGCGCTGCGGCAGGCGAAGCCACGAGCACCGTCCCCGCGTCGGGCCCGGACCCGGTGCCCTGGACGACGGTCCCCCAGGCCTCCATGATGCGCATCGCCTCGCGCACGGCGGGTCGTGAAACGCCCAGGTCGAGGGCCAGTTCGCGCTCGGAGGGCACCCGGTCCCCGACCTGCAGCCGGTTGGAGGCGAGGTCCGCCTCGATGCGGTCGATGACCTGCTCATAGGCCCGGGTCCGGGTCGGCACCAGCGGGACCGGAGGCAAGGTTCTCGATGTCATTCCAGCCTCCTCCCTACCCGTTTTCCTGGCAGCGCCGGGCCTGTGCCTAGTGTGACCGACCGACCCGACGGCTGACCACCCGGATTGGAGAATGCCCGCAGCAGGTCCCTCGCCCGCCCCTCCCGGGAATCCCCGGCGGCGGCCCACGGGACTCCGCCGGGTGTAGCATCAGACGCCGCGCCATGACGAATGACGGTCCCATCCACCAACCGCCACCTGGATCCACCCATGCCGAAATTCGCCGCCAACTTGACGATGCTTTTCAATGAGGTCGAGTTTCTCGACCGTTTCGGGGCAGCGGCCCAGGCCGGGTTCCACGGCGTGGAGTACCTCTTTCCTTATGCCTACCCGAAAGAGCAGCTTGCCGAAGCGCTGGGCCACCATGGCCTGTCACAGGTGTTGTTCAACCTCCCCGCCGGTAACTGGACCCAGGGTGAGCGGGGCATCGCGGTGCTCCCGGATCGCGTCGGCGAATTCCAGGCTGGCGTCGGCCAGGCCATCGATTTTGCGAAGACGCTGGGCTGCACCCAGCTGAACTGCCTGTCCGGCATCCGACCCGCCGGGCTGCCGGAAGGCAAGGCCCTGGAGACCCTGGCAGCCAACCTGCGCTTCGCCGCCGACCAGCTGGAGGCAGTCGGCATCCGCCTGCTGGTGGAGGCCATCAACACCCGCGACATTCCGGGGTTCTACCTGTGCGGCACGCCTCAAACCCTGGATGTCATCGCCGCCACCGGGAGCAGGAACATCTTTCTGCAGTACGACATCTACCACATGCAGCGCATGGAGGGGGAGCTGGCCGCGACACTGGAGCAGCATCTGCAGCGCATCGCGCACATCCAGCTGGCGGACAATCCCGGCCGCCACGAGCCGGGCACCGGAGAGATCAACTATCCCTTTCTGTTCGGTCACCTCGACCGCCTGGGCTACGAGGGGTGGGTCGGCTGCGAGTACAAACCGCTCACCACGACGATGGAGGGCCTGGGTTGGGTTACGGACATGGGGCACTAGCCCTGCGGTTGACGCTGCAGAGCGGACTGCCTGATCTGCAGCACAGACCCCTTCACGCTCTCCGGAGGCACGATGAGCAAGCTTGGATTTGTGGGGCTCGGCATCATGGGAACGCCGATGGCGGGCCACCTGATCAAGGCCGGACATGAGTTGTTTCTGTTCAGCCAGTCCCCTGTGCCCAAGGCGCTGACCGAGGCGGGAGGGTTGGCCTGCGGCAACGGCAAGGAGGTCGCCCAGCTGGCCGACATGGTCTTCCTCATGGTGCCGGACACCCCGGACGTGCGCTCTGCCCTGTTCGACGGCAACGGCATCGCCGAGGGCCTTTCCCCCGGGAAGATTGTGGTCGACATGAGCTCCATCTCGCCCATCGAGACCAAGGAATTCGCCAAACGGATCAACGACCTGGGCTGCCAGTACCTGGATGCGCCGGTCTCCGGGGGCGAGGTGGGCGCGAAGAATGCCGCCCTGTCCATCATGGTCGGCGGCTCCGAGGCGACCTTCCAATACGTCAAGCCGATCTTCGAACTCATGGGAAAGAACATCACCCTTGTGGGCCAGAACGGCGACGGCCAGACCGCCAAAGTGGCCAACCAGATCATCGTGGCGCTGACCATCGAGGCCGTGGGCGAGGCCCTGCTGTTCGCCGCGAAGGCCGGCGCGGACCCGGCGAAGGTCCGGGCAGCCCTCCTGGGCGGCTTCGCCTCGTCGAAGATTCTCGAAGTGCACGGGGAGCGCATGATCAACCGGACCTTCAATCCGGGCTTCCGCATCGAGCTCCATCAGAAGGACCTGAACCTCGCCCTGTCCACCGCCCGAACCCTGGGCGTTTCGCTGCCCAACACGGCCACCGCCCAGGAACTATTCAATGCCTGTGCGGCCCACGGGGGCAAGGCCTGGGATCATTCCGCCATGGTGCGGGCGCTGGAGACCCTGGCGAACTTCGAGATCGGGCAGCAGCCCGTCCAGGGGTAGGTTGAAACCACAACCACCTTGGGCCAGTGGTGACAGTGCTGGAACCGATTGGTGCGCAGCATGGGCTTCACCCCGGGGCAATTGTGGGTATCACCGGCAAGTGTGGTTCAGCAAGTGTTCGAGCTGATCAGAAATCCAGGTTCTCCGTGATCCGCGTCCCGTCCTTCTGGAAGGCTTCCAGGAACCGCGCGATGCGCTGCTCAGCGATCGCCAGATTGTCCAGACCCAGGTTGATGTTCAGCAGGTCGACGTACCAGGGGGCCTTGATGTCGCTCTGGACGTAGGTGCGGACGATGGCCTTGGCGATGGGCAAGGTCGTGTCCTTGGAATCGTCATGGACATCCTTGTTGCGAGCCTTGCGGAGCTTGGCGTACTCCTCCTCGAGCAGACGCGCGAACAGCGCCAGCGTGAAGGGTTCCCCCTCGGCGCATCCGGTGGCTTCGTCGGCCTCCGTGAGGCTGGCGCCCTTGTGGATCCACTCCCACAGGATGGACAACCGGATCTCGCCCGTGGCCATGTCCTCCATCAGGTAGAGCACGTCGTCGTTGCCGAAGAAATCCGCGGGCTTCAGGGCCGCCGCCTGGAACCCCCGCAGGAAGGCGTTGCCATACTGCAGCGCCACGGACAGCAGGTCCCGGGCCCCGGCGATGGTGCGTGGGGCCGGTTCCAGCAGCGTGAGTCCCGCCGCGTCCTCCGGCGTGTAGGTGAGGGCCGGGAAGGACCGCCCCAGCTGATTGGCCTGGCCCACCTTTTCCCAGACCGGCCGGACAATGTGGACCATCTTCCAGTGGGCCACCCACTTGCCGGAGGCGCCTTCGCGCTGCTCTCGCTCGGCCCCGGCCACGGCCTTCTTCATGCTCGCGGCCACACCGGCCTCGGAACCCACGGGGATGTTCGGCTCCATGCCGCCCTGCCAGAGGGCGCAACGGCCATGGCGATCCGGAGTATTCACGGCTCGGCGCACACGGTCCTCGTAGACCCTCATGTAGCCGTAGGTCATGGTGATGGCCTGGATGTTGGGGTTCACGAAGGCCTGGTCCCAGGCCATGGCGTCGGACACGCTGTTGATGTAGTCCCAGCGGCCGGTATTGAAGCCCACGAAGTGCGGGGACAGGGCGGCGCGGATCTCCATGAGCTGGAAGCACTGTTCGATCTGCTCCACCAGCACGTAGCACTTGATGGTGCCCACGGGCAGGCCCAGGTGGGCCTCCAGGGCCAGGATGAAGGCATTCCAGCAGGCGGCATCCTCGGCGGTCTGGGTCTTGGGCAGGTAGAGGACGAGGCTGCGCCCCGCGGCCTGCAGTGCCTGGTAATTGTTCACCACGAAGGTCACCATGTCGGCGATGGAGGCAGAGAAGCCGTGCCCATCCTGGCGGATGTGCCGGTCATCCAGGTGGAGGCCCCGGCAGCGGAAGATCACGGTGGTGAAGTCCAGCTGCTGGCGCCAGTCGGCGATGATGGGATGCCCCAGAAAGCCCTGGGCCCAGGTGTTCATCTCAGCGGTGACCTCCTCTGCCACTTCCAGAAAGAGCGGGTCCCGGGCGATGGCCAGCTTGAGGTTGCGGTGATTGTCCAGGGACATGGTGTCCACCTGGCCCAGGGCGTCCTCACCGTCGAACATCCAGCCATCGGCGCCCGACAGCAGCGCGTAGGCCACGTTGCGGATGCCGGAGCGAACGTCCGAGCGGGGCTTGGTGGCCGGGCCCGTGCCCTGGATCCACTGGCGCTGCAGGTCCGGCGGGATCACGGCACCCTCGAAGTTGCCGGACCGGGCATCGGCCACCTTGATCTGGGTGCCGGGAATCAGCGCGTCGGGATCCAGGAAGGCGATGCGCTCCCGGTGCTCGTGGCGGCGCTTCCGCAGGGCCGTCCGGGCGGCCATGCGCTCGCGGCGGCGCTGGTTCAGTGGAGCCAGCACTTCCAGGGCGCGCAGCACCTCCGGCGTGTAGACATCTGGGTACTGGGCCAGGATCCCCGAGCGGAATTCGAGAGAGTTGGTCATCGTAGCCTCCGACGGCGCCGGGGAACTCCGCGGCCCCGGGTTCCCTGGGGTGTCCATTCGTTGCTTAGACATTTAATTTCTCTTCAATGCCCGCTGGAAACCAGAGAATCTTTTCGATCCCTGGAATCGGAATCACCGATCGAAGGGTCGGCAATGTCGCCTGGCCCGGTGGTTTCCAGGGCTCCTGAAGGATGCCGGTACAATAGTCGACATGGATATCCGAACCTTGTCGACCTTCAGCGTCGCCGCCCGCACGCTCAATTTCACGAACGCGGCAGTATCTCTGGGTTACGCGCAATCGAGCGTGACCGCCCAGATCAAGAGCCTGGAGGAGGACCTGGGGGCCTCGCTCTTCAACCGCGTGGGCAACCGGCTGGAACTCACCGAACCCGGGGAGCGTTTTCTGGTCTATGCCGAGCGGATCCTTGCCCTCACGCATGAGGCCAAGGCCTCCTTGCAGGATGAAGAGGGGGTGGGCACCTTGCGGTTCACGGCCCCCGAATCGATCTGCACCTACCTCCTGCCATCGGTGCTGAAGACCTTCAAGGACAAGTTTCCCCGCATCCACGTGCAGTTCCTTCCGGGCTTCGTCCGGGATTTCAAGCGCCAGGTGCTGGATGGAACCGTCGATTTCGCCTTCATCCTGGAAGAGCCCTTCCCCTCCAAGACCCTGGCCGTCGAGAGGCTCCGGGATGAGGAGATCCTGATCGTCGCGGACCCTTCCCACCGGTTCGCCACAGGCCGAGGGATCTCCGCCCAGGACCTCATCGGGGAAGATGTCCTGCTCAAGGCACTCGGCTGCAGCTACCGCAACCAGTTCGAGCGGCAGCTGATCACCGCTGGAGCCCATCCTGGACGGTTCCTGGAATTCCAGGGCGTCGAGACGATCAAGCGCTGCGTGGAGGTGGGCCTCGGCATCGCGCCCCTGCCCAGGATGGCGGTCGAGGGGGAGCTTCTTTCCGGGAAGCTGGTGGCCGTACCCTGGGACGGCCCGGAGATCCGGATCTCGACCCACCTGGTTTGGAACCCGGAGCGGCACATGGGTTCAGCCGAGCAGGCCTTCCTGCAGCATGTCCGGGAGATGGTCGGAACGCCCTAGGGGACCTCGGCCCCAGGGGTCACGTTCGCAGCGACTGACCCACTTTCAGGATGCGGCAGACCCGGGCGGCTGCGGCCTCCACCAGTGAGCCGCCCTGCCCCATGCAGGCTTCCAGGGTCATGGGCTGGGGCACGATGGAACCGAGGGCATCGATGCCATGGGCCAGCACGTCGTCGGCCCCTTCGCCCAGGCCCCCCGAGAGGCAGACCACTGGGACGCCATGGCGCCTGGCCACGGCGGCCACGCCCACGGGGGCCTTGCCCATGGCCGTCTGGAAATCCGTGCGGCCTTCGCCGGTGATGACCAGATCCGCACCCCGGACCAGCTCCTCAAAACCCGTGGTCTCCAGCACAATGGCCACACCAGGCCGAAGGCTGGCGGGCGTGAAGAAGAGCAGTCCGGCGCCCAGGCCGCCGGCCGCCCCCGCACCGGAGGAGGCGGCGATGTCGCGGCCCGTGGCAGTGGCGGCCAGGCCTGCGTAGACCCCGAGGGCGGCATCCAGCTCGGCCACCAGGTCCGGCGTGGCGCCCTTCTGGGGTCCGTAGACCGCCGAGGCGCCTCTCGGGCCACAGAGCGGGTTGTCCACATCGCAGGCCACCAGGATCGAGGCTTCCCCCAGGCGGGGATCCTGCCCCGCCAGATCGATGTGGGCCAGGCGCGCCAGGGCCGCCCCGCCCTCGGGCAGGTCATGACCCGCCCCATCCAGGAAGCGCACCCCCAGGGCCCGGGCCATGCCCGTGCCGCCGTCGTTGGTGGCGCTGCCGCCGATGCCCACCACGAGCTTGCGCAGGCCCGCATCCAGCGCGGCCTTCATCAGCTCACCGGTGCCGAAGGTGCTGGTGATGCGGGGATCGCGCTGGTCCTTCGGCACCAGGGGCAGGCCCGAGGCCGCGGCCATCTCGATGAAGGCAGTGGACCCGTCCCCGGAGACGCCCCACTGGGCCAGCCGGGGTTCGCCCAGGGGCCCGTGGACCTGCGCCTCCAGCAGGCGGCCGCCCGTGGCGGCCACCAGGGCTTCGACGGTGCCCTCGCCGCCATCGGCGATGGGCACCTTGATCACCTCAGCTTCGGGGAACACGGCGTGGATGCCACGCGCCATGGCCTCGGCCACACCGAGGGCCGACACACTGCCCTTGAAGGAATCCGGAGCGACGATGATGCGCATGGGATGACCCTCCCGAGATGAAAGGCTGAGACAGGATTAACAGGATTAAGGAATTGATTAACAGGATTCGAGCAGTTCAAGAAGGTTCTCCTGAATCCTGGTAATCCAGCTTTTCATCCTGTCAATCCTGTCCACCTCTTTTCAAATCCTTACGGTACGAGCCCCGGGAACAGGAACGCGAAGCCCCAGGTCATGAGGGCCAGCAGGATCACGTAGGGGATGGTGTACTTGATCGTCTGCCGCATGATCAGGCCCTCCTTGCCGGCCAGGCCCACGGCGGCGGCGGCGATGACGATGCTCTGAGGCGAGATCATCTTGCCCGCAGAGGCGCCCGCACTGCCGGCCGAGGCCATCAGGATGTCGGAGAGGCCCATGCCCTGGGCCGTGAGCTTCTGCAGGTTGCCGAACAGGGCGTTGGCCGAGGTGTTGCTGCCCGTGAGGAAGACGCCGATCGTGCCGAAGAGGGGGCTCAGCAGCGGGTAGACGTGCTGGCTCACCAGGGCGATGATCCCGTTGGCCATGGTGGCCACCATGGAGATCTGCTTGGTGGCCAGATCGCCGACCACCGCCAGCTTGGTCTTGGGATCGAGGATGGGCAGGGTGAGGTTCATCACTTCGGCGATGGAGAGGATGCAGGCCACGGCGATGAAGGAGGGGATCATCTGCTTGAAGGTCTTGCCGACCTGCTCGCCCATCACGGAGTACTTGATACCCATGAAGGGGAAGGCGATGGCGCCGGCGATGAGCATGATGGTGCCGGGGGTCTGCAGCCAGGTGAAGGCGTAGATCTTGTTCGGGTTGTAGATTTGGGTCTTGAGGACCGCCCAGCGCCAGCCATCGACAGCACCGGCGAACATGGGCTTGGTCTTGGGCAGGTTCACGGCGATGACGAGCACGGCCAGCAACAGGTAGGGCAGCCAGGACAGGAACAGCTCCTTGAAATGGAATTCCCTGGACGCCTTGTCGGCCGGGGCGTCGCCCTCGAAGAGCCAGGGCTCGGCGTGCTTCTGGGTATTCAGATAGACGGCCGTCGCCACGAGGCAGACGAGGGCAGCCAGGATGCTGGTCAGTTCGGGCCCGATGAAGTTGGAGACGAGGAATTCGGTGATGGAGAAGCTGAGACCCGTGACCAGGATGGTGCCCAGCGCCCCCTTCATGCCCCTCGACTTGGACATGGCGTATACGGTGGCGAAGGCCATGATCATGGCCAGGGGGGCCATGAAGCGGCCAGTCATCTGGGAGAGCTTCATCAGGTCCTGGCCCGTGGTCTTGGCCAGGGTCACGGTGGGGATGGCCAGCGAGCCGAAGGGCACGGGGCCGGTGTTGGCCACGAGGCACACCAGGGCGGCCATCATGGGGTTGTAGCCCAGGCCGATGAGGATGCTTGCGGGGATGGCCACGGGCGCGCCGAACCCGCAGATGCCTTCCAGGAAGGCGCCGAAACCGAAGGCGATGAGCAGGGCCTGGGCCCGACGGTCGATGGTCAGGTTGGCCATGGCCCCCTGCATCTTGTCCATCCAGCCCGTCACCTTCAGGACGTTGTAGACCACCAGCGCGCCGAAGGGGATGTACATGATCGGGAAGAGCCCCGTGAGCCCGCCCTGCAGGGCCGCCAGCAGGGTCACCTTGGCCGGGAAGTGGAAGACGAGGATGGCCGTGAGTACGGTGACCAGCCACGCGATGGGCGCCACTTTGGCGGCGGGTTTCATCATCAGCGGAATGCCGATGAGCAGGACGATGAGCGGCAGCGTGGCCGCGAGAGCGCCTAGGTGCATTGTCTACCTCCGGATCAACTGCGATGAACTTATACGGGTTCCCTCCTGGCACCAAGGGGAAATTACATCGCTACGCGAGGGCCGTGGCGGTTCGCGCCTCAACCCTCGCGGACATGGAAGAACAGTAGTAATTTTCCGGTGAAACGTGTTCGCTGCTATTTCGTCTTCACAGGATCCGCCGGACGCTTCGGCAGAGCCAGCGGCTTCTCGGCGATCCGCTTGAGCACTTCCTGCACGCCCCGCTCCAACTGCAGGTCATGGCCGGACAGCATCGAGATGGGATCGTTCTCCACTTCGATGTCAGGTGTCACACCCTGGCCTTCGATGATCCACTCGCCGGTGGCCGCATTGGTCCCCGAGCGCGGGACGAAGACGCTGCCGCCATCGATGAGGCCCGAATTGCCCCCGCCCACGACGCCGCCCCAGGTGCGCTTGCCGATGAGGGGACCGAGACCCGCCGCGCGGAAGTAGTGGGGGAAGATATCACCGTCGCTCGCGCTGGTCTCGCTGGTGAGGGCCACCAGGTACCCATGAAACACGGTGCTGGGATAGGTGGAGGGACGGTCGCCATCGTTGCCGAACCGGGTACCCAGCAGCTTCTTGCCCAGTCGTTCCAGGATCATCTGGCTGACGTTGCCCCCGCCGTTGGCGCGGACATCGATCACCAGACCCTCTTTCCTGATCTGCGGGTAGTACCACTTGATGAACTCGTAGAGTCCGGGCGCTCCCATGTCGGGGATGTGCAGGTAGCCGACCTTTCCACCGCTGAGCCGGTCCACCGTCTCCTTCGAGCGCAGCACGAAGTCCAGGTACCTCAGGCTGGCATCGCTTTCGATGGGTCGGTAGGTGACCTGCCGGGCGCCCTCGAGGCTGGGCTTGGTGTTGAGCGTCAGGGTCACGCTGAAGGTCTTGTTGCGGAGCAGCTGGTAGGGGTTGCCGTCGGCCTTGAGTTCCACACCATCGATGGCGAGGATGTAGTCGCCCTCCCGGGCATCGACCCCCACTTCGGTGAGCGGGCTGCGGTACTTGGCCTCCTCGTTGTGGCCGCGGTAGATGTGCGTGAGGCGGTAGCGGCCCTGGGCCGGATCAAGTTCGATCTTGGCACCGGGCAGCCCGACCTTGGCGCGCTCAGGCAGGATGAAGTCACCCCCCTCGGTGTAGGTGTGGCCGATGTTCAGCTCCGAGATGAGCTCGGTCAGAACGTAGGTCAGGTCGGAGCGGTGGGTCACATGCTGGAGCCAGGGGCGGTACTGCTCGCGCAGGGCCTTCCAGTCGTAGCCGTGCATGTTCTTCACGTAGAAGAAATCCCGGAACCGCCGCCAGGCCTCATCGTAGACTTCGCGCCACTCTTCGGCCGGGATGCGATCGACATGGAGATCCTTGGTGGAGACCACCTTCTTCTCGGCGCCCTTGGGCTTCGCCTCGATCAGCTGGTAGGCCGCGGCCGGCCCGTGTCCGGCCCGGGCGAGGATCTTGGTCCCGTCCGCACTGAGGGCCCAGCCCTGGACATCGGCCAGCAGTTCACTTTCCTGGCGCTTCTTCAGGTCGAAGGCCCACAGGCCGCCACCGGAGCGCCGACCCATGTCCTCCCCGTACACGAACGGCCCCGTCTTGCGGTAGAGCAGGTACCCCCGGACCGCCTCCAGGTCCGTCAGGTTGTCGGCGGGCACAGGCACGCGGGTGCCCCGCTGTTCAAACCCGTCCCAGTCGATGCGCACGGCGGTCGGTGCCTTGCTCGCCTCGGCCTTCTTCTCGCCCTCTTCCTTCTTCTCCGCGGCTGCGCCCACTTCATCGCTTTCCGGTGGGAAGGGGTGGGGAACATCCTTCCGCAGGGCAAAGGCGATGACATCCAGGTTGCGGTTGCCCGCGTAGTCGAATTCCAGGTTGCTGATCTGCGGCGCATAATCGCGGCGGCTCAGGGCATAGAGGTACTTGCCTTCCGGGTCCCAGGCGGGATCGGCCACGGTGAACAGGTCGCCCGTGAGGCGCCGAAGCTGGCGATCGGCGAGGCCCCACACATGGAGCGAACGGACCCCATTCACATTGCCCAGGGAAAAGGCGAGGAATTGCCCATCCGCGGACCAGGCGAGATCGCCGGCCCGGCCGAAGTCGTCCTTCGCGGCCTGGACCAGTCGGCGATCGGCCACTCCCACCACATAGACAATGCCGTCCTTGTCGGTGAACGCGATGTGCTTCCCGTCAGGGGCCCAGTGCGGCTCATTGAGCTGGGCCGTCAGCCCGGTGGTCAGCGCCTCGGGCTTGGCCTTGCCGTCCTGGTCCACGAGGTAGACCTGGTCCTCGCCGCTCAGGTCCGAGATGAAGGCGATCTTCTTGCCGTCCGGCGACCACTGGGCGTGCTTGTCATGGGCACCGGAGCTGTTCGTCAGGTTGCGCACGGGACCTTTCTCGATGGGCACCGTGAAGACATCGCCCCGGGCCACGAAGAGGGCCCGCTCGCCTTTCGGTGACAGGCTGAACCCTTCGATGCTCTTTTCCACGCTGATGCGGGCGGGCCGGGAGGCGCCGCCATCGGTGGGCACGGTGATGGAGATGCCCCGGTCGCTGCCATCCTGGACATTGAACACGCGCAGCTCGCCGTTCAGCTCGTACACGATGCGGGACTGGTGGTCGCTGGAGGGCCAGCGCACGTCCCAGGTCTTCTGGAAGGTCAACTGCTTCACCGCGTCGGTGGCTGGATCGACCGAATACAGGTTGAGGGTGCCGTCCCGGTCCGAGGCGAAGAAGACCTTGTCACCGATCCACATGGGGTCGCGCTCCGTGCGCTTGCTCGCGGCCACCTTCTTCTGCTGGTGCGTGGCCAGATCGAAGACATAGAGGTGCTGGGCCCAGCCACCCTCGTACCGCTTCCAGTGGCGGAAGTCGCGGAACATGGGCGCGTAGACGATGCGCTTCGCATCCGGGGAGTAGGAGCCCGGACCCGCCGTGGGCATGGGCAGCTTGGTGGGCAGTCCGCCCTTCAGGCTCACCGTGTAGAGCGCGGTTCGGCTCAGGACGGCGTCCGCATCCATGTTGGCCCGGAACAGCACGCTCGCTCCGTCCGGCGTCCAGCCCACCACCTGGTGGTCGTAGCCGTGCCGGGGAGCGGAGGGACCGGAGGCGGGATCGAAGGTGAGCTGGCGGGGAATGCCCCCGGTGCTGGGCATCACGTAGACCTGCTCGTCGCCATCGTACTGGCCGGTGAAGGCGATCCACTTGCCGTCCGGACTGAACTTCGCGAACAGCTCCAGTCCCGGATGGGCGGTGAGGCGGGTGGCATTCCCGCCGGCGACCGGGGCGGACCAGAGGTCCCCGCCGTGCGTGAAGACCACCCGGTCTCCATGGATGTCCGGGTGGCGGAGCAGCTTCGTCTGGGCTTGAGCCAGGCCGGACAGGACCGCGACGACGGCCAGACTGCGAAGGAGAACACCAGGTCCAGCCATCGGAACACCTCGGGTGGAATGCATCAGCATTGTAATGCGAGGTAGGAAGGCCTCAAGTGGTAATCACGATCACCGACCCGCCAGCTCTGTCGGAAGATCCGCTAGCCTGAAGGCCATGAAGCTCCCTTGGCCCCTTGCCCTCACGCTGGCCCTCGCCCTGCCGGCGCAGGAAGTCCCCATCGAGGTGAACCCCAACCGCCCCACGTTCGCCACGCCGGCCGCGACCACCCAGCCTGGGGTCGCGGAGCTGGAATGGGGGCTCCAGCGCAGCACCTTCCGGGACGCGGGCACTTCCTTTTCAGCGCCCACCCTCCTGAAGCTGGGCCTGGTGAAGGATCTGGAACTCCGCCTCGGGGCCCCGATCCTCCTGCGTCTTGTGCCTGTGGAGGGCCCCTCGGCCAGCGGCATGGGAGACTTCGCCCTGGGCGCGCAGTGGTGTTATCTCCACGACGGTCTCTTCGGACTGGACCAGGCCCTCCAATGGGCCCACACCTTCCCCACCGCACCCTCGGCCCAGGGCCTGGGCAATGGCGCCCCCATCGATACCCTCACCCTCATCTTCAGCAAGGACAGCGGCCCCTGGCACGTGGATGTCAACCTGCTGGAATCCTGGATCGGCCGGACTGGCAACTCTGGAGGCGGCCGGATCAGTCAGGCCGCAGGCACCGTCTCCGTCACGCGCAACCTGAGCGAGCAGTGGTCCATCACGGGCGAGGTGTACGGCCTGCAGGCCACGCCCGCGAACGGCCCGATCGTCTCCAACCTCTGGGCCGTCGCCTACAAGGTGTCCAAGCGCCTGGTGCTGGACGCCGGTGTGGATGTGGGGCTGAGCCAAGGGGCAGCGCGGTACACGGTCTTCACGGGGCTCACGGTGGGCCTGGGGCGGTTCCGCAAGCCATGACCGACACTGCCCCTCTTTCCGTCAAGCGCCTGCTGGAACAGGTCAAGACGCGCCTGGAGCCCCCCTTTGCGGCCGTGTGCGTGGTGGGCGAGGTGTCGAATTTTCGCGGCTCGGGCAAGCACTGGTACTTCACGCTGAAGGAGGAAGGTGCGGCCCTCTCCTGCGCCGTGTGGGCCAGCCAGCAGCGCTTCCTGCAGCACCAGCCCGCCGATGGCCAGCGGGTGATCCTCAAGGGCAGCCTGAATCTCTACGTCGCCGGCGGTACGATCACCCTGGCGGTGACCCATTGCGAACCGGCGGGCCTGGGCGACCTCCAGGCCCGCCTGCGGCAGCTGGAAGCCGACCTTCGCGCCCAGGGCCTCTTCGACCGCCCCAGACGCCCGCTGCCCCGTTTTCCCCGGAAACTGGGCGTGGTGGCGGCCCTCGACGGTGCGGCCCTGCGTGACGTGCTGGAGGTCATGGATCGCCGGGCCCCTGGGATCGATGTGCTCATCGCGCCTGCGGCCGCCCAGGGCGAGCGCTGCGTGCCTGAGACGCTGATGGCGATCCAGGAGCTTCAGGATCCCCACTGGGGCTGTGAGGCCCTCCTGCTGGTGCGAGGCGGCGGCAGCCTGGAGGATCTCTGGGCCTTCAACGATCCCGACCTGGTGCGGGCGGTGGTGGAGTGCCGGATCCCCGTAGTCACCGGCGTCGGACACGAGATCGACACCACGCTGGTGGACCTGGCCGCAGACCGCCGAGCCGCCACGCCCAGCCAGGCGGCCGAGCTGGCCACGCCGGACCGGCAGGCTCTGGGCGCGGACTTGCGCCGCCGCGTGGAAGCCTTGACGGCGAAACTCCAGTGGCGCCTGCGCGGCCTGGAGACCACCCTCAACCTCCTGGTGGACCACGGGCTCGACCGCGCGGACCCACTGGCGGCAGCAGTCTCCCGCTGGCGAGCCCTGGGCCAGCGGCTGGCCCTGGCCCACCCCAGTCGGAGCCTGGATGGCGCCGCGGCCCGGATGGCCCTGCTCCGGCAGCGGCTCGCTCGCGCCGGAGCAGTGGCCGCGGGAGAACTGGACCGGCCCAGGATCCTGGAGGCCCAGCGGCGCTTGCATCCGGCGGTCTTCCGCCTGCTTCAGCGACGCGAACAGCGCCTGGCGGTGATGGCCGAGCGGCTTCTGGGCCTGGACCCCACGGGCCCCCTGCAGCGGGGCTTCGTGCTGGCAACCGACCTGGATGGACACCCCGTGACCGGGGCCACCATGCTGCCAACCGGGGCCGCGCTGCGCCTGCGCTGGGCCGACGGGGAGCGGAAGGCCCGGCTGGAATGAGCCGGTTCCCCGTCAAGGGGATCGCGTGAGATCCAGGGCCGCGCCCTGTTGACCGTGATAAGGTAAAAAAAATATCTGGTGTTGAATGTCCAACGACCCGAAGCCAGCCCTCGCCCTGCCTCCGGGCCGACGGCTCCTTGAGCCAGGGGTGTTGATTGGGCGGTTCAAGGTTCAGGAGCTGCTGGGCTTCGGCGGCATGGGCGAGGTGTACCAGGCCTGGGACACCACCCTGGAACGCCATGTCGCCCTGAAGGCGCTGAGGACCGGGGACGATGGCATCGCGCACGCACCGGAGCGGTTCCGGAGGGAGGCCCTGGCCCTGGCCCAGCTCAACCACCCCAACGTGTGCCAGGTGCATGACTGGGTGGACGGGCCCACGGGAACCTTCATCGCCATGGAGCTGGTGGCGGGGCAGACCCTCGACCGGGTCGCTCCGGACCTGGCCATCCGGGAGAAGATCCAGATCATCCGGGCCGTCGCCCAGGCGCTGGAAGCGGCCCATGCCAAGGGGCTTGTGCACCGGGACCTCAAGCCCGGCAACATCATGGTCGCCACCACCAGGGCCGAACATGGGCCAGCGGTGAAGGTCCTTGATTTCGGCCTGGCCAAACTTGTGGAACCCCGGACAGGTGAACAGCACATCACGCCAGCGGGCGTGCCGAACCTTGCGCTGCTGCTGGCCCTCGAAGAAGCCGAGCGCAGGCGGGATCCCGGTGGCCAGCCCACGGCCGCCTTCCGGTCGGATGGAACCGCAGGGGAAGCCTCCTCCGGTACCAATACTCGGGAACAGCTCACCGAAGTGGGCACCTTCATGGGCAGTCCGAGCTATGCCTCACCCGAACAGATCCAGGGGCAGGCCGCCGGGCCCTCAAGCGATGTGTTTTCCCTGGGCATCCTGGCCTGGGAACTGCTGGCGGGAGAGCATCCCTTCCCCGGTGAAGGACGATCCCGCATGCGGGCCATCCTGGAAGGTTCGCGCCGGGAGCTCAAGGTGCGCGGGCTGCCCTCCGGCACCGCCGAGTTGCTGAAGGCCATGCTGGATCCCCACCCCTTCAAGCGGCCCACCGCCGCCCGGGTGGCCACGGTCCTCGGCACCTTCTACCGGCCCCACAGCAAGCTCCGCTGGTTGGCCATGTCCCTGACCGGGGCCCTCGTGCTGGCGGTCGCGGCGAACTGGTTCCTGAGCCGCGGCATCATCGTCGACCTCGTGCGGCAGCGCCCGGCCCGGCTTGCCATCCTGCCCTTCGACAACCAGACCGGCAACCCGAAGATCGATGCCATGGTCCACAGTCTCCTGCCTGAGATGCTGGTGGCCTCGTTCCGGGAGCAGCCGAAACTCGCTCCGATCGACCAGGAGACCCTTGCCAAGGCCCGCAAGGTGCTCCGGCTGCCCATGACCGGCCCTCTGAGCGACCCTGAACTGGCCCGGTTGACTTCGGCCCTCGGCGCCCAGCTGGTGTTGCGCGGAACCCTCTCCAGAAGCGCGGACAAAGGCTTCACGCTCACCTATGCGCTGAGCGACGCCAGTGGACGGGTGCGGCAGGCAGGGGAGGCGAGGGATGCTGGCGAAGAATCGGTGATTCCCCTCACCCTGGCGCGCAAGGTGTTCAGCGACCTGGCCAAGGCGGTGGATCCCTTCTCCACCCGTCGCGGGTCCCGGCTCCCGGACTTTCCGGCCCAGGCCCTCGATGCCTACACCCGGGCCACGGAGCTGGTGGACCACGGGGATTTCAAGGGGGCCGCGCCGGCCTTCCAGACCGCTGCGGAACTGGCCCCGGAGTTCGTGCCGGCGGTGCTGGGCTACGCCCGCTGCCTGAGCCATACCGCCGACACCAGCCCCGAGCCGGTCCTCCACTGGGCACGGTGGGCCGCCCGGGCCCAGGGGAACCGCGCCGACGAGATGCATGCCCTCAAGCAGCTCGCCGATCGCCAGGGCGCTCGGGGGCATTGGGAGGCCTCGGACCAGGCCGTGCGGGAGGTCCTCGAACTGGCCCGGGCCATGGCCGATCTGGCCTCGGAAGGGGCCGTCCATGCCACGCTCGGCTTGAACCTCCAACGTCGGCACAAGCCCGCCGAGGCCGAGGTCGAATTCCAGAAGGCGCTGGCGATCTTCCAGACCGTGGACGACAGGCTGGATGCGACCCGCATGCTCAGCAACATCGCCGCCCTCGAAAAGGAACGGGGAGATCTCAAGTCCGCGGAGAACCACTACCTCACGGCTCTCAGGACCGTCCAGGAGTATGGCGACCGGTGGGGAGAAGCCATCATCACCAACAACCTGGGCGACCTGGCCTTGATCCAGGAAGGGGGCACGGAACGGACCGAGCTCCTGTACCGGAGGGCCCAGAAGCTGCGGGAAACCATCGGCGACCAGGACGGCCTCAACTACACCTTGATGGGCCTCGCCAGTGTCTACCAGGCCAGGGGCGACCTGGACCGGGCGAAGGCGTACGGCCACCAGTTCCTCGACCAGTCCCGCAAGACCAGTCTGCGGCCCATGGAGGCCCTGGCCTTCTTCAACCTTGGGGAGCTGCACCGGTGCGCCCTCGACTTCCGCGCCGCCCGCGACTTCTACGGGAAATCCCTCGCCCTCCACCAGGAGCTGAAGGACAGCTTCATGGAGGCCCACTGCATGGCGGGCGAGGCGGAGTGCCTGGCCCGGGAAGGGCGCCGAAGCCCAGCCCGGGAGCAGCTGGACCGTGCCCTGGCCCTGGGTCCCAAGGGCTCCCCCTACCTCCTGCGGGCCAGTGCCTGGATGGCCCAGGTCGACGGACACTCGGCCGAAGCCAGGACACTCTTCGCCAGGGCCATTGTCGAGGCACAGGTGCAGGCCCCGGAGATCCTGCGGGAGCTGAGGGAGGCCACCCGCTGATCCTCGGGACCGCTCAGCGACTGAGGAGGAGCAGGGTCAGGTCGTCGGCAAAGGGACGTCCCTGCACGAAGGTCGCCACATCCTCGAGAATGGCCTCCTGCAGGGTGCCGACGGGACCGCCAAGCAGGGCTTCGAGCCGGTCCTCGCCGTAGAAGACGCCTTCGGGGGACTGGGCCTCGGACAAGCCGTCGGTGAAGAACACCAGGCTATCGCCAGGCTCCAGCGTCCCTTGGCAGAGTTCCAGTGCCTCCCGGAAGCGGCTGGCGCTGAGACCGACGCCCATCCCCCTGGGCTGCAGGCGCGTGACCCGGCCATCGCCACGACGGAGGAACGCGGGGGGATGACCCGCCCGCACGAATTGGAACCGGCCGGTCCGCGGATGGAAGGTGCCATAGGCCAGGGTGAGGAAGAGCCGCCGGCCATGGCCCTGGCACCAGATGGTGTTCAGGCGGTCGGCCACTTCGATGGGGTCGAGGGCCTGCTTGTCCAGGGCCGAGAGCATGCCCTTGGTTTCCGCCGCGTAGAAGGCCGCGCTCGTGCCCTTGCCGCTCACGTCGGCGATGAGGAAGGCCAGGCTTCCGTCGGGCAGGGGGAACAGATCGTAGTAGTCCCCGGCCACTTCGCGTGCCGGCAAGATGGTGGCCCGCACCGAGGGCATCCGCAGCGCTTCCAAGTCGGGCAGCAGCCGCATCTGGACTTCGCGGGCGACCCGCAGTTCCTCCTCCATGCGCAGGGCTTCCTCGCGCTCGGCCTGGGCCACTTGCAGGCGCCCGGCCATGGCGTTGAAGGCCTCCGTCAATTGCGTGATCTGATCCCGGCCCCGGGGCCGGATGCGCGTGCCAAAATCGCCTTGGCTCAGGCGCAGCACGCCCCGGTGGAGTTCGTTGACGGACCGCCCCAGCGACCAGGCCAGGACGAGTCCCATGAGGGTGGCGGCCACCTGACTCACTGTGATGCCCACCAGGATGACGGCCACCACGGCGATGGCCTTGACAGCACCCTCGGACACGGACTGGCCCTCGGCGGACTTGTAGCCAGCGAACAAAGAATAGAGGTTGGTCTCGGGGATGGCCGTCAGCACCAGCGGTTGGCCCGTCTGCCAGTCGACCAGGTTGAAAGCCTGGGGTGGCAGGTCGAAGGGGATGAAGAGGCCTTGGCCTTCGAGGGGCCGACCCACCGTCCAACTGGCCAGCTCGTTCTCCTGCCCAGCAAGGATGGGCGCTTCAGCCGCAGTGTGGCCATCCCGTCCAGCGATCCGGATGGTGCCCTCGCGGTTCTTGCCCAAGTCCCGCTTGGAAGCAATGTGGAACTGGATCCTGCCGCCGGACTGCGCCGAGGAGCGCTGGCCCAGGGCGGAGATGGGCAGGGTCAAGGTCCGGAATCCGGCAGGCTCCTTCCGCACGGCACGCAGGTAGAGGTCCCTACCCTGGCCGTCCTTCCCCGGATCGCGCAGGTCCACCACCAGACCGAGGAAGTCAGTGGCCACGCCTTCCGGCAGCTTCGGCGTGTGGGCCACCTGGGCCGTTCCATAGGACTTGAGCACCTGGATGGCCCCGGCATCGGAGGGCTCCTGGTTGGCCGTTCGCAGCGCCTCCTGCCAGGCCGAAAGGGTCTGTTGGGTGGAGCGGCTCACCTGGGCCCCGAGTCCAAGCCAGCTGGTGGCGGTCAGCAGCACTCCGAGGCCCGCCACCGGCAGCACGGACATGAGGGCCAGGATCACCCAGAGCCGCCGCGACACCTTGAACAGCAGCTTGCGCCAGATCCACAGGAAGCCCCGCCAGAACAGCACCCAGCCACCGAGCCAGAGCAGGCCGCCGGCCAGGCAGCCGCTGCCATTGCTGGCGGTCAACAGGAGCCCGCCCAGGAACAGCACCCAGGGCCAGTGGCGGCGGAACCGGAAGGCGGCCCAACCGCGCTGCAGGAAAGCCTTCAGCGATCGAAGCATGGTCCGTTCACGGCATCAGCATGCCGCCGTTGACGCTGAGGACCTGGCCGGTGATGTAGCCCGCCTCATCACTGGCCAGGAACACCACGGCCGAAGCAATTTCGCCGGCCGTGCCCATGCGCCCAAGGGGGATCTGTTTGGTGAACTCGGCCTTCACATCTTCGGGCAGTCCCGCAGTCATGGCGGTCTCGATGTAGCCGGGTGTGACGGAGTTGGCCGTGACGTTGCGGCTGGCCAGTTCCCGGGCCACGGACTTGGTGAGGCCGATGAGACCTGCCTTGGCGGCCACGTAGTTGGCCTGCCCCGGATTGCCCATCTGGCCCACCACGGAGGCGATGTTGATGATGCGTCCGTAGCGCTGCTTCATCATGGGCTTGGTCACGGCCTGGATGGCCGTCCAGGCGCCCTTGAGGTTGGTGTCGATGACTGCATCCCAGTCGTCCTCCTTCATCTGGATGAGCAGCTTGTCGCGGGTGATGCCGGCGTTGTTCACCAGGATGTGGATGGCGCCATGGCGCTCGATGGTGGTCGCCACGGCGGCCCGCACGGAGGCGCCATCGGAGAGGTCCGCGACCACCACATCCGCCTTGCCCCCCTCGGAAGTGATGGCATCCGCCACCTCCTGGAGCTTGCGTAAGGTGCGGGCCGCGCAGACCACGGTGGCCCCCTGGGCGGCGAGCTGTTTCGCGATGGCCTCGCCGATGCCCTGGCTGGCACCAGTGACGAGCGCGATCTTGCCGTCGAGACGGAACATGGGACCTCCAAGGTTGGAACCGCCAGTGTAAACCACTGCGCCCCGGGCCCCTCGCTGGGCGTCACGGAGCCGGGGCCACGAGCATCCCATCGGCTCCGGAGGTTCTATGATCCTAGCCTTTGTTCTCAGCCTGGCCCTCCAGGCGCCCCTGCCCCAGCCGGGCTGGTCCGCCACCACCGTCGAGGCAGCGGCCACCGACGCCAACAAGAAGGTGCTCGCCGAAGCCAAGCCCCTCACGGTCACCGGCGAAGTGGTGGATGTCTCCTGCTACACCCAGCTTGGCAAGCGCGGCGAAGGCCACAAGGCCTGCGGTGCCAAGTGCGTCGCCTCGGGTTCCCCCGCGGGTCTGCTCACCGGTGAGGGGACCCTCTACATTCTGATGCCCGAACCGCACCACCCCAGGCGGGACGGCCAGGCCAGCCTGGCCAGGTATCTTAGTGAGCGCATGGCCCAGACCATGACCCTGTCAGGCATGGCCTCCGACCACGGCGGCATCCACACCCTGTTCATTCCCGTGCCTGCCGAAGCGAAGTAACGGCTCTGCCGGCAGTCCAAGGCTTGGCTGGTCACGGAAGACACGGAATTCCACAGAAGACACAGAAGGGGCCGTGGCCTTCGTCGCACAGGCGCGCCAAAGGAGGCTTTGGCCTGGCTGGACGTGATCTTGTACTGATGGTGCGGACACTATTTTTTTCCGAGTATTCCCGCTTTCTTCTGTGTCTTCCGTGACCAGCGCTTTTGCTTTGAATTCCAGGCCCAGACCTAATTCAAACCCTTCAGCCACTCCGCCAAAGGCGACAGATCCGCCAGGGGCGTGCTGTCGCCATAGGTGGTCATGGCCGTGACTCCCGATAGCTTTGCCTTGTCCCGAGTCTCGCGCTTGAAGAGGTGGTTGGCCTCTGGAATCTGGATCAGCGTTCCCTGGAAATCCGCGGGCGCCACTTCAGGCTTCCAGGTCTGGATGTCGCGATCGCCCCAGGCCATGGCGCAGGGAATGGTCAGTCGCCGGGCCGTGCCCCAGGGATCCAGGTCCAGGAGGTCCCGCACGAAGCCGCGGCTCTCAGGCCGGATGAGACCTCTGGCCAGGGTCACGACACCTGGAGCCACACCCGGGTCCGCCTTGGGCAGCTCCTGGTCCTTGCGAAGGGCCCTGAAGGTGGCTTCGAGGTAGTCCCTGTTCGCGGCAATGACCTCAGGTGGCGCGCCCGCCGCCTCGAGCTGTCCCTGCACCTGGGCCAGGATGAGCCTCCCCATGCTCATGCCCGGCATGGCCAGCAGCAACACCGCATCGGCCTCCCCCGCCGCCAGCAGCGCGAGCAGGGCCCCCTCGCCATGACCCACCAGCAGGACCTTCTTGCCCCTGGCTTCGGGCAGGGCGCGGGTGGTCTTCAGGGCAGCCTTCACATCGCCCAGCTGAGCATCCAGGGAGATGTCGAGTTTCGGATCCTTCGAGCCGATGAACCGCTTGTCGTAGCGGAGCGAGCCGAGGCCCTGCGTCTGCAGCCAGGCCGCGAAGTCCCTGCCCCCATGGCTGGGGACGGGGATCAGCGGGTTGGACCAGTCCCGGTCCGTGGGGCCCGACCCGGCGACCAACACGGCGTAGCAGGGGTGGGCACCGCCCGCCATGACACTGGCTTTCAGTGGGAAGGCATTGAAGCCCGCGAAGCCGATCTGGCGATCCGGGCTGGACGCCTGGACATGGACCGGAAGGATCACCAGGGCAGCCAGCATCGGAATGAACTTCATCGAGTCTCCAAGGAAGCAAGGGTGACTGGCAGCAGACTCGGCGGCCCGCCTGCCATCCTGCAACCATCTTCCACCACCCGCCTATTCGATGAGTGTCCCTTCCAGCTGGGAGGTTCAGGCTCGGGACATTGACAGGCGGATGGGTCTCATTTATATTACTGCCTTGGCAGTAATTGCTTAGGCATGAACCCGGAATCCGCCCCATGACTGTAACGCCCAAGCACGTCGAGCCTCTGTACACCCCCGAGAACTACAACCCGGAGGACAGCATCGGGCGCCTTATTGCGGATGTCTCCGGCCGCCTCCTGGCCGCCTTCGACGAGGAGATGACCGGCAAAGGCATCACGGGCGCCCAGTGGGTGATCCTCATGCGCATCGCCAACGGCTGTGGCTCCACGGCAGCAGAGCTCTGCCGCTTCAGCCGGTACGACACGGGCTCGATGACCCGCATGCTGGATCGACTGGAGGAAAAGGGACTGATCCTCCGGGTGCGGAGCAGCCGGGATCGCCGGATCATCCAGCTGGAGCTCACGGACGCTGGTCGGGAGCTCTACCCGCTCCTGCCGCCCGTGGCCGTGAAGGTCCTGAATGCTCACTTGAAGGGGTTCACCCAGGCGGAACTCGATGTGTTCAAAGGGTTCCTGCATCGCATGCGATCCAACAGCGAGGCGTCCATGCCCGCGTCCGGTCCTGGCTCTGGGGGCAAGGTCCAATGAATCGAACCATGGCGAAGCCAGGACGGATGGAGGCTTTCATGTTCCGTATCAACTCGTGGGCATCCGGCGCACGCCGTCTGCTTGGCCAGGGGCCCATGATCTGCTTCGCGCTCCTGGGTCCCAGTGTGGCTTGGGCGCAGGGGCAGGCTGGTACGAGCACTGCGGCCCCAGCCCCTTCCCTGCGCCTGACCCTGGCCCAGGCAATCCGCACAGCCCTGGACCAGAACCCCCGCGTGCACCAGTCGCTGCTGTCCATCGCGGAGAGCGGGGATGACCGCCGGGCCGCGGCCTCGGCCCTGATGCCAACTCTGGCCGCTCAGGCCTTCGGTCAGCGGAACAAATACAACCTGAACGCCCAGATGGGTCTGGTGGTCCCCGGCTTCCCGGCGGAAGTGGGTCCCTTCAACTGGAGCCACGCGGGCCTGGAGGCCCAGGTTTCCCTTTTCGACCTGAGTCTGTGGAAGAAGTGGCGGGCCTCTCAGCATGCGGAGGAGGGCACCCGCGCCCAGGGTCGGAGCGTCCGGGAAGAGATTACCGCCCTGGTGGTGGGCCAGTACTTCCGCGCCCTCCGCGCCAGCGCTTCCGTGAAAGCCAGTGAATCGCGGGTGGCCCTGGCCGAGGCCCTGGCGAAACTGGCGGAGAACCAGCAGAAGCAGGGGGTCGGCACGAGACTGGACATGCTGCGGTCGCAGGTGCAGTTGCAGACCGAAAGGCAGCGGTTGATCCAGGCCCAGACTCAGCGGTTCACGGCTCTCGCCGGACTGGGCCGCCTGCTGGACCTGAGGCCGGGCACCGCCATCGAGCTGGCCGACACCTTGGCTGCGCCGGCCCTTCCCGTGGGTGGGTTCCAGGAGGCGTATCAGGAAGGCCTCACCCGCCGCCCTGAACTTGCCGTCCTGGATGCCCGCGAGAAGGCCGCGGTGAGCCTGCGGGAGGCGGCCCAGGGCCTGCGTCTGCCCACCCTCGTGGCGACGGGCTCCTATGGTTCCACGGCCTTGCAGTCCCTGCCCTCCGCCACCACCTACCAGCTATCGCTGGGCCTGCGCGTGCCGCTCTTCACAGGCGGACTCGTGTCCTCCCAGGTGTCCCGGGCCAAGTCCGAGGAAGACCGGGTCCAGGAAGCCAAGCGGGAGGTCCGGGCCCAAGTGGGTTTCGAAATCCAGGTGTCCCAGGCCGAGCTCGACGCGGCCGCCCAGGAAGTCGTCGTGGCCGATCTCGCTGTGAGCTTGTCCACTGAAGCCCTCACTCAGGCCCAGCATCGCTTCGAAGCCGGGGTGAGCAACAACATCGAACTGATCAACGCTCAGGATGAGCTCGCCAAGGCCAACGACAACCAGATCAGCGCCCTCTACCGCCTGAACCAGTCCCGCGCGGACCTGGCACGGGCCACGGGTCAGCTTGAATCCTTCTTCGCACGCTGATGGAGACCCCGATGAACCAAGAAGCTTCCACCCAGCCGGATCCCGTCTCCGGGGCACCCGAGGCCAACGGATCGAAAGCCATGCTCGCGCTGAAGATCGGGGGTCCCATCGCACTGCTGCTTGCAGGCGGCATGTGGTTCTATACCCGCAACCGGGTGAGCACGGACGACGCCCAGGTGGATGGCCACCTCGTACCCGTTTCCTGCCGTGTCTACGGCACCGTGGACAAGGTGCTCGTGGAGGACAACCAGGCGGTGAAGGCCGGTGACCCCCTGGTGACTCTGGATCCGAACGATGTCAAGACGAGGCTGGACCAGGCGAAGGGGGCCCAGGCTCAGGCCCAGGCTCAGCTCGAAGGTGCCAGGGCCGACCTTGAACGGGCCCGGGTGGCCTACCTGCAGGCCCGCAGCTCGGATCTGGATTCCGCCAAGGCCAAGCTCGACGCCAAGAAGGCCAGCCTGGACAAGGCGAAGACCGACCTCCAGCGCATGAAGCCTCTGGCAGAGCGGGAGGAGATCTCAGCCCTGCAGTTCGATGGCTTCAAGACCCAGGCTGAAATCGCCGATGGTGAGTGGCGCGAGGCCCAGCAAAAGCTGGGCTCCCTGCAGCAGGAGGCGGATATCCGCAAGGTGGCCGTGGGCGCCGCCGAGGCACGCCTGGCTTCGGCCCAGGCTCAGGTTGAGCAGGCCCGCGCCACCCAGGACGGGATCCAGCTCCAGCTGGGCTATACCCGGATCCTCGCGCCCGTGGATGGCGTCGTGACCCGCAAGTTCGTCGAGGCGGGCCAGACCATCCAGCCGGGCCAGGGGCTCCTCACCCTGATCCCCATGCACCAGTCCTGGGTCACCGCCAATTTCAAGGAGACCCAGCTGGCCCGCATGAAGCCGGGCCAGGAGGCCGAAATCAAGGTGGACATGAATGGCATCGTGCTGAAGGGACATGTGGATTCCATCGCCGGCTCCACCGGCTCGCGCATGAGCCTGCTGCCGCCGGAGAACGCCGTGGGCAACTTCGTGAAAGTCGTGCAGCGCATCCCCGTGAAGATCCGCATCGACGAATCCGAAGCCAGCAAAGTCGTCCTGCGCCCTGGGATGAACGTCGAGGCGACGGTGATTCTCCAATAGAACCGATTCACCGCAGAAGGTTTTTTAACCACAAAAACACAAAAAGACACAAAGGGAAACGAGGGCTGGCAGTGGAACATCGGCATCCGGGACCAAATCTGTGTTTGTGTTATTTGAGGCCAATTTCCTTTTCATTTTTTTGTAGTGAAAAGCGAGTGCTCTATATCCTCCGCGAGCGTTCTTCTTCATGACTTCCCACCGCCACATCAACCCCTGGATCATCGCCCTCACTGTGATGATCGCGACCTTCATGGAGGTCCTGGATACCAGTGTGGCGAACGTGGCCCTGCCCCACATCGCGGGCAACCTGTCGGCGACGGTGGAGGAGACCACCTGGGTGCTCACCTCGTACCTGGTGGCCAATGCGGTGGTACTGCCCCTGGGTGGCTATTTCTCCAGCCTCATGGGCCGCAAGCGCTTCTACCTGACCTGCGTGACCATCTTCACGGTGGCTTCCCTCCTCTGCGGCATCGCCCCCTCCCTGGGCTGGCTGATCTTCTTCCGGGTGCTCCAGGGCCTCGGCGGCGGCGGCCTGCAGCCCATCTCCCAGGCCATCCTGGTGGAGACCTTCCCTCACGAGAAGCGCGGCGCGGCCATGGCGGTCTACGGCATGGGCGTGGTGCTGGCCCCGATCATCGGCCCCGTGCTGGGCGGGTGGATCACGGACAACTTCAGCTGGCACTGGATCTTCCTCATCAACATTCCTGTGGGCATGCTGTCCTTCGTGCTCACCAGCGCCCTGGTGCAGGACCCGCCCAACTTCCACCGCATCTCGTTGAAGGAAGGCGCCCGCTTCGACTACCTGGGCATCGGCGTCATCACCCTGGGGCTCGCCTCCCTGGAGATCGTGCTCGACGAGGGCCAGCGCAAGGACTGGTTCACGTCCGGCTTCATCGTCACCTTCGCCATCCTCGCGGTGGTGGCGCTCGTCTACGCGGTCTACCACGAACTCCGGAAGGAACGGCCCATCGTCGACCTACGGTTGTTGAAGGACCGCAGCTTCGCGGTGTCCATTTTCATGCTCTTCATCCTTGGCTTCGTGCTCTATGGCAGCCTGGCCCTCCTGCCCATCTTCCTCCAGACCCTGCTGGGCTATACGGCCCTGCTCAGCGGCTGGGTGCTGAGCCCGGGCGGTCTGGCCGTGCTGATCATGATGCCGGTAGTGGCCATGCTGCTGAAAAAGGTCGATACCCGGGTGCTCATCGGCATCGGGTTCTTTACCTGCGGCCTGGGTCTCATCCAGATGTCCGGCTTCAACCTTCAAGTGGACTTCCAGACGGCCATGGTTTCCCGGGTGGTGCAGAGTCTGGGTTTCGCCTTCCTGTTCATCCCCATCAACGTCTCCGCGTTCCAGCACATCCCCCATGAGAAGACGGCCTACGCCGCGGGACTCATGAACCTGGTACGCAACATCGGCGGCAGCACGGGCATCGCCCTCGCCACCACCCTGCTGTCCCGCCGGTCCCAGTTCCACCAGGCCAACCTCATCGGCCACCTGTCACCAGGAGATCCCGCCTACCAGGGCCTGATGGACCGGGCCGCCCAACTCGGTGTGTTGCGCGGAGGCCTGTCGCCTGCAGACGCCGCGCACATGGCCCAGGGCGTCGCCTACGGCACCGTGATGAAACAGTCGAGCATGATGGCCTTTTCGGACACCTTCTGGTTCATGGGTGTGCTCTGCTTCGCCCTCTTCCCCCTGCTCTTCCTCATGCGCCGCAGCCGCGCCACAGGACCGGTCGTCGTGGACTAAGAAAACCAGGCTGGTCGCGGAAGGCACAGAAATCCACAGAAGGCGTGGAATAAGTCCCGTCTGAACAGGCACGGACTCGCCGATTACGGCTTCCCACGCAGCCGGAATCACACCCAGCGGTATTCAGCGTCTTCTGGGTTCTTCCTGGGCTTCCGGGACCAGCGCCTGGCGTGGTGCCTTGACGGTGAGCTTGGGATTGTTTACTGCGGTGCGGGCTCGTCCACGAAGTCTTCGTCGGAGACCGCGCTGTCCGGGGGCAGCTTGGCCAGTTCGCCCTTCACGAGGTTCTGATGCAGCACTTCCTCGTCGCGAAGTTCGGCGAAGAGCGCGTGGACTTCGGCGTCCTTGATGGCGGGCAGGGCTGCCTCGAAGAACCCATGGGCCTTAACTTCTGAGGCCAGGGCCGCTTCCATGGCCCTGCGGGGGCTCATGAAGGCACGGGCGGCGTCGTAATCGGGCGCCTCGATGTCATAGATCATGGTCCGGGACACGGACCGCGGCGCATCGCCGAACAACTGGACCCGGCGCGAGGAGAGCTCGCGCCCGTGCTTGGCCTCGTTCTCCACCATGTAGCGGAAGAACTTGGCTGCGTCGGGCGTGCGGTGCTGGTCCATCTGCGCCGCGAATTCCTCGTAGCGCTCCTGGGCCTCCTCTTCCACCAGGATGGCCAGATCGAGCGCATCCTTCAGGGACAGGGTCGTGAAATCAATGCCGCGAATGGCCATGGGACCTCCCTTACTTCTTGATGAAGAGGTCGAGGATGCGCTCCTTGGGGAGGGCATCCTTGGAGAGCAGGGCCTGCCGCTCTTTCACGAGATCGCCGTAGGTCGGCGGCGGCTCGGGGTTGCGGTAGAACACACCGAGGTGCATTTTCTCGCCGTAGTGCTGAGCCAGATCCATGGCCGCGAGCCGGTCGGCGGGGTTGTGCCCCAGGCCTGCCAGCGATTCGCTGATGGCCTTGAGGCCCTTGATCTGCTGACCCTCTTCCCCGTAGGTGACGCAGGGGGACTGGATGTTCACGAAGGCGAACCCGGGGTAGCGGATGGCCTCTTCGATGACCGCAGCCATGCCTGCAAGATCGGTGGGCGAAGCCTGGGCGACGAAACCCGCGCCATAGGCCAGCACGTAGAGCAGCGGATTGACCGGGTTTTCCAGGCTGCCGAACCGCGAGGTGCAGGTGACACGGCCCTTCTGGGAAGTGGGGGAGAGCTGGCCCTTGGTGAGGCCGTAGATCTGGTTGTCCATCACGATGTAGGTGATGTCCATGTTCCGGCGGATCAGGTGGGCGATGTGGCCGCCACCGATGGAGAAGCCGTCGCCATCGCCACCGGCGGCCAGCACCAGCAGGTCGGGGTTGGCGAGCTTGATGCCCTGGGCGATGGGCAGCGCGCGGCCATGGACGCTGTTGAAGCCGTAGGCCGTGGTGTAGCCGGGGATGCGGCTGGAGCAGCCGATGCCGGACACGAAGGCGATCTCATGGGGCGGGCGGCCGATGGCGGCCAGGGCCCGGTAGATGCCCTGCACCACGGAGAAGTCTCCGCATCCAGGGCACCAGATGGGCTTGAGGTCGCTCTTGTAGTCTTTGGGCGTGTATTCGAGGGTGCCAGTTGTGCTCATGTTCGACCTCACTCCTGGGGCTGAAGGTTGCCCTCGTGGCTGCGCTGCAGCTCCGAGAGAAGGCTGTGGAGGGCCGCGACGATGTCGCTGGGCAGGAAGGGGTTGGCGCCGCTTCTGGCGAGGGGCTTGACCCCCTTGGGCAGGTCGATGTGCATCCGCAGCAGCTTGAAGGTCTGGGCCAGATGAGTCTGGTCGATGATGAGGCCCTTCTGGACGGAAGCGAAGAAGTCGTTGTAGACCCCCTCGGCCACTGGATACAGCAGGTAGGGCACCAGGAGCTTCACGTTCAGCCCCTCGGCCAGGGCCATGTCCAGCGCCTCGCGGCAGACACCCGCCACGCTGCCCCAGGCCACGATGCCGATGGGCGCATGGGGGTTGCCGGTGACTTCAAACAGGTCCTTGCGGTCCTTCAGGGGCTCGAACTTCTTCGTGCGCTTGTCGTTCATGCGCTGGTGGACGGACCCGCTGTTGGTCGGAGCCCCGGATTCCACGTGTTCGATGCCGGAGGCCAGGTAGGTGCCACCCAACATGCCGGGATGGCTGATGGGGCTGATGTGGTTTTCCGTCTGCTTGAAGCGCTTGTAGTCCTGCAGGTCCGCGCCGACCGGCTGGACGCGGTTGATGATCTTGAACTGGCTGGTGTCGATGGGATCCAGGGTTTCCTTGCGGGAGGCGATCTCCTGGTCGGAAAGCACGATCACCGGCGTCTGGTAGTACTCGGCGATGTTGAAGGCCTCGATGGTGATGCGGAAGATATCGGCCACGGAGGTGGGCGCCAGCACCGGGCGGATCACATCGCCATGGGCCGAGAAGGCCGCGGCGAAGAGGTCGGACTGCTCGGTCTTGGTGGGCAGTCCCGTAGAGGGGCCGCCGCGCTGCACATCCACGATCACCAGGGGCAGCTCGGCGATGCTGGCCAGGCCCATCATCTCGGACTTGAGGGACATCCCGGGACCGCTGGTGGCGGTCATGGACTTCTTGCCGGCGAACGACGCGCCCACCGCAGCGCCGATGCCGGCGATCTCGTCCTCGGCCTGCAGCACGGCGCCGCCGTACTTCCAGACGTGGTCGGTGAAGAACTGCATGATCTCGGTGGAAGGCGTGATGGGGTAGCCGCCGAAGAACTGGCAGCCCGCGAAGATGGCGGCTGCGGCGCACATGTCGTTGCCGTCCGTGATGAGCTTCACCGCGCCCTTGGTGTCGGAGACAGCGACGTTCATGCTCGTCTTGAGCGGGTGCTCCATGGCGAAGGCCCGGCCCGCGTCAAAGGCGCGCTGGTTGGCGTCCACCAGTTCCTCGCCCTTCTTGGCCAGCTTCTTCCGGATGCCCTTCATCACGGCCACGGCGCCGATGCCGAACCAGCCGGCGATGAGGCCCAGCACCACTGTGTTTTTCGCACGCTCGGTGCCGGCGGTCTCCTTGGCCATGGCGGCGATGGGCACCGCGATCACCTGCAGGGGCGTCACGCCCACGAGGGGGATCTGGTCCTCGGGAATGCCGGTGGCCGCCTCGTAGATCACCACGGTGTTGCCGCTGACGGGCAGCTCGGCGCCGAACTTGAGGAAGTCCTCCCAGTTCAGGGCCACCGCCACATCCAGGTTGCCCCCGGGGTTGAGGATGGGGGTGGTGCTGATGCGCACCCGGCAGGAGGATTCGCCACCACGGATCTGGGACCCGAAGCTCTTGGTCATGACCCCGTGGTAGCCCTCGGCTGCCGCGGCCTGGAGCAGCGAGTCGCCGGCGGAAACGATGCCGTCTCCTCCCGAACCAGCCATTCCGAAGACGAGATCTTTGCGCATGGGCACCTCCGGGTAGGAGTGGAAAGGATGACCAGACAGCTGTGCGCGGCCCAACATCCCGGACACGAAAACAGGGGTCGTGGTGTTCCCTCTAGACTATCCGGTCCCGGCTCGGCTTTCATCACAGTTTCCCGAGTCCCGGGTCGCCTGATATGAATGAGAGGGCATCAATGGCCCTCCAAAAGGACTAGCCACAGGATCCTGGAAGCCCGAACTGAACCGCTCGGACCTTCACTCAGAGTAGGCCCCGGCGCAAACGATCAGATCATCTTGAAGGGTCACGAAGGTCGTCTTCAGTTCGGCCTTTCCCGTCTTCGGATCCGGATATTTGTAGGACGTCCAGCCCTTGCCCTTGGTCTTGGCGATGTTGATGAATTCACGGACGTAGTAGTGGCCTTCCGGATCCTTGGCGTCATACCGGTTCATGCCCACCAGCTGGGGCTTGGCCCCATGGGCGACGCAAAGGCCGCTGGTGTTGTAAATGAAAAGATAGAGGGAGTCCCCCTTCTTCAGATGGAACGGGCCGCTCGCGAAATTCGTGGCCTCCAGCAGCTTCACCTTGCCTTCCCGCTTGGCGAAGGCGACCGCATCCTTCACCAGGGCCTCGGCCCGGGCATTGCCGTCGGCTTGGCTAAAACCCAGGCTGCAGACCATCAGTCCCACCATCAGACCACGCACTCCTCGCATCATGACCCCCTCTGACGAGGTATCGACCCCCCGTGGGTCGAGCTTGATCCTCGGCTGAAATGGTCCGCGCCAGCCTGCGGCTGCGAGGATCCAGGCCTTCCCTCAGGCTTGATGGGCGTCGATGGATTCGGTGCGCATTACCCTAGTTGGGCCAGGTCTTCGGGAGCTCCAAGGCTCAGCGTCACGGCCTCGATGCCCCGTTCCTTGGCCTGGCGCTTGGCCAGTCCCGCCAGCACCTTCCCCGGCCCAAGTTCCACGAAGGTGGTAACCCCCTGGTCCAGCAGCAGGTCCATGCTCGCCTGCCAGCGCACGGCGCCAGGAATCTGACGCACCAGGCCATCCCGCAGGGCCTCGGGATCGGAGACCGCGACGGCATCCACGTTGTTCACCAGGGGACAGGAAGTCGCCTTGAATGCCAGGCCTCGCAGAATCGGTTCCATGCGGGTCTTGGCGGGCTCCATCAAGGGCGAATGGAAGGGGGCGCTCACGGGCAGCTTCATCATCTTGCGGCCGCCGCGGGCCTTGGCCGCCTCGAGGGCCGCCTCCACGGCCTCTGCGTGCCCGGCAATGACGATCTGGCCAGGGCCGTTGAAATTCGCGGGAACCACGATCTTCCCCGACGCCTTGGCACCCTCGGCGCAGCTGGCTTCCACATCCGCCAGGCTCATGCCCAGAATCGCGGCCATGGCGCCCACACCGACGGGCACGGCCTCCTGCATGGCCCGGCCTCGTTCCCGCACCGTGCGAACGGCATCCTTGAATGCCAGGGCACCCAAGGCCACCAGGGCGCTGTACTCGCCCAGAGAATGGCCGGCGGCAAAGTCGGGCCGGGGCAGGCGCGCGGACCAGGCCTGAACCACCATGATGCTGTGGGTGAGGATGGCGGGCTGGGTGTGCTCGGTGAGCTTAAGGGTTTCTTCGGGCCCTTCTGCCATCAACTTCGACAGGGGAAAGCCCAGGGCCGCATCCGCCTCCTGGAGCACGGCCAGGGCCGCGGGCTCCGCCTGGGCCAGTGCCACGCCCATGCCCACCGCCTGTGAACCCTGCCCCGGAAACAACCACGCCACTTTGCTCATCGAAACCTCAACCGATAGTTGTCACCAGTGAACGCGGAGGAACTCAGAGGAAAGACAAATCCGTATTGATCCGGGTTGATCCGTGGCTGGAAATCAATCCTGGGGTAGCAGCAATGCGACGCGCTCCTGGATGCGCTCGTGCAGGTGGTGCTCGGCAGCCCTCAGGGCGGCGCGGATGGCGTTGCGCACGGCCTTGGCGTCGCTGCGTCCGTGACCGATGATGCTCACGCCCTTCACGCCCAGCAGGGGGGCACCGCCGTACTCCGCGTAGTCCAGCTTCTTCTTGAAGTTCTTCATGGCTGGCTTGGCCAGCAGGCCCGCGAATTTGGTGAGGGGGCTGGCCATGAAGCTCTCCCGCAGACCCGCGATGATGCCCTCGGCCAGGGCCTCGCTGGACTTCAGCACCACGTTGCCCACGAAGCCGTCACAGGCGATGACATCGAAGTTCCCGTTCCAGATGTCCCGCCCCTCGGCATTGCCTTCGAAGCGGATGTCCATCTGGCGGAGCATGGCGGAGGCGTCCTTGGTCACATCCGTGCCTTTGCCATCCTCTTCACCCACGCTGAGAATGCCCACGCGGGGCCGCTCCAGCCCGAGCACCTCCTCGGCGTACACCGAGCCCATCACCGCGAACTGGGCGATGTGCTCGGCCCGGCAGTCGACGTTGGCGCCCACATCCAGGAGGACCGTGGGCGCGCCTTTCATGTTGGGCAGGACGCTGGCCAGGGCCGGCCGGTCCACGCCCTCCAGCTTGCCGATGACGAGACTGGAGGCCACCATGGCGGCGCCGGTATGGCCCATGGACACCACGCCGTGGGCCCGGCCCTCCCGCACGAGCTGGGCCGCGACCCGGATGGAGCTGTCCTTTTTCTCCTTCAGGATGCTGGTGGCCTTGTCCTCCATCACCACCGTCTGGGAGGCGTGGACCACTTCGGCCCGGGTCAGGAGTTCCGGTGTGAAACCGTATTTGGCCAGCTCCGGACGCAGCACGGCCTCGTCCCCGACGAGGAACAGGAAGAGCCCGGGCCAGGCCTCGAGGGCCTCCCGGGCACCCTGCAACGTGGCACGGGGAGCGTTGTCGCCCCCCATGACGTCAAGTGCGATGCGATGGCCGTCCACCGGCAAGGGCTTAGGCGTTTACGGCGACGCGAACGGCCAGCTTGCCGCGGTAGAAGCCGCAGCTGGGGCAGACACGGTGCGGCAGCTTGGGGGTCTGGCAGTTCGGGCAGGTGCTGGCGCTCATGACTTCCAGCGCGTCATGGGTGCGCCGGCGGTCGCGGCGGGCCTTGGAATGGCGGCGCTTGGGATTCGGCATGGCTTGCTCCTAGAGATAAAACGCAATGTTCCAGATTAATGGGTTCAGGATTCCCGGTCCAGCTTGATTCCTGCCAGAGCCTTGGTCAGGGCCTTGTTCAGGGCTGACGGGGCCTGGTCCGCTTCGGGCCGGCATTGGCAGGGGCCCTTGTTCCAGTTCTTGCCACAGGTGGGGCAGAGCCCCTGGCAGGTCTCGACACAAAGGGGGTGCATGGGCGCCTGGAGCTCGAACTGCTCCCGGACCAGCTCAGCCTCGTCCAGGTTGTCCTCCGGCAGAAAGACCACATCCAGGTCCTGGGAGCCAAGGGTATGGCAGCCACGGCCCACCAGATCCGCATCCTTGCTGCCGAGAAACTGGCTTTCGACCATCAGGGGCCGGTCCAGGGGCGCGAGGCAGCGGCTGCAGGTGCCCTCCCACACGGCCTGGCCCTTGACCTCCAGGAACACATCCCCATCGGAAGCCAGGGCGAAGACGGACCAGGTGAGGTCCCGCATGGACACGCCGCCCTCGAGCTCCACACGGGGGGTGGTGCCGTTCAGGCGGAGGCCCTCCGAGGGCAGATGGTAGAGATCGATCACTTTTTCGACCCGGGGGCGGCGGGCGCGTCTGATTTCGGGGAGCCAGCAGCGGGACCGCTCACCGGGGAGGAATTCGTCACCTGGCCCGGCGTACGGATGATCGGGCCGGCGTCCTCCTGGTTGTTGGGATCCCCGGCGCACTTGAGCTCGTAGGTGGCCTTGGTGGACTTGCCTTCGTAGGGCTGGCCGAAGGGATCCTGGCCGGACATGCCCACCTTGATGAGGCTTTCCTTCACCAGGGAGGAATTGCCATCGACCATCGCCTCGAAACTGCCGAAATCAGGGAAGTTCCCGTGTTTCAGATAGTACTGGTCGAGGCCCTCGGCCACGATTTTGAGGTCATCCCCGGCCTTGAGGTACCGGGCCTGGGCAGAGTGCTTGCGGAACTGGGAGAAGCCCAGGGTCCCCAGCACGGCGATGATCATCATGGCCACCAGCAGTTCCAGCAGGGAGAAGCCCCGGGACGTGCGGCGGGCCTGGGATGGGGCGCTGTTCGTGGGCATGGGATTAATCCGGTGAGAAGGGCCGGATGGGTCGCATCCGAGCGTTCCAGTGTGCCAGGGATGGTTGAAAAAGCAAGCATTCATGGGCTTCATGCGTCCTTGGGCCCTTCGGTTCCGCCGCCTTCGTCCACCACGGGCGCCGGGAAGTCGGCGGGCCAGGGAAAGTCCTTGGGCAGGGCCTCCAGACCGCCGAGCTCCGCCAGCCAGTACCGGTAGGCCCGGAAGCTCATGCCCAGGCGCTTGCCTGCCTTGGTCTTGACGCCTCCCACTTCATCCAGGGCCCGCCGGAGGAAATGACCCTTCAGGGCCTGGATCCAGGCCTCCAGGTCGAACCCTTCGGCGGGGATGACCAGGGGGGCCGGGCGCTCGGCATCCGCCTGACCGGACTGGCCGAAGCCTTCCGGCAGCAGCTCCCGGGTGATGGGGCCCCCCGGGTTGAGGGCCACGCAGCGCTCCATGAGGTTCTCCAGCTCGCGCACATTGCCAGGGAAGCGGTGGCAAAGCAGCTGGGACATGGTCTCGGGATGGAGCTGCATGGGTGGTTTACCCAGCTTGCGGCAGGCGCGGCGGATGAAGTGTTCGGCCAGAACCGGCAGGTCCTCCGGCCGTTCGCGCAGTGGCGGCAGCTCGATCTGGAGGATGTTCAGGCGGTAGTAGAGGTCCTCCCGGAAGGCGCCGGATTCGGCCCGGGCCCTCAGGTTGCGGTTGGTGGCGGCGATGATGCGCACGTCCACGGCCCTTTCCTCCGTCGCCCCCAGTCGGCGGAAGCAGCGCTCCTGCAGCACCCGCAGGAGCTTGACCTGCAGGGACAGGGGCATCTCACCGATTTCGTCCAGGAAGAGGATGCCACCGCCGGCCTCTTCGAAGAGGCCCCGCTTCATGGCCCCGGCGCCGGTGAAGGCGCCCTTCTCGAACCCGAACAGCTCGCTTTCCAGCAGGGCCTCGGGGAAGGCGCCGCAGTTCACAGCCACGAAGGGGCCCTTCGCGCGGTCGGAATAGCGGTGGATGAGGCGGGCCACCACTTCCTTCCCCGTGCCGCTTTCCCCCGACAGCAGAACCGTGGTGTCGGCCCGGGAGACCTTGCCGATCAGGGCGTTGATCTTGCGCATGATGGGCCCCACACCGACCAGCTCGCCAAGGTCTGTGGGAGGGGCGCCTTCGGGTTCGGCCGCAGCCAGCAGGCCCTTGAGGGAGGCGATGAGGTCCTCGTGCTTGAAGGGCTTGGTGATGAAGTCCACGGCCCCCTGGTTCAGGGCCTGCACCGTGGTTTCGGTGGTGGCATAGGCGGTCATGATGACGACCGGTGTCTCCAGCCCCTGTTCCTTCATCCAGGTGAGCAGCTCGATGCCGGAGCCATCCTTCAGCTTCAGATCCGAAAGGACGCCATCGAAGGTGGTCTCCCGGAGAGCACGCTGCCCTTCCTCGATGCCCGAGGCCGCCTCGCAACTGAAACCCGCCCCTTCCAGCGCCAGCGTCAACACCTCGCGCAGGCCTGGTTCATCCTCCACCAGCAGGATCCGTTGGGTCGAGGCGAGGGACATGGCAACCTGTGAAGGTAACTGAAGGCGTGGAACCTATCATGGCCCCAATTCCCGCCCAACCCAATCCCAAATCAGGAATCAACTCTGAAAGAATCAGGTCTGGAGACCGGCATGCAGCAAGGCGGCAAGGACATCCTGAAACGGGGCCTGGAGACCGGAGCCGCGCCGGAAGTTTGGATCCGGTTTCCGCGGCAGCTGGGAGATGTGGTGTTCACCCTGCCGTTCCTGGGAACGCTGCAGGAGGCCTGGAATTCTGAAGCCGCAGAGCTGGGGATCACCTTGAAATGGATCGCGGTCGGCCATGACATCGGCGCCTCGATTTTCAGCGATGCCAATCCATCCTTTATCGCCAATTCCGTGATCGAAGCCCGCGGGGATGGCAAACCCGATCCCTGGCACCTGCTGCGCCGCTGGCGCCGCCAGCGCCCGGTGGCCGTCCTCAACCTCAGCCAGAGCGTCCGCCTGGCGCTTGCCGCCTGGCTCGCACGCGTGCCCATCCGCGGCGGGGACGTGAACAACCATATGGCCTTTCTCTACCACCACCCATTCAGCTACCGGGACCAGCGCGTCCACCTGGCCACCCCTGCGGAAGCCCTTCTGCAGCAACTGACGGGTCAACATGCCCTGAAGTACCTGCGTTTGTCACCCGCCAACATCGGGGGCAGCTCAGGCCTCCTTCTCCTGGAATCCCTGGGCTGGAAGGGTGAGCCCTACATCGCCATCGCCTTTGGCACTCGCCTGGACCTCAAGCGCTGGATGCCGGAAGAGGAGAAGTGGCCCCAGCTGGCCCGCCTCTTCCTGGATCAGGGCTTCAAGGTTGTCTGGCTGGGCGGACCCGATGAAGTGCCCCTCGGGAAGCGCCTGGCCGAGCTGGCCCCAGGCAGCTGGGATGCCACCGGGCGCACCACGATCCCCGAGGCCTGCGCCATCCAGTCCCAGGCCTACGGCACGGTGGCGGTTGACACAGGCCTGGCCCACACCTCGGCGGCCACCGGGAGACCGACGGTCACCCTCTTCATCGGAACCACTTTCGAGTTCTTTGCCACTCCCCAGGGTCCCTATTCCCTCACCATCCGGCCCCAGGTGGTGGACCCGGAAGCCCCGGCCTCACCTCGGATCCCGACTCCCCACCACAGCGATCGCATCGAGCCTCGCCGGGTCGCGAACCTCCTGCATCTCCTCGCCCGCGAAGCCCAGGAAGATGCCGTCAAGGTCCAGGCATGAACCCCATTCCGGAAGGGGCCTTCTGGGTGAGAATGCCCCGCTTCATCGGCGACGGCATCATGATCAGCCAGGCGCTGGAGCCCCTGCGGCAGCAGCTTGGCACTCCCCTGGTGGCCTGGGGACCGGGCTCCGTGCTGGATCTCTACGATGGATGCAATGCCTTCGCCGCGGTGGCTCAGGACGAAAGGCTCGGACGGAGGGCCTGGACCCTGGCCCGCGTGCTGCGCCGGCACCGCGCCGCGGGTGTCATCAGCCTCACCCGGAGCCTTCGGCCCTTGTTGGCGGGCTGGATCGCCCGCACACCCCTCCGGATCGGCTGGGCCGAAAAGGGCGGTAACCACCTCGCCACCCATTCGATGTCCTTCCTGGCTGACCGGTCGACCCATCACATTGATCGCTACCAGATCCTGCTCCGGCGGGCCTTTCCGGACCTCGTGGCCTGCCCACCGGTGCCGCTCCGCCCTCGCCCCGAGGCCGAGCAGGCGGCCCAGACCCTCCTCGGCCGCGAGGGCCTCCGGCCCGGATTCGTGGCCTGTGGCATCGGCGGGAATGAGTGGAACAAGCGGCTGGGCAGCGACATCTGGATGGAGGTCCTCCAGGCGCTGGGGCAGGAAGGCTTCCAGATCGCCCTGCTCGGCCACGGACAGGAGGATGCGCGACTGGCGGAGGACCTGGTCGCCCGGTACCCCGGCACCCGCAACCTGGTGGGGCAGCTGAAGCTCAGCGAAACAGCCGCCCTGCTGGGACAGGCTGGGGCCCTCATCGGCAACGATTCGGCCCTTCCGCACCTGGCGGCGGCGGTGGGCTGTCCCGTGGTGACCATGTTCGGCCCGACCCGTCCGGAATGGACCGCTCCCCGGGGAACCCGGGTTCGCGTGGTGCGCCGAGACGACCTGCCCTGCGTTCCCTGCGCCGTCCACGGCTGCAGCGTCCCCGGTCATCCGTGCATGAACCAGCTTGCTCCGGCGGCCATCCTCCAGGCCCTGCACGACGTTTTCGACCCAAGGACCGTCCATGAGCCCTGAGCTGGAAGCCATGCCCTCGGCCGCCCCGCAGGTGGGCATCTGCGTCCTGAACTACCACCAGCCCGAGGCCACGGTGCGGTGCGTCCAGTCCCTGCTGGAGCGGGAGCCAGCCTCCACCCGCATCCTGTGGCTGGAAAACGACGCGGATTCCAGCGTGGTGGGCCAGGCCGGCGGCCTTCAGGAAGCGCCCTTCCCCTGGGTTCGCCTCGATCCAGCGGTGGACCCGCTGCCTCCTCCGGGCGTGGTCGGCCTGATCCTGAACCGGGATAACCTCGGCTACGCGGGCGGGAACAACGTGGGATTGCGCCTGCTGTGCAGGCATCAGGTCCCCTTCTCCTGGGTGATCAACAACGACACGCTGCTGGTCGAAGGCTCCAGCCAGCTGCTCCGGACGGCGGCCCAGGCGGAACCGGGAATCGGAATCTGGGGCGCCGCCATCACCACGGACATCTACAAGCCCTACTACGGCGGCGTGATCCAGACGCGGGACTACCGGACCCGCCGCTGCGACCTCATCGCGGAGCTCGAGGAGCATCCGCTGGCCTTCGTGTCCGGCTGCAGCCTGTTCTTCCGGACCGCCCTTGCCGAGCAGGTGGGCTTCATTCCCGAGGACTATTTCCTCTATTTCGAGGATCCGGCCTATTCCCTCGAGGTGAAGCGCGCCGGTCTCGGGATCGGCGCCCTGGACACGGTGCGCCTCTGGCACCACGAGAGCCTGTCCACCCGGAGGCAGAACCGCGACCTGTATGTCTACTACGTTGCCCGGAATCGCTGGATGTTCATCCAGCGCTACTTCCCGGAGGCCCTGGCCGCCCAGCTGCGGCGGCGCTGGTACCGGATCCAGAGCCTGCTCTTCCGGGGCCACCTCCGGCACATCCAGGTGGAGTGGCTGGCCTACGAGGATTTCCGACAGGGACGGACAGGCAGGACATCCCGCACCTTCTCTGGAATCATGGGCCCATGAACCCTGCGGCAGCTACTGGATCCCCGTCACCTCGCCCGGCCATCGTGCTCGTCCACTACGGGTCCCCGGAGATGACGCGCCGCTGCCTGGAGTGCCTGGTGCAGGTCGAAGGCCCGGACCACTGGGCGGTGGTCGTGGATCATGGCCCGGACCCCGGACTGGAACAGGCGCTCGCCGGGGCGCATCCCAGCCTGCACGTCCTGACGGACCACCGCAACCCCGGCTTCGGCGCAGGCTGCAACCGGGGAGCCAGCCACGCCTTCTCGGCCCTGGGCGCATCGCTGGTGTGGTTCCTGAACAACGATGCCCTGCTGGAAGCACCCATTCTTCCCACGCTGCGACCCCTGGTCGAGGAGCATCCGGACGTGGCCTTGTGGGCCACCCACCAGATCAACGGCACCCGGCATGAAGGGACCTATGTCCACCAGGGCTGGTACCGGCGCGGGCTCAGGACCTGCGAATACTCCGCACCGCCCGGGTGCAAGGTGCTGGGCCCCTCGGAATCGCTGGGGGGCGCGAGCCTGATGGTGACCCGCCGGTCCTGGGAGCGGCTGGGGCCCTGGCCCGAGCAGTTCTTCCTCTACTGGGAGGACGTGGCCTGGTCCCGCCGGGCCCACGAGCTGGGACTGCCCCTCGTACTGATGGATGCCAGCGTGCTGCACCTCAGCTCCAGGACCATCGGGAGGCGAAGCAGGCTGCAGGTGTTCTACAACGCCCGCAACCGCCTCCTTCTGCGGCACCAGATCCGTCCGGACGCCCGGATGGCCCGCTTCTTCTTCGGCCTCTACCTGGTCCAGAAGCGGATCTTCCAGGGGCGCTGGGACCTGCTGCGCACGGCCTGGGACGGGGTCCGGGCGGGGTGGCGGAACGAGCAGGGTCGAGATCCGAGGTATTGAGCGTGCCCAACCATACCCGACACCGGGAAGCCTGATGACGAGCGCGATCGACATTCCAGAACATGCCACCTGGGTACGCTTCCCGCGGTTCGTGGGCGATTGCGCCATGCAGCTGCCGGTGCTGAGGCTGCTCCGGATGATCGGGGTTGGGCCAATCGTGGTCTGGGGTCCGAAGCTGGTGGTCGGGCTGGTGGAGGGCACCTGGTTCTGCGACGCCACCCTGGCCGACGAAGGGAAGCCCGGTCCCTGGGCCATGGCCCGCACCTTGCGCCACTACAAGGCCGCCCGGAGCATCCACTTCCCCAAGTCCCTCCGGCCCGCCCTGGCCGCCTGGCTGGCCCGGGTACCGGAGCGCATCGGCGTGAACGAAAGCCTGGCTGGCATCTTCAACACGCACAGCGGCCCTTTCTGGGATGCGGAGGGCCCCTTCCTGCTCCGCTACCACGCCGTGCTGGCCCGGCGCTGGCCGAATCTCCCCCCCATGCCCTACGCGGACTTTGATCCGGGCGTGACCATCGACAAGCCAGGGGAGCCCTACTTCTGCTTCATGCCTGGTTCCACCTGGCCCTCCAAGGCCTGGCCCGTGGACCACTACCGGGACCTGCTGTTGAAAGCCCGAGCGGCGGGCTTCGCCGTGGTCGTGCTGGGGTCCCCGGAGGAAGCCGCGACCTGCGCCTCGGTGGCCGGCTCCGAAGGCATCAACCTCTGCGGGAAGACCACGCTGAAGGAGGCTGCCGCCTGGATGCGCGGGGCGGCCGCCGTGCTGGGCAACGATTCCGGCCTGAGCCACCTGGCGGCAGCCTGTGGAGCCCCGGCCCTGGCCATCTACGGAGCGACGGATCCAGGTGGATCCACACCCTGGGGACCCAGGAGCCGGGGACTCAGGAAGGAGGGCATCCCCTGTGCGCCCTGCTTCAAGCCCGCCTGCTTCACTCCCGGCCACCCCGGCCTCGCGGGCATCGGCCCGGACCAGGTCTGGGCTGAACTGAAAGAGCTCATCTCCGTATAGAATCAGACGTCTTCACCACCCCGAGGTACCGCATGCTCCGTCGTCTCCTGCTCGCCTGCGCCGCCGCGACCCTGATGGCCCAGGCTCCGGCCATCACCTTCGACAAGACACACCACGACTTTGGCCGCATCTCGCCGGACCGGAAAGTGGCCGCGAAATACAAGGTGTCCAACACGGGCAATGCCTACCTCAGCATCACGCAGGTGCGACCCAGCTGTGGCTGCACCTACACCATGCTCGGCAAGTGGTCCCTCGCTCCGGGCGAATCCACTGAGATCGAGGCGATGTTCGATCCCAAGGGCAACAAGGGCATGGTACGGAAATCCATCGAGGTGGTCTGCAACGATCCCAAGACCCCCAACCTCACGCTCACCCTGGAAGCCGAAGTGGTCCAGGAGATCATGCCCTCGGTGGAATCCGTGTACTTCCACCAGGCACCAAAATCCCTTACCGCCCGCAGCCAGGTCCGCTACAGCAGCGGGAACGGGGAACCGGTGCAGATCGTGGACGTGAAGGCTCCCGGGGCGCCCTTTCTCACCTTCTCCTACAAGCCCGAGGGGAAGGATCTGGTGCTGGAAGTGGCCTTCGATGGACGCAAAGTTCCCGCCGGTCAGCTGAGGGGCGTGGAGACCGCCTCCGTGCGGTTCACCAATCCGCGGATGGGCCAGCTGCCCCTGAACATCCAGTGGGATCTCAAGCCCTCGATCCTGGCGAGCCCGGCTGAACTGGTGTTCCAGGGACCTGCGGGCAAGGAGCAGCGGCAGAAGCTGACCCTCAAGCAGGCCGATGGAAAGCCCTTCCGCATCCTCAACACGCGGCCCACTCTCGAGGGGATGCGGGTGGACGGCCTGAACCAGAAGGCGGGCAGCCTGGACCTGACGGTCATCCTGCCGGCTGATATCAAGGCCGGTCGCTACAACGAGACCCTCGTTCTCGGCACCGATGATCCTGACCAGCCGGAGTTGACGATCCGTGTGGTGGCCTTGCTGAAATAGGGCAATTCCAGGAGGGGAACAGCAGGAACACTGACTGTGTTCTGCATTTCTGGTCCCTGAATGATCGGATTGGAAATAGCCTGGAGGGATGCCGGAGTCCCGCGCCTCTCATCTGTTCGCTGTGTTGTCCATGGCCGCCATCGCCCTCATCTGGGCGGGGGGATTCCCGGCGACCAAGTACTGCCTGCAGGCCGGGCTTTCCGTGGGCGCCCTGCTGAGCATCCGCTTCGCCATCGGCACTGCCGGACTGGGACTCATGCTGGTGCTCCTGAAGGTGAAGCTCCGTCGACGGGATATGCTGGATGGCCTCTGGCTGGGCCTGGTGCTGGCCACCCTGTTCTGGCTGCAGACCGATGGCCTGCGCTTCACCACGACCTCCAAGTCCGGGTTCATCACTGGACTCTACGTGATCTTCACCCCGATGGTGGCCCTCATCATCGGGGACCGCCTGCGACCCTCCCATGGCCTCGGCGCCCTGGTGGCCATGGTGGGCCTGACGTTGCTGGTGCGGGAGCCGGGGCAGGCCTGGGGCGGCTGGAACCGGGGGGATTCGCAAACCCTGCTGGCAGCCGTGCTCTGCGGCTTCCACATCGTCATGACCTCCCACTTCTCCCGCCGTTCTTCGGGCTGGGTGCTCGCCTTCATGCAGGTGGTGGTGACGGGAGCCGTGTCGGTGGCCATCACCCTCGCCTTGCCGGCACCGCACGGGTTCCAGGGCGCTGGCGTGGCCCTGGGGCAACCCGGCACCTGGGTGGCCCTGGTCTTCATGGGCGTGCTTGCCACCAGTCTCGCCTTCTATGTCCAGAGCACCATGCAGGCCAGGCTGGGAGCCACCGAAAGCGGCATTCTGATGTCCATGGAGCCCGTCTGGACCGCGGTCATCGCCATCAGCGGCTTCGTGCCTGGCATACGAGAACACTTGAGCCCCCTGCAGTTCCTGGGCGGACTATTCATCCTCGCAGCCACCCTGCTGGCGGAACTTGGGCCCAGGCTCATGCGCAGGCTGGCTCCCATCGAGGCGGAAGACGTCATCGGCTAGCCAGCGAACTTAGCCGCTATCCTGGTGCCAGGGAGTCGGACATGTTCATCGTCACGGGCGGTGCGGGATTCGTGGGCAGCAACCTGGTGCGGGAACTGAACCGGCGGGGCCACACCGACATCCTGGTGGTGGACAACCTGACCCGCGCTGACAAGGTGCGCAACCTGGCGGACCTCACCCTCGCCGACTATATGGACAAGCGGGAATTCCGGGCCCGGCTCGACGCCGGAACCCTGGACCTGCGCCCCGAGGCCGTGTTCCACAATGGGGCCTGCTCCGACACCATGGAGGCCGACGGCCGCTACCTGATGGAGAACAACTACGGGGATTCCAAGGCTCTCCTCCACTGGTGCCTGGCCCGAAAGGCGCCCCTGATCTACGCCAGCAGTGCCGCCACCTACGGAGCCAGCCCCGCCTTCGAGCCGGTGCCCGCCAATGAGCGGCCCCTGCACATCTACGGGTATTCCAAGCTGGCCTTCGACCAGCACGTGCGCAGCCTGCTGCCTGCCATCCAGAGCCCGGTGGTGGGCCTGCGCTACTTCAATGTGTTCGGCCCCCGGGAAGGCCACAAGGGCCGCATGATGTCCGTGCTGCACCAGCTGCTTCGCCAGCTGCAAGAGACCGCCGTCTGCCGGCTCTTCCGGGGGACGGACGGGTATCCGGACGGAGAGCAGTTGCGGGACTTCATCTTTGTCGGCGACATCGTGGCCATCAACCTGCACTTCGGGGCCGGGGGCATGGTGAAGGACATCGTCAATGCCGGCACGGGTCGCGCCCGGAGCTTCAACGACATCGCCCGGACCCTCATCGCTCATCTTGGGCGGGGACGGATCGACTACATCCCCTTCCCCAGCGAGCTGGTCGGCAAGTATCAAAGCTTCACCCAGGCCGATGTGCGCAGCCTGCGAACGGCGGGCTACACCGCCCCCTTCACCGAGCTGGAAGCGGGGATCGCGGCGACCCTGGCTGAAATCTTGAAAAATAAGCTGATCGCGGAAGACACGGAAGGTGCGCGGAAGGCGCAGAAAAAGAACCCCTGTGTGTCTTGATTCTCTTTCTTTTTCCGCGGTTTCTGTGGATTTCCGCGCCTTCCGCGACCAGCCTTCTGAAATCAGGCTTTACGGTCGAGGATCACCAGGGTCACGTCATCCACGAAGGGTGCGGGCTGATTGAAGGCCCGGGCCTGGGTGATGACCGACTCCGCCGCCGCTTCGGCCCCCACTGGCAGCTCGGCGCAGATGCGGCGCAGGCCCGCTTCCCCAAGCATGGTGTGGTCTTCGCGCTCCACTTCCACCAGCCCGTCGGTGTAGAGCACCAGGCGGTCCCCCGGCAGGAACTCCGCGTCCTGTTCCATGAAGGGAAGCTGGACATCCAGCCCCAGCATGAAGCCTTTGCCGCGCATCACCTCGGAGCGCTGCAGACCGCCCCGAGTTCCGCCGACGATGCGCAGGGGCGCGCAATGCCCCGCCACCACGTACCGGATGCGGTTGGCCACGGGATCGAGGCGGCCCAGCCAAGCCGTGGCGAACTGCTCCGCCAGGGTGGAGCGACACAGGTCCTCGTTCATGCCACGGGCCCAGGCCAGAGGCTCCCCACCCAGCCGAACCTGGTTTTCGAAGGAGGTCTTCACCATGGCGGAAATGAGGGCCGCGGTGACGCCATGGCCACTCACATCCGCGATCATCATGGCCGTGCAGCCATCCGGCAGCGGGAAGATGGCATAGATGTCCCCACCGATCCCGGCCGCAGGCAGATAGCGGTGGGTGTAGTTCGAACCGGGGGCCTCGCCCGGCAGCTTGGGCAGCAGTCCCATCTGCAGGGCCGAGGCCAGCTCCATCTCTTCCTGGACCCGCTGCTGGAAGGCAGTCAGCTCCTTGTTCTGCCGCTTGATCTCCTTCTGCATCTCGATGAGCCGAAAGGTGGAATCCACCTTGGCCATCACCTCCTGGGCATGGAAGGGCTTGGGAATCATGTCGTCGGCGCCCAGGGACAGGCCGCCGATGCGCGAAGCCGTGCCGTCCAGGGCGGAAAGGATGATGAAGTAGATGTCCCGGGTGGCCTCGTTGCTCTTGACGAGCTTGCAGAGCTCGTCACCAGGCATCTCGGGCATCCGCAGATCCGAGATGATGAGGTCCGGCCGGGACCGTCCCATCTCGGCGACCGCCTCGACGCCATTGGCCGCGGTCAGGACCTGGTAGCCCGCCCGCTTGAGGTAGAAGCTGAGAATGTCCCGGATGGGAGCTTCATCATCCACCACCAGGACTGCACCCTTGGCCATGGGCTGCAGGGCCGCTCAGGCGCCGCGGAGAGCGTCTTGCTCCGTGGCGAAGATGGAGAAGTAGTTGGTGAGGTTCGTCTGATCGAAGGTCTTCTTCACGGGGGCCGGCAGGCAGGACAGGTGCAGCTTGCCGCCGGACTTGTCCACGCTGTTGCGGGCCGCGACCAGGAGACCTAGACCTGAGGAATCGATGAAACTCACGCCCTCCAGGTTGATCACGAGGAGCTTCGGCTGCGCGCTGGCCACCGTCTCGCGGATCACATCCCGCAACTGGGCCGTCACTTCGAAGTTGACCTTGCCCTGGATGGACACCACGGAAGCGGTGCCTTCTTGGCGGGTCTGGATGTTCAGCATGGTTCCTCCTGAAGTATTCCCTGCATGACTCTCCGCCGGGCGGCGTCCCGCTGGCGCTGTTTATATTCTGAATGGGATGCCGGACCGGATCGTGAGCTTTGAAACCCCGATTGTTCCATTACTTGGACTTCATGTGCGAAGAAGAAAGTAAACTCCTCCTGATCTTGGATCAACTCGGGAATCCGGACAAGGTCCGATAGCTCGGTGTCCCCCATGGTCTGGAGACGCTCCTGGAGCGTCTCCAATGCCCGGGTGGCGGGGCTGGGCAACCGCACCAGCGTGCGGGCCGTGAACTGGATGGCCGAGTAATCCTTGCTGGAAAAGGGGTTCTGATCCTTGCCCGGGACCTTGAGGGCCAGGGTGTGGCTCAGGGCCTTCCGTTCCTCCACGCCCAGATCCTGGATGCGGAAGAAGGGCGGGGTGGCCTCACTCCAGGCGGCCAGCGCCTCCATGTCGATCATGAGGTTGCGGCTGCGGCTGGGCTTGATGTGGGTGGGCATCAGCACGTGGTGGTCCAGGAGGAACCGGATGACCATCAGCACGCCCAGCTGGTCCTCCGCCACGAACCGGATGCCGATCTGGTCATAGATGGTCTCGGCCACGTTCTCCGGCTTGTGGAGCATCTTCAGGAGCATGGACACGCGGTCCTTGTTTTCCTTGCGCTCCATGGCCACCAGGGGCACCTCGTAGGCCCCCCGCAGGCACCAGCGCCCCTCCTCGCAGACCAGGTACTGGTCGTAGCGGCTGAAGACCTGCCGCTGGATTTCAGGCAGGAACCGGAGGTTCACATTGTGGTCCACATGGAACAGGGTGTGCATGACCCTCAGGACGGCACAGGACCAGCGCCCCCGGATGTTCCTGGGGCGGTCCGAAGCCCAGACCAGCAGTTCGAGGGGATCCTGCAGGTCCCGCACTTCCAGAGGGACATGCAGATTGGTGCCCTCCAGCACCACCCCTTCCAGGAAGTCCACCGCATCCTCGTAGACCCGCAGCACCGCCGCCCGCTGGACCGGAACCCCCATGTCGTAGCCGTAGTTGAGGGCGAAATTCCAGGCCTCGCCGGGGGAGTGAATCCGCAGCGAATCCAGATCGATGGACGAGCCGCCCCCCAGGATCACCTGGGTGACCTCGGGTGGCATGGGGAACAGGGAATGGGGTGTCATGACGTCCAACATGGATCCATCGGCACTTTCGATCAATTACACAAAAAACGGGGCGTCCCAGTCGGGACGCCCCGCTCGGAACCATTCGGCCTACTTGATGGCGAAGGCGGCGACGAGCACGTAGATCACGAGGGCCTCGATGAGGGCCAGACCGATGATCATGGTGGTGCGGATGGCACCGGCGGCCTGGGGGTTGCGGGCGACGCCCTCGCAGGCGGCGACCACGGCCTTGCCCTGGCCCAGACCGCAGCCGGCGGCCGCGATGGCGAGGGAGAGGTGGGCGACGAACTGGCCTTCGAAGAGGCTCTTCTGGGCCACGGGGGCGCCCTGGGCGAAGGCAACAGCGGCCAGGGTGAAGAGGAAGGCGGTGGTGAGGAACTTCTTCATGGTGGTGCTCCTTGAGTCGTGTCCTTGGGGTTCGGAATCCCGCGGACGGTTAAGGGAAAGACAAAATGGAAAGAATCGGGAGGGATGTCGCCCCGGTGGACTGGGCCTGGAGTCAAGAGTTGGCCAGGGATACAGGCCGGGGGGCTCCGGGGGGTGACCGCTAGGCGGGCACCGCCTGGACATCGCTAATGCTCGTGCGACACGGCCCCGCTCAGATAGATCGTGGCCAGCATGGTGAACACGAAGGTCTGGATCAGGCCGAAGAACAGTCCCAGCACCATCATGGGGACAGGCAGCAGCAGGGGCATGAGGCCGAAGAAGATGCCCGCCACCACGTGCTCACCGGCGATGTTGCCGAAGAGACGGAGGGAGTGGCTGAGGATGCGGGACAGCAGGCCCAGGATCTCCAGGGGGAACATCAGGGGGGCCAGCCACCAGATGGGGCCGGCGAAGTGGGCCCAGTACTTCACGAAGCCCTGTTCCTTCATGCCATGGAAGTTGTAGTAGCCGAAGACCACCAGGGCCGCGCCCAGGGTGACGTTCCAGTTGCTGGTGCCTGGGCTGAGGCCCGGGATCAGGCCGAAGAGGTTGTTGAAGAACACGAACAGGGCCATGGTGCCGATGAAGGGCAGGTATTTCTCCCCGTGGTGGGCGATGTTGTCATGGACCATCTCGCCCAGGAGGCCAACCACGCCCTCGAAGGTCTGCTGGAGGGGTCCGGGAATGCGGGCCAGGTTCTTCCGCACCAGCCCGGTGATGAGCATGGCCACGAGAGCCGCGAGGGCGGCGTTCAGCAGGTGGTCATAGCGTTCCAGCACGGACAGGGCGGCCCCGTGGGCAAAGCCGGGCCAAGGGTGCTGGGCGAGCCCCAGCACATGGGTGAGCCACTGGGCCAGCATCGATGCGTGATGTTCCATCTCGGTCAAACCTCAATCGGGCGGTGGGGATTGGGGATTCAGGAAGGCCAGGCGCAGCGCTTCCAGGAGGATGCCGGCCACGAAGAGGAGGACTCCCAGGGCCAGCGGCAGGGCTTCCGCCGGGTACCATCCCATCATCCCACGCAGTACCAGCGCGATCAACGCCAGTTTGCCAAGGGACAGGAAGCCGTAGAGCCATCTCCGGCGGACCGATGGCGTCAGCATCCGGCCGGTCAGGAACCGGTGGAGGGTCCAGAAGGCCAGGCTGGTCAGGGCCCCGACGCCGAAGGCCAGGGCTGCTGTCCAGGAGCGCAGGAGCCCCCAGAAGGGGATGCCCAGCAGGCCCAGCACCACCATGGCACCGGTCACCCGCCGCAGGTGCTCTTCCCCGTCATCCTGGGGCTCAGGCATGGGGGTCCTTGCCTTCCTGGGCCCGCTTGAGTTCGGCCTCGTCCCGCCGCGTCAGGCGGCGGTTCACCTTGTAGAGCTCCCAGAAGGCTGCCGAAATGCCCCAGACCAGGCCCACCCACTGGCCGGTCGCGGGATGCCCGAACCAGCCTCCGATCCAGCGTCCCAGGAAGAAACCCAGGGTGATGCAGAGGGGAAAGCTGAACCCCAGAGCCATGAGGTCTCCCCAGAGGGCCCGTTCCCCCGGTTCCGCGTCCACTTTTCGCCGGAAGACCACGTCTACCCCAAAGACAAGGCGCGGGTCGCCCCGCGCCTTTCAGTGTACGCCGTGGCGCTGGTCCAGGGAAAAGCAGAAGCCCGGCTGCGCCGGGCGTCTGCTCGGGGGTCCGGAGGTGTTCGCACAGCGGAGAGAAGCGAGACCCTAGATCCTTGCAGCGCATGCGTCGCAAGGGGAACTCCCGGAGAACATTAAATCCAGAAAATTTCGCCGGCCCACTTCAGCAGCCAGGGCCCGAAGGCCGTGCCCACCAGGACCAGGACACAGGCCACGCCCACGATGAAGGCCTGCGCTGCGCCCATGGGGATGGCTTCGCCTTCGGGCTCCTTGAAGTACATCTCCTTCACCACACCCAGATAGTAGTAGGCGCTCACGGCGCTGGTCAGCAGGGCGATGACGGTGAGGGTCACGAAGCCCTGCTCGATGGCCAGCTTGAACAAGTAGAACTTGCCGAAGAAGCCGACCAGGGGCGGGATGCCAGCCAGACTGAGCAGGAAGACCATCATGGCGAAGGCCAGGACCGGGCGCTTCTTGCCAAGCCCCCTGAAATCCTCAATTCGTTCACCCTCGCCCTTGCCCTGGAGGTAGATCACCACGGCGAAGGCGCCGGTGTTCATGACGATGTAGATGAGCATGTAGAGCCAGACCGCCTGGGCGCCCGCCTTGGGATCGCCCGACAGCACGCCCAGCAGCATGTAGCCGACGTGCGCGATGCTGGAATAGGCGAGCAGGCGTTTCATGCTCTCCTGCTTCACGGCCGCGACGTTGCCCAGGATCATGCTGGCGCCGGCGATGTAGGTCAGGGGCATCACCCAGTCGCTGGACACGCCATGGAATCCGGCTCCGAAGACCCTCAGGAAGGCCGCCAGGGCCGCGGCCTTGGGGGCGGTGGCCATGAAGGCCGTGATGGGCGTGGGGGCGCCTTCATAGGCGTCCGGGGACCACATGTGGAAGGGCACTGCCGCCACCTTGAAGGCCATGCCCACCAGCACCATGAGGACGCCGGAGTAGACCAGCAGGTTGCTGGTGGTAGGGGTGAGAGCCAGCAGCTGGTTCAGGTCCGCCAGATTCGTGGTGACGCCGCCAGCGGCGCCATAGATCAGGCTGATGCCGTAGACGAGGATGCCGCTGGAGAAGGCGCCCAGCAGGAAGTACTTCATGCCCGCCTCCACACTGGTGGCGCGGTCCCGCAGGTAGGCCACCAGGATGTAGATGCAGATGGCCATGAGCTCGATGCTGAAGTAGACCGAGATCAGGTCCGAGGCGCCGCAGAGGAAGAGCATGCCCGACAGGGAGAACAGGATCAGGGCGTAGTATTCCACCGTCTGCTGCTTGAGGCTGTCCAGCAGCCTTACGCTGAGAAGCACCGTGCCGGCAGAGGCCAGGATGCAGAGCAGCTGGAAGCCCCGGGTGAGGCCGTCCATGCGGAACATGCGGGAGAAGCCCTCGCCTTCGGGAACCCGGGTCACGAGGAAGGCCGTGACCGCCAGGATCACCAGGGTGATGGGCGCCCACTTGTGCTTCTCGGCCCGGTTGAAGAAGAGGTCGCCGGGCCAGAGCATGAGCGTGGCCACGACCATGAGGAAGAGCTGGGGCATGATGAGATGCGTATCCCTCTGGAGCGCATTCAGCAGTCCCTGAGCGAAGCCGGTCATCACTTCCCTCCGCCATGGCCATGGGCTTCAGGGGCGGGCGCACCGTGTCCAGCAGGTTCAGCCTCGTGGCCCGCGGGGGCGGCCCCGTGAGCCGCAGGGGCTTCACCATGGTGCGCCGGAGCGGACATGCCCCGCATGCCGAGCTTGGCGGCGGCGGCCTGCTTGGCTGCCAGGGACTCGGCCTTGTAGAAGTCGGGGTTCACCTGGGTGACCAGCTTGCGCACCGGGGCGTCCATCACGTCCATGATCGGAGTGGGGTTCAGGCCGATCCAGAAGGCGGCTGCCACCAGCGGGGCGAAATAGAGGATCTCGCGCAGGTTCAGGTCCTCCATCTTCTCGTTGACGGCCGTGATGGGTCCGAACATGACCCGCTGGAACATCCACAGCATGTAGGCGGCGCCCAGGATGATGCCGAGGGTGGCGACCATGGCGGCCCAGGGGAAGGCCTGGAAGGCACCCATGAGGATGACACCCTCACCGATGAAGCCGTTGAGGAGGGGCAGGCCGATGCTGCTCATGGTCATGATCATGAAGATGGTGGCGTAGACGGGCATGGTCTTCGAGAGGCCACCGAAGTCCGCGATCATGCGGGTGTGCCGGCGTTCGTAGACGATGCCCACCGCGAGGAAGAGTCCGCTGGTGCTGATGCCGTGGTTGAGCATCTGGAAGAGACCGCCCTTGATGCCGTAGGGGTTCAGGGCGAAGAGGCCCAGCATGCAGAGACCCAGGTGGCTCACGGAGGAGTAGGCCACCAGCTTCTTCATGTCCTTCTGGATCATGGCCACCAGGGCGCCATAAATGATGCCGATGAGCGCCAGGGTCAGGAACCAGGGCATCAGGTCCTTGGTGGCGCCAGGCAGGATGGGCAGCAGGAATCGCACGAAGCCGTAGGTGCCCATCTTCAGGAGGATGGCGGCCAGGATCACGGAACCGGCGGTGGGCGCCTGCACGTGGGCGTCCGGCAGCCAGGTGTGGAAGGGGAACATCGGGACCTTGATGGCGAAGCCGATGAAGAAGGCCAGGGCCATCAGGTGCTGGTAGCTCTTGGACTGCTGGGCGATGATCGGCGCCATGGCCTGGAAACTGGCCAGCGAGAAGTCGTAGCCGCCCGTGGTCTTGTGCTGCAGGAAGTAGATGGCCAGGATGGCCACCAGCATCAGCACGGAACCGGCCAGGGTGTAGAGGAAGAGCTTGATGGCGGCGTAGAGCTTCTGGGGACCTCCCCAGATGCCGATGAGGAAATACATGGGGACGAGCATGACTTCCCAGAACAGGTAGAAGAGGAACATGTCCTGGGTGATGAAGACGCCGAGCATGGCCGTCTGGAGCACCAGCATCCAGAGGTAGTACTCCTTGTGGCGCTCTTCGATGGACTTGAAGGAGCAGGCGATGGCGATGGGGCCGATGAAGGTGGTCAGCAGCCAGAGCAGGAGGCTGATGCCGTCCATGCCGACCGCGAATCTCGCGCCCAGGGCGGGGATCCAGGTCCAGGAGCCGGCCCACTGGACCGCATCACTGGCCCGGTCGTAGCCGAACCAGAAGGGCAGGCTCAGCAGCAGGCTGGCGATCATGATGATGAGCGAGCCGATTTCGAAGACCCGGCGCTGGTCCTTGGGCACGAGAAGCAGGACCAGCGCGCCCAGTAGGGGCAGGAAGGTCGCCACCAGCATCAGTGTCGTGTTTGCGGTGAACATGGGGACTCCAACCAGGGAAGGACTAGACGAGGAATTTCCAGAAGGCGATGACGATGAACCCGAGGAACATCACGAAGGCGTAGTGCTGCACCCGGCCACTCTGCAGGCCGCGGAAGACGCTGCTGGTCTCCTGCACGATGTACTCCGTGAGGTCGACCGCCCCATCCACCAGGTACTCGTCCACCCAGTTCATCAGGGAGGCCCAGACCAGGGTGAAGCGGGCCGCGCCGTTCACCATGCCGTCCAGCACCCAGGTGTCGAAGCTCCAGAGCTGGGCGGAGAAGCGCTTGATGGGCTCGATGAGGTAGCCATCGTAGAACTCGTCCACGTAGTACTTGGCGTTGACCCAGCGATACAGGTTCGGGAAGCGGGCCACGAAGGCCTTGGCGCGGCTCCAGCTGGGATCCACCTTGTAGATCCACCAGGCCAGCAGCATGGCGCCGGGGGCCCACACCAGGGTGGCCCAGGCCATGAGGCCGTACTCGATGAAGGGGGGAACATGCTCACCATGGTGCGCGGGCGCCACCTGGTAGAGCAGCGGCTCGATCCACTTGCTGAAGAGCTCCGCGGGCACGATGGGCAGGACCCGGTGCAGGCTTTCGGGATAGTTCAAGAAACCACCCACCACCGCAAGTCCAGCCAGGATGGACACCGGCAGCCACATGCGCCAGGAGACTTCCTTCGGGCCGTGGCCATGGGATCCATGGTCGCTGTGAGGTGCTGCGGGGGTGGCATGGCCGTGGTCTGCGTGGGCATGAGCATCGGCATGGCCGTGATCGTCGTGGCCATGATCATCGTGGCCATGGGCCTCGGAAGGCACGGTCAGGCCGTGGGGATCGTGACCGGCGCCCCGGTACTCGCCATAGAAGGTCATGGCGATCAAGCGGGTCATGTAGAAGGCGGTGCAGAACGCGCCCAGCATGCCCAGGATCCAGGCCACCAGATTCAGGGTGGGGCCCGTGTAGTGGCCGTGCTGATACCAGCCCTCGAAGACCTTCCAGAGGATCTCGTCCTTGGAGAAGAAGCCCGAGAAGGGGAAAATGCCGGCGATGGCGAACGTCGCCAGAATCATGCTCATGGCGGTGATGGGCATCATTTTCTTCAGCCCGCCCATGTTGCGCATGTCCTGCTCGTGGTGGCAGGCCGCGATGACCGCACCGGAGCCAAGGAAGAGGCTGGCCTTGAAGAAGGCGTGGGTGAAGACGTGGAACATGCCGGCGCTGAAGGCCCCGGCGCCCATGCCCATGAACATGAAGCCCAGCTGGGACACGGTGGAGTAGGCCAGCACCTTCTTGATGTCGTACTGGGCGAGGCCCATGGTGGCGGCCACGAAGGCGGTCAGTGAGCCGAAGGCCAGCACCACGGCCAGGGCCACCGGCGCGTTCACGTAGATGAAGTTCAACCGGGTGATCATATAGAGGCCGCTGGTCACCATGGTGGCGGCGTGGATCAGCGCGGAGACTGGGGTGGGACCTGCCATGGCGTCAGGCAACCACACATACAAGGGGATCTGCGCGGACTTGCCCATGGCACCCACGAAGAGGCAGCAGCCGATGAGGTTGAACCACCAGGTGGGACTCGCGGTGTGCCCGTAGAGGGTGATGGCTTGCAGGTTCGCGACTTCGCGGACCGAGCCCATGAGCGTGTCGTAGTCGAGGCTGCCGAAGACCTGGAAGATCAGGAAGAAGCCCAGCATGAAGCCGAAGTCGCCGATGCGGTTGGTGACGAAGGCCTTCTTGCCGGCAATGGCCGCGGATTCCTTGTCGAAGTAG
>CAISFO010000061.1 GCA_903884655.1 uncultured Holophagaceae bacterium | reverse complement strand
CTGTGACCGGGGCCATGGCACCGCCTTCCTACGTCCATTGGACCGTAGGACCAGCAGGGCATGAAATTACCCGTTCGGCGCTACTCCAGACGCCCTGGTGTAGTTGTCACCGATGCACAGGTGTAATTGTCGTCGCGCACCTCTGGTCGGTCAGGCGGCAGGTCCCTGTGAGCATGCCCTTGCAGGGTGGGGCCGACGCCCCTGCGCGCCTCGCCCGGTCGATGGCCTCAAGTGCGGATTCCGGGTTCGTTGGGAAGGCCTTGTCGGGAATTCTCCCGATAGTCCGCTTCCGAAATGACGGATGCGACATTCAGCGATCGACCGACTGCAGGGTCGCATGGAGGCCGCCGATGTTCAGGCTATGCCCCCTCTTGATGTTCCCAGAATGCTCCACGTCCTGCTTGTGGAAGACTCCAGCCCGGTCCGGGCGCGGATACGAAGCCTGATCGAGGAATCCAATGCGGCTGAGGTGGTGGGCGAGGCTGATTCCGTGGCCGCGGCCTGCCTGCTCCTCCAGGTGGCCCCGGTGGACGCGGTGGTGCTGGATCTGCACCTGGGAGATGGTGATGGTTGCGAGGTGCTGGCCCAGGTCAAGCGCACCTGTCCCGACTGCCTCGTGATCGTGCTCACCAGCTTCAGTGACGCCGCGGACCGGTTGCGTTGCCTCGAGCTGGGTGCGGATCACTTCTTCGACAAGACCCGGGAGTTCGAGCGAGTCCCCGAGGTCCTGGCGGACCTGGGGCGCAGGTTGGCCCCCCCAGCCTGAATTGAGCGATACCCCATGAATCGACCACCGCATTCCGAATCGCCCCAGGGCCGCCCTTCCAAGGAGATCCAGCCATGAAAACCGCCCTCAGCCTGCTGGCCCTGCTGCTCATTGCCCCCCAGGGGGCCGCGCTGGCCAATGAAGAGCCCCAGTCCTCGTACCGGGAGAGTTCCGCCAAGGGCAGTCACCGTGCAGGCAAGGAGGGCGAGAAGAAGCCCGCCCGCCCGGCCAAGGCTGGCGAAGGGAAGGAGGCCGCCCGCCTCAAGGCCCTGGAGCAGGAGAACTCCCGCCTGCGCCAGGAACTGGCCCAGAAGAGTGGCGTGGCGGCGGCACCGGGAGCCGAAGCCGCCTCGCCCGAAGGCGCCCTGGCCGAGCTGAAGGCCGGGAATGGCCGTTTCGCCGCGGGCACCCGCACCCGCACCCAGATGGGCTACAACGACATCGCCCTGCGCCAGACCCTGGCCAAGGGCCAGGCGCCCTTCGCGGTGATCGTCACCTGCAGCGACAGCCGCCTGGGCGACAACTTCATTTTCGATCAGGAACTGGGCCGGCTGTTCACGGTGCGCGAAGCCGGGAATTGCCCGGACACCCAGAGCCTCGCCAGCATCGAATACGCGGTGGAGCACCTGGGTTCCAAGGTGGTCGTGGTCATGGGCCATGAATCCTGCGGCGCCGTGAAGGCCGTGCTTGAATCCGGCCCCACGCCCCTGCCCGGCAACCTCTGGAGCCTGCAGTCGGCCATGTGCGGACTGGTGGACAGTGTCCATCATCCAGCAGGCGAATCCATGGCCGTGCACATGTCCCACCTGGTCGAAGCCAATGCCGTGCGCCAGGCCAAGGTGGTCCTCACCCGCAGCGGCATCGTCGAGCACCTCTGCAAGGCCGGTAAGCTCAGCGTCGTTCCAGCGGTCTATGACCTGGCCAGCGGCCAGGTGCGATTCCTGCCGGCGATCACCAGCGAAGCCCCCAAATCCGAAGCCCATCACTAGACCTTTGCCCCGATTCGATCGACTCCCAGGAGATGCCTCATGCTGACCAACCTCAAGATTGGAACCCGCCTCGGCCTTAGTTTCGGCCTCATCCTCGTACTGCTCCTGGTGGTGATGGGCGTTGGCCTCAACCGCATGGGCGCCATCGGCGAGAACACCAAGGAGATCGTCGAGCACTACAACGTGCAGGAGCGGCTGGCCTATGACATGGCCGAGCAGCAGCACATCATCACCCGCGTGATACGGACCATCATCCTGGATCCCGACCCGGCGGAAAAGCGGAAGTACGACCAAAAGCTGGAAGAGGTCCGCAAGGAATACGAAGAGGCAGCCACCAAGCTGCAGGCGACCCTGCGTTCTGAGGAATCGAAGGCCTTGTATGTAGCCGTCAAGAGCGCCAAGGAGAAGGTCGTTCCCGCCAACAACAGGGTCCTCGAGCTTTCCTTGAAAAATGGCCGGGACAAAGAGGCCGCCCTGGTGCTGATCAACGATGTCCAGCCCTTGGCCAACACCCTTCAGAAGGACATCGACGTCCTTGTCGGATTCTTGAAGAAGTCCACTGCAGCAAGGTTCGAGGAAGCCAAAGCGGCCCATTCCCAGGCCAATACCGCCTTGCTCGCCATTTCCATCTTCGCCCTGATCGTGGGGATAGGCCTGGCCTTCTTCATTACCCGAACCATCACCCTCCCCCTGCAACAAGGTGTGGACATGATGAAGGAAATGGCCAAGGGTCACCTGGGCGTTCGATTGAACATGCAACGAACCGATGAAGTGGGCAACCTGGCCAAGGCCATGGATGGCTTCACGGACAATCTCCAGAGCATTGTGGGGGGCCTGCAGGACATCGCCAAGGGCGACCTGAGCCGCGAGTGGGTGGCGGCGGATGCCCAGGATGAGATCAACCCGGCCCTGAAGCAGGTGCGGACGAACCTGCAGGCGCTGGTCACGGACGCGGCCATGCTCAACCAGGCGGCGGTGGACGGCAAGCTGGCCACCCGGGCTGACGCCACCAAGCACCAGGGCGATTACCGCAAGATCGTGCAGGGCGTGAACGACTGCCTCGACGCGGTCATCGGGCCCCTCAACGTGGCGGCGGGCTACGTGGACCGGATCTCGAAGGGCGATATTCCGCCCAAGATCACGGACAAGTACAACGGCGATTTCAACGAGATCAAGAACAACCTGAACCAGTGCGTGGACGCGGTGAATGCACTCGTGTCCGACGCGGCCATGCTGAGTGTGGCGGCGGTGGAAGGCAAACTGGCCACCCGGGCCGATGCCAGCAAGCACCAGGGGGATTTCCGCAAGGTCGTGCAGGGCGTGAACGACTGCCTGGATTCCGTCATCGGGCCCCTGAACGTGGCGGCGGGCTATGTGGACCGGATCTCGAAGGGCGATATTCCGCCCAAGATCACGGACAAGTACAACGGCGATTTCAACGAGATCAAGAACAACCTGAACCAGTGCGTGGACGCGGTGAATGCCCTCGTGTCCGACGCGGGCATGCTCCGCGTCGCCGCGGTGGAAGGCAAGCTGGCCACTCGGGCCGATGCCACCAAGCACCAGGGGGACTTCCGCAAGATCGTGCAGGGCGTCAACGAATGCCTGGACTCGGTCATCGGCCCCCTCAATGTGACGGCCGACTATGTGGACAAGATCTCGAAGGGTGAGATTCCTCCGGTCATCACGGACAACTACAACGGCGACTTCAACATCATCAAGAACAACCTGAACAACATGGTCAAGATGATGAGCGAGCTGCTGGCGCAGACCGACATCATCATCAAGGGCGCGGCGGACGGCGAGCTGGACAAGCGGGCGAACGCCGACCTCTTCGTGGGCGGCTGGAACCAGCTGGTGGTGGGTGTCAATGCGGCCATCACCAACATCGTGAACCCCATGAACGTGACGGCCGACTACGTGG